>DASSUW010000289.1:0-5149 GCA_035706585.1 Solirubrobacteraceae bacterium | reverse complement strand
GTCGGCCTTGCCCGCGGCCCAGTCGAGCGCGCCGGCCAGGTGCTGGCGGAAGCCGCTCGTGCCGTACGTCCCGGCCGTGCCGCCGCCGCCCGTGTAGAAGCTGCGGCCGCCCTGGTAGTCCTTGCACCAGGCGATCGGGTGATCGAAGCCGTCCGTCCCGCCGGTGTAGGTGTTCTCGTCGACCGTGGCGAGCACGTGCGAGAAGCCGCGGACGTTGCCGGTGAAGTTGTACCAGCGGTCGTTGCGGGTCCAGTACTCGGGCAGGCCCTTGCTGGCGACGTGCACGCGGTCGGCGACCTTGATCGTCGCGTCGAGTGCGTCGGTACGGCCGTCGGCGCGCGTGCCGAGGATGTCGGTCATGAACTGCCAGTCCGGCTCGGCCTCGATCGCCGAGTGGATGCCGAGGAAGCCGCCGCCGCCCTTGAAGTACTTCTCGAACGCGGCCTGCTGCGCCGCGTCGAGCAGCTCGCCGGCGTTGTTGAGGAACACGACCGCGCGGTACTTGGCGAGGTTCGCGTCGTTGAAGTCGGTCGCGTCGTCGGTGACGTCGAACGTCACCTCTTGCGCGTCGGGCAGCGCCCGCAGCGCGGCGACGCCTTCGGCGGTCTGGCCGGTCGCGTTCTTGGTGAAGACGAGGACGCTGTAGCGCTCGACGGCGTACAGGGACGCCGGCGAGTCGCCCTCGAACGTCCGATCGTGCCGCCAGGCGGCGGGCAGGTCGTTCATGTTCTTCGGGCTCGTGGCGCTCGGGTCGGTGCCGCGCCCGAACGTGCTCGTCTTGAGCGTGATCGTCTCGCCGCGGCTCATCACGGCGATCCAATAGCGCTCGCCCTTCTCGAGCTCGACCGGTGTGATCGGGACCGTGTTCCAGGCGCGGTGGTCGAAGCTGTTCAGCGTGCCCTTGCCGAGCAGCGCGCCCGGCCGCCCGTTCCCGTTGGCGTAGATGCCGGCGATCAGGCGCGCGTTGGGGGCGCTCTGCCGCCGCGACACGAACCGCCGGTCGAGCTTGACGTTGACGGCGTCGACGGGCCCGTCCGCGGCCGCGGTGTAGCGGAACGCCTCTGCCATGTTGGCGACGTTCTCGTCCCACTCGCCGGCGTCCGCGCGCGACCCGAGCGGCACCGCCTCATCGTCGGACAGCGTTGATGCGTTCGCGGTCGCCGCGGCGAACGCCGGCACGACCACCGCGAGCGCGACAAGCGCCCGCGTCCATCGTGACAGCCCCATGCTCACTCCCCCTCCGGGTTGAACAGCTGACGAAACAGCCCATCCCCGAACCTGGCCGCCATCCAAGTTCTGCCGACATGTGAGTGCCTTCTGCGCATCCTCTGTCAGAAGTCACCCGGAAGTCAAGGGGGCGTTGATCGACATCAGCGCATGGGTGCCGTAGCCTGTGCGTCGTGCTCCGAGTACGCGCCGCCACCGTCGTGTAGCCGGCCCGCCGACGCGGGCGGCGGCGGTGGCCCGTTGTCGCGTCCCTTCCACCCAGGAGCACTGCAGTGTCGACCTCTCGCGCCCTCCACGCCGTTTCCTCTCCCCCGCCGGCTCCAGCCGCCCCGCCCGCTGTCGCCGCCTCCACGTCGCGCCCCGGCGCACCCGCTGTCGCCGCCCGACTGCGCGGCGTGCGCAGCTCGCCGGTGCGGGAGATCCTCGCCCTCACCGCCCGGCCGGGCGTCATCTCGTTCGCCGGCGGCCTGCCGGCCGGCGAGCTGTTCGACGGCGCCGGCCTGAGCGCGGCGTTCGCCGACGCGCTGCGCGACGCCGCGCGCACGCTGCAGTACTCGACCACCGAGGGCGACCCGGACCTGCGGGCGGCGATCGCCGCGCGGCTCACCGGCCGCGGCCTCGCCACCGCGGCCGACGACGTGCTCGTCTGCAGCGGTTCCCAGCAGGCGCTGACGCTCGCCGCCACCGTGCTGATCGAGCCGGGCGACGTCGTGCTCGTGGAGGAGCCCTCCTACCTGGCCGCGCTGCAGGCGTTCTCGCTCGCGGGCGCGCGCGTGGTCCCGGTCGCCTGCGACGAGGACGGCCTCGACCCCGACGCCGTCGCGGCGGCGGCCGCGGGCGGGGCCCGCCTGCTCTACACGATCCCCACGTTCCACAATCCGACCGGCCGCACGCTGCCGCTCGAGCGCCGGCGCGCGCTGGCGGCCGTGGCCGAGCGCCACGGCCTGTGGCTGATCGAGGACGACCCGTACGGCGAGCTGCGCTACCGCGGCGAGCCGCTGCCCAGCCTGGCGACCGTGCCGGGCGCCGAGGACCGGACGCTGTACCTGTCCACGCTGTCGAAGGTGGCGGCGCCCGGCCTCCGGATCGGCTGGGTGCGCACGCCGGCGCCGCTGCGCTCGTCGCTCGTGGTCGCCAAGCAGGCGGCCGACCTGCATTCGTCGACGATCGACCAGGCGGCCGCAGCGCGCTGGCTGGCGGCCGTCGACCTCGACGCGCACATCGCGCACCTGCGGGCGGAGTACGGCGCGCGCCGCGACGCGCTGGTCGCCGGGCTCGCCGACGCGCTCCCGCCGGGGTCGGTGCACAACCGACCGGACGGCGGCATGTTCGTCTGGGCGCGGCTGCCGGACGGCTGGGACGCCGAGGTGATGCTGCGGCGCGCGCTCGAGCGCGACGTCGCGTTCGTGCCGGGCTTCCCGTTCTTCGCCGGCCCGCCCGACCGGGCCGCGCTGCGCTTCTCGTTCACGGCCCACCCGCCGGACGAGATCGCGGAGGGGCTGGCGCGCCTGCGCGCGTCATGGCACTAGGCTGGCCCCATGAAGGTCGTCAAGCCAGCAGGCGAGGACCGCGCCACCGCTCGTGGCGTCGTCGGCGGCGCCGAGATCTCGCAGGCGACCACGGGGGCCACGAACATCTACATGGGCGTCTTCCGCGTACCGGCGGGCGCCCAGTCGCGGCCCCACTACCACGAGTCCTGCGAGAGCGCCGTCTACATGCTGTCCGGCAGCCTGGAGGTCAAGTGGGGTGACCAGCTCGAGCAGACGGTCACGATCGGCCCGGGGGACATGGTCTACGTCCCGCCGCGCGAGACCCACCTGTTGACCAACCTCTCCGACGCCGAGGCGGCGGAGTACGTCGTCGCGCGCGACAGCCCGACCGAGGACTCGGTCGAGGTGCCCTGGGCGGGCTGAACGGCCCGCCCAGGCGCCGCGCCGGCTCGGACTTCAGTGTGGGTTTCTTCCCATTGATCGCCGCGGCGGTCGTGCGTGGGAAGAAACCCACGCTATACGCAGGAAAGTTCCCACACGACCGCGCGCAGGGGATCGTTGGGAAGAAACCCACGCTCCCTCAATGCCGCAGTTCGTGGTTGTGAGTCACCACTAACTTTGGCGCGTATCCGCTCGCTGAGGCCTTGACGCAGGGCGCTTGTGAGTCGATACTCACCAAATGCTTAGTGATCACTCACAACAAGAATCGCGACGCCCCGCGTGGACGTTCGTCATCGTGGCCGCGGCGCTCTTCATGGTCGTGCTCGACAACCTCGTGGTCACGACCGCACTCCCGTCGATCCGCGCCGACCTGGGCGCGACGATCCAGTCGCTCGAATGGACGGTCAACGCGTACACGCTCACGTACGCCGTCCTGCTGCTCACGGGCGCCGCGCTCGGCGATCGCTTCGGGCGCCGGCGCATGTTCGTCATCGGCCTCGGCATCTTCACGCTCGCTTCGGCCGCTGCCGCGCTGGCGCCGAGCACCGGCGCGCTGATCGCCGCGCGTGCGATCCAGGGCGTCGGCGCCGCGATCGTGACGCCGCTGACGCTGACGCTGCTCGCCGACGTGTTCCCGGCCGACAAGCGCGGCCTGGCGATCGGCGCGTGGTCGGGCGTGTCGGGCCTCGGCGTCGCGCTCGGGCCGCTGGTCGGCGGCGCGGTCGTCGACGGCATCTCGTGGCACTGGATCTTCTGGATCAACGTCCCGGTCGGCCTCGCCGTCATCCCGTTGGCGCGGCGCAAGCTGGCCGAGAGCTACGGGCCGGCGCGGTCGCTGGACCTGCCGGGCGTCGCGCTCGCCAGTGCGGGCCTGCTCGGGATCGTCTACGGCATCGTCCGCGGCGCCGAGCTCGGCTGGACGAGCACGACCGTCCTCGGCTCGCTGATCGCCGGCGGCGTCCTCGTGGTCGCGTTCCTGATCTGGGAGCACCGCGCCCCGCAGCCGGTGCTGCCGCTGCGGTTCTTCCGCTCGCGGGCGTTCAGCGCGGTCAACGGCGTCTCGTTCGCGATGTACTTCGGCGTGTTCGGCTCGATCTTCCTGCTCGCCCAGTTCTTCCAGGTGACCCAGGGCTATTCGCCGCTCGAGGCCGGCCTGCGGACGCTCCCGTGGACCGGCATGCCGATGATCATCGCCCCGATCGCGGGCCTGCTGTCGGACCGGATCGGCTCGCGGCCGCTGATGGCGGCCGGCCTCGCCCTGCAGGCCGGCGCGATCGGCTGGCTCGCCTCGATCTCGAGCCCCAGCGTCCCGTACGGCGAGCTGGTGATCCCGTTCGTGATGGCCGGCACCGGCATGGCGCTGGTCTTCGCGCCGGCCGCCAACGCCGTCCTCGGCGCGGTCCGGCCGCAGGAGGCCGGCCAGGCGTCGGGCGCGACCAACGCGATCCGCGAGCTGGGCGGCGTGCTCGGCATCGCGGTGCTGGCGACGGTGTTCGCCAACAACGGCTCATACGCGTCGCCCGAGGCGTACACGAGCGGCATGACCGCCGCGATCTGGGTCGGCGCCGCGGTCCTCGCGGTCGGCGCGGTGGTCGCGCTGCTGGTGCCGGGTCGCCGGGCGCAGCGAGCCGCCGTGGCCGCGCCGCTAGCGCAGGTCGAAGCGGCAGCCTGAGTAGTAGGCGCCGGCGGGAGAGGCCAGGAACGCGGCGAGCTCCGCGACCTCTCCCGCCGGCGTCCCCGTGCCGGGATGGATCGCCACCGGGCGGATCCCCAGCCGCGCCCACTCGATCGACAGCGTGCGCGCGAGGTTCTCGAGCCCGGCCCGCGCCGCCTCGGCGTGCGCGTCGCCGGGCGGCGGCGCGAGCAGCAGGATGAGCATCGGGTGCTGCGCCGCCGGCTGGATCGCGTCCCAGGCGCCGTCGAGCGCGGCGCGCACCGCCTCGACCCCGGCGGCGGACGCGAACAGGGCGGCGCCGTCGACGACGAGCACG
>DASSUW010000288.1:0-22038 GCA_035706585.1 Solirubrobacteraceae bacterium | reverse complement strand
CCGAGCACGGTGAGGGTCCCGGCGGCGAACATCGCCAGCAGGCTGGGCGCTCCTTGATCGGGTACCGGGCGCACGAGATCAGCATCGCGCGCACACCGCCGCGGCGTGGTCAGCCAGACGGACGATCCCGCGGATGACTAGTAGCGCAGGCCGAGGCTCTCGGAGTCGCCGCCGCGGTCGCGATGGCGCCAGCCGCCGCGATGGCAGCCGTGGTGGCCGCGCTTCTCGAACTTCGTCGCCTTGGCGGGTGCCTGCGGCGCCGCGGGCTTGTCCGTGAAGGCGAGTGCCGAGGTCGCGAACAGGCCGGCGGCGACGCTCACCATGACCACCGACGCGAGCTTGGTGCGCCGGCGCGGACGCCGTGGCTCGGGCTCCTCGAGAATCCTGAATTCGACGTCGTCGAATCGATCCACTACCGAGGATCGTACTCCTCAGCCGCGGGGAGCGACGAGCAGCGCCTGGGCGCCGATCGCGACCACGCCGTCGTCGTCGCTGAGCGTCGAGCTCGCGAGCCCGGCGCCGCCCTCGCTGATCGCGGTCTGCGCGTCGAGGCAGATCCACTCGCCGCGCGGCGCGCGCCGGAAGTGCACGGTCAGCTCGGTGTTGATGAACAGCCACTCCCGCAGCGGCAGCACCGCGGACACGCCGTTGCCGGAGTCGGCCACCGCGAGCACGCGCTGGACGCCGGTCGGCTCCTCGCCGGCCACGAGCGGCACCCGCAGCCGGGTCCACACCGTCGCCGGCCGCCGCTCCCACCAGCCGCCGGCCGCGAACCGCAGCTCGACCGCGCGGCCGTAGCCGAACGTGTCGAGCTCCTCGGGCGGCGGGGTGGCGTCGTCCGGGCGCGGGAGCGCCGGCTCGTCGCGGTCGACGGTCGGCGCCGTCGTCGCCTGCACGCGCCAGGCGCGGACCGTCACGACGACGTCGCCGTCGGCGCTCAGCTCGCCCTCCAGCAGCTCGACCGAGCGGCCCGGCCGCAGCACGCGCACGGTCACCGCCACGTCGGCGACCGGGATCGGGCGCAGGATCTCGAACGTCGTCCGCGCGAGCACGAAGCCGTCGCGCGGCTCGCAGCGCTCGAGCGCCCGGCCGAGCAGCGCGGCCGGCGGGCCGGCGTGCTGGAACGCCGGGTCCCACGGCCCGCGCGTGTGCGGCGTCGAGCGGAAGCGCCCGTCGCCGAGCGCCTCGTAGAAGCTCACTGCGTGCGCTCCAGCGCCTGGTGCAGCAGCTTGGAGTGCATGGCGCCGATCAGCTCGCGCAGCGGCTCGCGCCCGGCGCGGATGATCTCGACCGCCTTCTCGGGCGGCACCTCGTCGCCCGTGAGCCGCTCGAGCAGCACGTGGACCTCCTGCTCGACCAGCGGCGCGAGCGCGTCGCGATAGCGCAACGTGTCGTAGACCGTGAAGCCGAGCGCCTCGTCGTAGCCGCCGGCGCGGAAGCGCACGATCGCCTCGACGATCGCCACGTCGTCGGCGTCATAGCCGTAGCGCGTGGGCGTGAGCACGCCGATCTCGGCAAGCCGGTCGAGCACGTTGGCCGGCAGCTCGTAGCGCTCGAGCACCTCGCGGCGCGGCGTGCGCGGCCGGTCGGCCTGCTCGAGCACCTCGCGGATCAGCCGCAGCGGCATGAACCGCTCCTCCTGCAGGCGCTTGATCGTCCGGATCCGCTCGACGAACTCGGGCGGGTAGTAGGCCATGTTGCGGCTCGTGCGCACCGGCTCCGGCAACAGCCCCTCGCGCAGGTAGTGCTTGATCGTGCCCGCCGACACGCCGGACGCGCTCGCCAGCTCGCTCATCTTCAGGCCCGGCTTCGCGCTCACGCGATCGCTCCCGCCTCGCGCAGCTCCCGGATCTCGCCCGCCGTCAGGCCCGCCTCGGTCAGCACCGCGTCGGTGTCGGCGCCGCGCGGCGGACCGGCGGCGCGGCGCGGGTCCGCGGGCGTGCGCGACAGCCGCACCGGCGTCCCCAGCAGGCGCTCGGAACCGGACTCGACCACCATGTCGCCGGCGCGCTCGAGCGCCTCGTCGAGCGCCAGGACCGGCTCGACGCAGCAATCGTGCTCGTCGTTGAACGCCTGCCAGTCCGCGCGCGTGCGCTCCATGAACGCCGCCTCGACCTCGCGGTGCACGTCGGACCCGACGGGCTCGAACTGGCGCTCGGCGAGATCCGCGCGCCCGATCCCGTCGCACCACGCCCGCCAGAACTTCGGCTCGAGCGCGCCGAGCGTCACCCAGCCGTCGGCGCAGCGGTACGGGCGGTAGCAGATCAGCCCGCCGGCGAGCGGCGTCTCGCCGCGCCCGGGCGCGGCGGCGCCGGCGAGCACGCGCGCCGCGTCCATCGCCAGCCACGAGAGCGCGCCGTCCTTCATCGCGATGTCCACGAACTGGCCCTCGCCGGATGCGTCGCGCTCGCGCAGCGCGGCGAGGATCCCGAACGCCGCCATCAGCGCGCCGCCGCCGAGATCGGCGATCTGGCCGGCCGCCTGGATCGGCGCGCCGTCCGGGTCGCCGGTGAGGCCGAGCAGACCCGTGAGGGCCAGGTAGTTCATGTCGTGGCCGGCGCGCTGCGCGTACGGCGAGTCCTGCCCGTAGCCGGTGATCGCGCAGTACACGAGCCGCGGGTTGTCCGCGCGCAGGCGCTCGTAGCCGACCCCCAGGCGGTCCATCACGCCGGGCCGGAACGACTCGAGGACGACGTCGGCGTCGCCGGCCATCCGCACGAACGCGTCGCGCCCGGACGGGTGCTTGAGGTCGATGCGGACCGCCCGCTTGCCGCGGTTGAGGGCGTGGAACGCGGGTGGGTCGGCGCGCACGTAGTCGCCCATGCCGAGGTCCTCGACCTTGATCACGTCGGCACCGAAGTCGGCCAGCAGCAGCGAGCAGAACCCGCCGGGGAGCAGCCGCGACAGATCGAGCACGCGCAGGCCGGCGAGCGCGCTCACGCGAGCCGCCGCTCGCCGTCTGGGCTCGCCGCCTGGCGGCCGCCGTCAGTCGTCCGGAGGCCGAGCAGCGCGCGCGTCTCGGCGACGGTCGCCACGCGGCGGCCGGCGTCCTCGGCCATCGTGCGCGCCTTCGCCACGAGATCGCCGTTGGAGCGGGCCATCTCGCCGTCCGGCAGGTAGAAGTTGTCCTCGAGCCCGACGCGCACGTTGCCGCCGAGCGCGAGCGCGGCGCTGATCAGCGTCCACTGGTCGCGGCTGATGCCGATCACGCCCCACTGGTGCGGCACGGCCGGCACCTGCTCGGCCATGTGCGCGAGGTTGCGCGCCGTCGGCCGGATCCCGCCGGTCACGCCCATCACGCACGACACCTGCAGCGGCGGCGTGAGGACGCCCATGTCGAGCAGCGGATCGAGGTTCGCGAGGTGGCCGGAGTCGAAGCACTCGTGCTCGGGCCGGATGCCGCACTCGTTCATCGCCTGCAGCAGCGCGATGATCGTGTCGAACGAGTTCTCGAACACGGCCTTGAAGACGAAGTCCTTGCGGCGGCGCGAGTACTTCGCGTAGTTCATCGAGCCCATGTTCAGCGCACCGACGTCGGGCCTGAGCTCGCGCAGGTAGGCGATCCGCTTCTCCAGCGGCACGCCGATCGCGCCGGTCGAGTAGTTGATGACGACGTCCCCGGCCGCCTGCCTGATCGCCTCGGTGATCGCGCGGAAGTCGTCGATCTCGTAGCTCGGCGTGCCGTCGGGGCGGCGGGCGTGGATGTGGATCATCGAGCCGCCCTCGTCGACGATCCTGCGCGCCTCCGCGCCATACTCGTCCGGTGTATAGGGGATCGCCGGGCACTGATCGCGGTTGGCGACAGCGCCTGATATCGCGCACGTGAGGATGACCGGGTCGTCGAGACTCATGGCAAGTGGCACTTCTCACTCCTCACTTTGCCGGATCGGCGGGCGTGGCGCAATCCGGCCGTGGGTAGTCACTACGCCATGGTTGGAGAAATCATCGCAGCGATCATCATCGGCATCATCGCCGGCTACCTGGGGCGACTGCTGCTACCGGGACGCGACCCCATGGGGTTCGTCCAGACCGTGATCTTCGGGATCATCGGCGCACTTGTCGGCTGGGTCCTGTTCACCTACCTGCTGGGCATCGGTGACGAGGACAAGTTCGATCTCGGCGGGATCATCGGCGCCATCATCGGCACCATGATCGTGCTGCTGATCTGGCGCGCGATCGCCGGCCGTGGCGGCGAGCGCACAGCGGCACGCCGCCCGGTCTAGAAATAAAGGGGTCTGACCCCCTTATCTCGTCTTGCGGGGACGGCGGCTAGCGCGCCACGATGAGCTTGAGCTTGGCCCCGCCGCCGCCCTCGCGCTCGAGCCGGTCGACCGCGACGACGGCGATCGCCGGCGGCACGGCACCCGCCTCGTCGAGCGCGGCGACCACCGCCGCCCGCACGCGATCGCGCGTGTCGTCCGGCGCGCCCGGCTCGAGCACGACGCGGATCTCCAGCGCCCCCGCCGCGTGGACGATCTGGAACTGGCGCACCGCGGGCAGCCGCGCGAACGGGCCGCCGAGCCGCAGCGGCAGGACCTGCACCTCGCCGCCGGCGCGCGCCGGGAACGTGAGGATGTCGCCGGTGCGGCCGTCGATCGCCTCGATGTGGCGGTACGGGCGGCCGGCGGGGTTCGGCGCGGCCGCGACGGTCACGCGGTCGGCGAGCTCGTAGCGGATCAGCGGGAGCGTCCGGTTCTGCAGGTTGGTCACCAGCACCTTGGCACCCGCGCTGCCGGGCGGGACCGGGCGGTCGTCCTCGTCGACGACCTCGATCACGTACTCGTCCTCGAAGATCTCCAGCGCGCGCGGGTGCGCGGGCGTGCTGGACGCGATGACCGGCGCCTCGGTGGTCGAGTAGTACTCGCCCGGATCGAGCCCCCACGCCGCCTGCACGCGCTCGCGCGTCTCGGCCGTCAGCGGCTCGGACCCGAACGCGATCATCCGCGGGGCGATCCGCAGCCGGCCCGCGAGCTGCTCGGCCGCCAGCAGCGCGCCGACCGTCGGGTATCCGAGCAGGATCTGCGGCTGGTAGGCGTTGAGCGCGGCGACCATCTCGTCGACGGGCGTCAGCGCCGACAGCCGCGGCGTGTCCGCGCGCGTGCGCAATCCGGCGTAGATGCGGTCGGACATGTGCGGCCCCGGCGGCGCGCCGATGCCCACGGTCCGCTCGCCGGGCCGGGCGCCGGCGGCGATCATCGCGCGCATCGTCACGGCCATCGCGGCCGTCCACTCGGCCTCGCTGTAGACGAGCAGCCCGCGCAGGCCGCTCGCGCCCGACGTCGAGAACACCCGGTACTCGCCCAGGTACGGCGCAGCGGCGTGCTCGCCGGCGGCGTGGGCCGCGACCTCGTCGCGCTTGAGGCGCCGATCGCAGACGATCCGGTCCCACTGGTCCATCAGCGTCGCCTTCGACAGCGTCGGCAGCGCGCCGAGCGGCCTGCCGGCGGCGTCCGGGCCGAGCGCCTCGAGGTAGTACGGCGAGTGGACGACTGCGTCGGCGAGCAGCTGGGTCAGCCGCCCGGCCTGGTACGCGAGCAGGCGGTCGCGCGACCAGGCATCGCGCGCGAGCTGCTCCATCGCGAGCGCCGGCAGCGTCTCCGCCGGGTTCGCGGTGGTGGCAGTCGTCATGGCGTGCTCCTCCTCTCGATGAACGCCTCCGTCAGCGCCATCGCGTAGTGCTCGTAGAGCTGCTCGAGTCCGGCGTCGGGTGCGAGCTGGCGCTCGAGCCCGAGGCCGCGGGCGAGCGCGGTGCAGGCCTGGAGCACCTCGCGCGGCGGGCGCGTGAAGCTCGCGCCGTCGCGGGCCACGACCTGCTCGTAGAGCCCGGCCAGCACGTCGAGCTGGCGGTCGTGGCGCTCGAGGACCGCCGCCCGCAGCTCGTCGCGGCGCGCGGCATGCGTCCAGAACTCCATCAGCAGCGGCGTCCAGCCCGGCTCGCCGCGCCCGGCGGCGATCGCCGCCCGCACGAGCTCGCGGCCGGCCGACGCGAAGTCGGCGGATCCGTCGATCGCCTCGCGGTAGCGGACCAGGCGGCGGTCGACGTGAGCGTCGAGCACGGCGAGGAACAGCTCGTCCTTGCCGCCGAAGCGCGAGTACACCGCGCCGGTCGTGTAGCCGGCCTCGGCGCTGATCTCGTCCAGCGACGCGCCGTGGAAGCCGCGCCGCAGGAACACCGTGCGCGCCGCGGCGACGAGCTCGGCGCGCGTCTGCTCGGAGCGCTCCGCGCGCGTCATCCGGAGTCGTGCCGTCACTGCACGACTCTAATAACGACGTTATCCGAATGTCAAGGTTACGGCTTGACGTACTCGAGATCGAGTGAGTCCTCGTGGCCGGCCCACGCCAGCGTCAGGTGCCAGCAGCCCGTGGCGGGCAGGTTCACGTACGACGGCCCGAGGTCGACCGTGCGCTTCGCCGTCCGATCGCCCTGGCGCGCCGTGATCGTGAGCCGCGTGAACGTCTGCGGCGTCTCACGCGCCACCCAGAGGACCTTGTTGGCGGCCTCGTCGTCGGGGCGCGGCGGCGCCGCGAGCGGGTACCCGAACAGGATCGCCGTGATGTCCCCGCCGCGTCCGACCACGTGCGGCATCTTCGGCTCGGCGTCGGAGAACCCGGTGCGCGCCCACTCCGGCAGCACGCCCTTGTCGACCGCGCAGGCGCTCGCCTGCTTGTCGTCCGAGCCCCCGCAGCCGGCGATGACGGCCAGCGCGAGGATCAGACCGGCACGACGCCGTGCCGCTTCCACGGGCGCTCCACGCGCTTGCCCTCGGCCATCTCGAGCGCGCGGATGACCGTCGGCCGGGTCTCGCGCGGGTCGATCACGTCGTCGATCATGTCGTTGCGCGCGGCGATGTAGACGTCGATGATCTGGCGGTAGGCCGCGATCAGCTCGGCCTTCTTGGCGGCCGGGTCCTCGGCCTCCTCGACCTGCTTGCGGAACACGATCTCGACCGCGCCCTCGGCGCCCATCACCGAGATCTCGGCGGTCGGCCAGGCGACGATCAGGTCCGGCTCGTAGGCGCGGCCGTTCATCACGTAGTAGCCGGCGCCGTACGCCTTGCGCAGCACGACGGTCACCTTGGGCACGGTCGCGTTGGCGACCGCATAGAGCATCTTGGCGCCGTGACGGATGATGCCGGCCGCCTCCACCTTGGTCCCGACCATGAAGCCGGGCACGTCCATCAGGAACACGAGCGGGATGCCGAACGCGTTGCAGAGGTTGACGAAGCGAGCCGCCTTGTCGGCGGAGTCGTTGTCGAGGATCCCGCCGAGCTGCCGCGGCTGGTTGGCGACGATGCCGACCGGCCGCCCGCCCATCCGCGCGAGGCACGTGATGATCGTCTTCGCGAACTGGGGCTTGAGATCGAGCCATTCGCCGTCGTCGACGATCCGGCGGATGACGTCGTACATGTCGTAGGGCTTGCGATTGGACTCGGGCAGCACGTCGAGCAGCTCGTCGTCCATACGCTCGACCGGGTCGATCGGTTCCCGCCGCGGCGGCGCCTGTTCGCAGTGTGACGGGAAGAACGACAGGTACTGCTTGATGCGGGCGATGCACTCGTCGTCGTCGGCCACCTCGAGGTCGCCGACGCCGGACTTGCGGCAGTGCACGCGCGAGCCGCCGAGCTCCTCCTGCGTCACGTCCTCGCCGACGGCGGCGCGCACGAGGTGCGGCCCGGCCAGCGCCATCGACCCGCGGCCCTTGACCATCGGCACGAAGTCCGCCAGGCCCGGGATGTACGCCGTGCCGGCGGCGCACGGCCCCATCAGCGCGGCGACCTGCGGGATCACGCCGCTCGCCACGACCTCCTCGCGGAACAGGTGGCCGGAGCCGGCGAACAGCGACCCGACCGCCTCCTGGATCCGCGCGCCCGCGCTGTCGAGCAGCCACACGAACGGAATCCGCTTCGTGAGCGCGAGCTCGCGCAGCCGCGCGACCTTGAGCTCGCCGGTCATCCCCATCGAGCCGGCCATGACCGTGAAGTCGTACGCGCAGACGGCGACCAGCCGCCCGTCGACCTTCCCGTAGCCGGTGACGACGCCGTCGGCGGGCGCCTCCTTGCCCTCCAGGCCGCGCACCGAGTAGTGGATCCCGGCATGGATGCCGAGCTCGGTGAACGTCCCGGGATCGATCAGCCGGTCGAGCCGTTCGCGCGCCGTGAGCTTGCCCTGCTCGTGCTGGCGCGCGATCCGTTCCTCGCCGCCGCCGAGCCTGGCCTGTGCACGCCGCTCGTGCAGCTCCTCGACGAGCGGGCGCAGGATCGACTCGGGCTTGGTGGTCTCCCCGGACAAAGTGAGAAGTGAAACGTACCGCTTCTCACTCGGTACGCGGGAGCCCCATGCCTGCCTCATGGCGACCCCAACCGCCGAGCTCGTGCTCCAGCAACCGCCCCGCGGCGAGCACGAGTGCGTCCTGGCCGGGCTTGCCGAGCAGCTGCACGGAGGCGGGCAGGCCGTCCTCGGCCGCCCCGCACGGCAGCGCCAGCGCCGGACCGCCGACGGCGTTCCACGGGAACGTGAGCGAGAGCATGCGGCCGCGCAGCTCGAGGTCGCCGACGCCGGCCGGCTGCGCCACCCACGGGATCGTGGGGGCGACGATCAGATCGAGGTCCTCCATCAGGGCGGCCACACGCTCCTGGTAGAGCTCGCGCAGCCGCCGGCCCTCCCCGGCCTCGGCGTCGGTGATCTTCAGGGCGTTGCGCATCTTGAACGCGACGCTCGGGCCGTACAGCTCCTCGTGGTCGCGGAACAGGTCGCTGTGGACCTCGACGACCTCGCGCGCGAAGCCGGTGTAGACGCCGTCGGGGAGCGGCAGCTCGACCGGCCGGGCGGTCGGGAAGTGGGCTGCCGCCTCCCGTACGCGCTGGGCCACGAGCGGATCGGCGAGGTCGGTCCACGCGATGCCGACGCGCAGATCCCCCAGCGCCGTGTCCGCACGGCGGTAGCCCGGCGCCATCGCCTCCATCATGCGTTCGCAGCCCGCGACGTCGCGCGCCATCGGCCCGGCCGTGTCGTACGACGGTGCGAGCGGCCAGCAGCCGGCGATCGGCACCGCGTCGAAGCTCACCTTCAGGCCGACGACGCCGCAGCACGCGGCCGGGATGCGGATCGAGCCGCCGGAGTCGCTGCCCAGCGCGGCGTCGACCAGTCCAGCCGCGAGCGCCGCCGCGCTGCCGCCGCTCGAGCCGCCGGCGACCCGTCCCGGCGCGGCCGGGTTCGGCACCCAGCCGTAGTGATCGTTCTCGGACGTGATGCCCCACGCGAACTCGTGCAGGTTGGCCTTGCCGACCATGCGGTAGCCGGCCCGCTCGAGCAGCACGACCGCTGCGGCGGACGTCTCCGGCACGTGGTCGCGGAAGACCGCCGACCCGTAGGTCGAGCGTACGCCGGCGGTGTCGAAGATGTCCTTGACGGCCAGGGTCGGACCGTCGCCGTCCGGCGCGTCGACCTCCGTGATCCAGATGCTCACGCGGCGAGTTCTACAGGCTCGGCCGCCGCCTGCTCGAGCGCCATCGCCAGGAACGCCTTGGCGGCGGGCGGATGGCGGCGGTCCGAGCGCCACACGAGCGCGATCGGCCACGTGATCGGCTCGGGCCGGAACGGCCGCGTGATGATCGGCGGCCCGTCGTGCTCGGCCTTCGTGCGCGGGAGCACCGCGACGCCGAGCCCCTTCGACGCCAGCTCGCGCACCGCCGTCATCTCTGTGCACACGAACGCGTTGCGCGGCTCGATGCCGTGGCGGCCGATCGTCGTCTCGAAGCGGCGCCGTAGCGCCGAGTTGTCGCGGAACGCGATCAGGTCCTGGCCGATCAGGTCCTCGTAGGTGACGTGCGGGCGGCGCGCGAACTCGTGGTCGGGCGCGGCGACGACGACGAACTCCTCCTCCCACAGCAGCGTCGCGGCGAACTCGGATCCGATCCTGTCCGGGTCGACCGACGCGAACGCCAGGTCGAGCTCGTCGGCGCGCAGCTTCGCCATCACCTCGTCGACCGCGTCCTCCTCCATGTGGATCGCGACGTCGGGGTAGCGGGCGCGGAAGTCGGCGAGGACGCTGTAGAGGTCGTAGCCGCCGAACGGCCAGATGCCGCTGATGCGGACGGTGCCGCGGACGCCGCCGCTCAGCGCCTCCATCTCGCCCTGCATCTCGTCGACCTCGGCGAGCACCCGGTGGGCGTGCGCGAGGATGATCCGGCCTTCGTCCGTCAGCTCGACGGAGCGGCTCGAGCGGCGGAAGATCTGGATGCCGATCTCGGCCTCGAGCCGCCGGATCTGCTGCGAGATCGCGGACTGCGCGAGGAACAGCTCCTCGGCCGCCTTCGTGAATGAGCGATGGCGGGCCACCGCGTCGATCGTGCGCAGATGCCGGAGCTCCATGCGCCCATGGTGCGGGGCCGCCGTCGAGAAGTCAAAGTCACGTTCCTCACGGCATCCATCACATGGCGTGATGGATCGGCAGCAGCCCCGCGACCGTCCCCGCCTGCGCCGGGTCCTCGAGGGCCGTCACCTCGATGCCGACCAGGCGACGCTCGGCGGCCAGGCCGGCCAGCGCGTCGCGCACCTCGCCGAGGCTCAGCCCGCCGGGCACCGGGAACTGCACCGGCATCACCTCGGGGTCGAGCCCGTCGCAGTCGAGGTGCACGTAGACCGGGCCGGCATCGGGGACGCCGCGCTTGACCCCGGCCGCCTCCACGTCCTCGCGCTCGCCCGGATCGAGGTCGCGCACCCCGAGGAAGTGCACGGTCGCCGGGTCGATCGTCTCCGGCCAGCCGGCGTCCCAGCGCCCGCAGGCGGCCGCCAGGCACATGCCCCCGAGGAAGCCACTCGGCGTCGTCTGGGGCGAGTTGAAGTCGCCGTGCGCGTCGATCCACAACACGCGCACGCCGGGCACGCGGGCGGCGACGGTCGGCAACGTGGCGATGCAGATCGAGCAGTCGGACGCGGTGAGCACCGGCAGCTCGGACTGGTCGAGCGCCGCCGACAGCTCGGCCGCCGCGGCCGCGAGCACCGGCTGGGCCGCGGGCAGGTCCTCGGACCAGTCGCGCGGGCGTCCGGGCGACGGCTCGCCGATCACGCGGCCGCCCAGCAGCTCGGCGAGCGCCTGCGCCCCCGCGCCGGCGCCCTCGGTGCGATCCGAGGTACGACCCCGCAGGCAGGTGACCCTCAGCGGCCGGTCCACACCGGGTCCCGCTTCTCGAAGAACGCCTTCACGCCCTCCTGGATGTCCTCGGTCGAGAACGCGATCGTCAGCTGCGCGTGCAGGAACTCGAGCGCGTCGGCCAACGCCATGTCCTGCTGGCGGAACAGCGCGTCCTTGCCGAGGCGCATGAGCACGGGCGACTTGGCGGCGAGCCTGCCGGCCCAGTCGGCGACCGCGGCGTCGAACTCCTCGGCCGCCACGACGCGGTTGACGATCCCGATCCGCTCCGCCTCCTGCGCCGGGATCTGCTCGCCGAGCAGCAGCAGCTCGGTCGCCTTCTTGCGCGGGACGTTGCGGTAGATCAACGCCATGATGATGAACGGGAACACGCCGACGTTGATCTCCGGCGTGCCGAAACGGACCCCGTCGCGGGCGATGATCAGGTCGCACGCCAGCGCCAGGCCGAGCGCGCCCGCCAACACGTGCCCGTTCGCGGCACACAGCGTCGGCTTGCCGAGCTCGCCGATCAGCCGGAACAGCTGCGGGAACCGGTCGGTCGCCCGGTGCTTGTGGACGAGCGGCACGTCGGCGGCGAAGCCCGCCAGGTTGCCCCCGCTCGAGAACACCTTCTCGTGCGTGGACGTGAGCACGACGCAGCGAACGCCGTCGTCGTCGCGGGCGAGCTCGAACGCCTCGATCAGGCCGTCGAGGACCTCGTCGGAGAGCGCGTTGCGCGTCTCCGGCTCGTCGAGCGCGATCGTGGCGACCCGGTCGGCGACGTCGTAGCGAACGGTGTGATGCGACATTGGCCCTGAACCTATAGGTCGACGCGTACTACCAGACCTGCGACGGCACGGCGACCTGCACGTCCACGGGGAGCACCGGCACGTGGAACGCCGCGTCCGGACGCTCCGGCGGCTGGGAGCAGTGGACGACCGGACGGGGACGACCACGTCGTTCGAGAGGGGCCACGGCACCGGAGCGCGACGCCGTGATGGGCCGGGCGCTGGGCCACGTGCTGGCCCGCCACGGCCGCCGCGAATAGGCCGCTTGCACGGCGGGGCACCTTCCCCTAGGGTGCCCCGCCAATGGCGGCGCGTGGGACACGCCGCCCATCCGGAAATCTCTAGGGGAAAGCAGGGAGGATGAGCAGACGCTCAACGAGCGCCGTCGCCGCGGCGCTCATCTCGCTGGTGCTCGCCGCACCGGCCGCGGCCGACAGCCGCCACCCGATCAACGGCTATCGGGTCAAGATCACGTCGCAGAACCTCGAAAAGCTGGCGATGGCCGGCTTCGACGTGACCGAGGGCCGCCGCGGCTCGAAGATCGAGGTCTACGGCACGGCGACGCAGATCGCCAAGCTGCGCTCCGACGGCGTCAGGGCGAAGGCCGTCAGGGATCGCAAGGGCCGCACCGCCGCGCAGCGCCAGCGCGCCCGCATGTCGCAGGCCAGCGGGGCCGACGACTCGGCCTACCAGGTCTGGACGCGCTACGACAAGGTGCGCGGCGACGGCAAGGAGCAGTACCTCGAGCAGTACCGGCGGCTGCTGCGCCAGTACCCGAAGATCACGAAGAAGCTCGTGATCGGGCACACCTACCAGGGCCGCGACATCATCGCGCTCAAGGTCACGCGCAACGCCCGCAAGCTCAAGGACGGCAAGCGCCCGGCGGTCCTCTACAACGCGATGCAGCACGCGCGCGAGTGGCTCGCCGGCGAGACGTGCCGGCGCACGCTGGAGTACTACGTCTCCAACTACGGCGCCAACGCCCGCGTCACGCGGCTGATCGACTCGCGCGAGCTGTGGTTCGTGTGCGTCACCAACCCTGACGGCTACGAGTACACGTTCACTCCCGGCAACCGCCTGTGGCGCAAGAACATGGCCGACAACGACCACGACGGCGTCCGCGGCGAGCCGAACGACGGCGTCGACCCGAACCGCAACTTCACCGCCAACTGGGGCCTCGACAACGAGGGCTCGTCCGACGACCCGAGCTCCGAGACCTACCGTGGCCCGCGCGCGGCGTCCGAGCCCGAGACGAAGGCGCTGTACCGCCTATGGGACCGCGTCGACTTCTCGTTCATCAAGAACGACCACACGGCGGCCGAGCTGCTGCTGTGGCCGCAGGGCTTCCAGAAGTTCACCCCGACGGCCGACAACGGGATCTTCGAGGCGCTGGCCGGCACCGACCACCACTCGGCGATCCAGGACGACGAGGAGAGCTTCGACCCGGACCTGTCGTCGGAGCTGTACATCACCAACGGCGACGAGCTCGACGACGCCTACCACCGCAACGGGATCCTCGGCTTCACGCCGGAGGGGACCCAGTCGCACCTGGCGGGCGTCACCGGCTTCGAGTTCGAGGACGACGAGGACGCCGTGGAGCGCGAGTTCCAGCGCCATCTGAAGTTCGCGCTCGACCTGGCCGACTCGGCCGACAAGCCGGAGGATCCGGAGTCGCATCTCGGCAACGAGACGCAGGACTTCTACCTCGACCGCTTCGACGTCTCCTATGGCGACCCGCAGCCGGTCCAGGTGACCGCCAAGCGCTCGCTCGGCACGCTGTTCCTGCACTACCGCATCAACGGCGGCCGCGAGCAGAAGGCCAAGGCCAAGGAGTTCCGGGGCGGCGAGCGCTACTACAAGGACCCAGGCGTCTACTACCACCGCATGCGCGGCGTCGTCGCGGGCACGCGGCCCGGTGACGAGGTCCAGGTGTGGTTCGAGACGGCCAACGGAAAGCGGCGGTCCGCGCGCTTCACCTACGACGCCAAGTCCGAGTCGCGCCGGCGCGTGCTGGTCGTCGCCGACGAGAACTACTCGGGCCCGGTCCAGGTCCCCGCGACCGACGACCAGGGGCCGGACTACACGTCCTACTACCTCGACGCCCTCGCGGCGAACGGGGTCAAGGCCGACGTCTACGACGTCGACGCGAACGACATGACCGCGCCGCACCCGCTCGGCGTGCTGAGCCACTACGACGCGGTGATCTGGGAGAAGGGCGACGACTACGTCACCCGCCGGCCGGGCCAGCCCGGCCAGACCGGCCAGGCGCGCGTCGCGATCGAGACCCAGCTCGCGATGCGCGACTTCCTCAACGAGGGCGGCAAGCTGTTCTTCACCGGGCAGCACGCCGGCCGCCAGGACGCCGAGGGCTACGAGTTCCGCAACTTCGGGTTCCCCGAGCCCGACGAGGCGGCCGACGGCCGCTGGTGCGGCGGCGCCGACCCGGAGTCGGTCGACGGCTGCATCCCACCGGACAACGACTTCCAGCAGTACTACCTGGGAGCGTCGATCTACGTGGGCGGCGGCAACGCGCAGGACGAGGACGGCAACCCGCTGCCGATCATGGGCGACGGCGACCCGTTCGGCTCGAGCGTGTTCGAGTTCAACGGCGCCGACTCGGCGCAGAACCAGGTCCACACCGCGACGTTCGCCGTGACCAGCTCGCTGCTGGATCCGGACGAGTTCCCGTGGTACGCGGACTCGCGCCGCGCGGCGACCTGGCAGCGTCCGGGCGCCGGCCCGTTCAGCCCGTTCAGCGGCGACTACTACATGGCCGCCGGAGCGGACTCGCAGGCGTTCAAGCGGCTGCGCCACGAGGTCGACCTGACCGGCGCGAGCAGCGGCTCGCTGTCGTTCAAGTTCTCGGCCGACCTCGAGCAGGACTGGGACTACATGGCGGTCGAGGTCCACGAGGTCGGCAGCGACGACTGGACGACGCTGCCCGCCGCGGGCGTGACGGACACCGACACCGGCCAGAGCTGCCCGTCGGGCTGGTCGAGCGGCTCGAACGCGCTGCACCCGCAGCTCCAGCACTACCAGACGGTCAACCCCGACGGGACGTGCTCGCCGTCCGGCACGACCGGTGACTGGAACGCGTTCACCGGCAACTCGCAGGGCTGGCAGGACTGGACCGTGGACCTCAGCGCGTACGCGGGCAAGGACATCGAGGTCGCGATCTCGGTCATCACCGACTGGGGCACGCTCGGGCTCGGCGTCTGGGTCGACGACGCGAAGATCACGGTCGACGGCACGACGTCGGCGGCCGACTTCGAGTCCGACACCGGCGGCTGGCAGGCCGGTCCGTCGCCCGAGGGCACGGTCAACCCGGTCGTCGGCTGGGACCGCGTCACCGAGCAGTTCACCGAGGGGCCCGTCGTCGTCACCGACGACACGGTGTTCACCGGCTTCGGCTTCGAGGGCATCACGGGAGCCGACAAGCGCGCCGAGTTCATGAACGGCGTGCTGCGGCACCTGGGCCTCGTCGCACGCGGGCACTAGCCACGCGCCCCGGGGCGTCGAAAGTAGACAGTCCTACTGTTTACTTTCGGCGCCCCGATGGGCTAGCGTTCGGGCATGGCCGCCACCGACGTCCTCAAGCCCGATCACGCCGCGAACCGGCGGCACTTCATCTTCACCGACGAGCACGAGCAGCTGCGCGAGTCGATCCGCTCGTTCGTGCTCAAGGAGCTCCGCCCGCACGCGGAGGAGTGGGAGGAGACGACGTTCCCCGACTGGGTCTTCCAGCGGATGGGCGAGCTCGGGCTGCTCGGCCTCTCCTACCCCGAGGCCTACGGCGGCCAGGGCGGCGACTACTACTGCAACCTGGTGCTCGCCGAGGAGATCGTGCACGCCGACTGCGGCGGGCTCGCGATGGGCGTCGCGGTCCACACCGACATGGCGACCCCGCCGATCCACGCGTTCGGCACCGAGGAGCAGAAGCAGGCGTACCTGGTGCCCGCGATCCGCGGCGAGAAGATCTCCTGCCTGGGCATCACCGAGCCCGACGCCGGGTCCGACGTCTCGGGCATCAAGACCCGCGCGGTGCGCGACGGCGACGAGTGGGTCATCAACGGTTCCAAGACCTACATCACCAACGGCCACCGGGCCGACTTCATCGTGCTCGTGACGAAGACCGACCCGGACGCCGGCTACGACGGCTTCACGCTGTTCATCGTCGACATGGACGCCCCCGGCGTGATCCGCGAGGAGAAGCTGCGCAAGCTCGGCATGCACGCGTCCGACACGGCGCTGCTGGCGTTCCAGGACGTGCGGGTGCCCGACAGCGCCGTCCTCGGCGAGGTCGGCAAGGGCTTCTACCACATCATGTGGGAGCTCCAGGGCGAGCGGCTGATCGGCGCGGCGGGGGCGACCGCGAGCGCCCAGGCGGTGTTCGACAGGACGCTGCAGTACGCGGCCGAGCGGCAGGCGTTCGGGCGGCCGATCGGCAAGTTCCAGGTGACCCGGCACAAGTTCGCCGAGATGGCGACCAAGATCGAGTCCTCGCGCCAGCTCACGTACACGACCGCGTGGCGGTTCGCCAACGGCGAGTACCCCGTGCGCGAGATCTCGATGGCCAAGCTGTACGCGTCGCGCATCGCCTGCGAGGTCGCCGACGAGTGCCTGCAGATCCACGGCGGCGCCGGCTACATGAAGGAGTACGGCATCGAGCGCGTGTGGCGGGACCTGCGCCTGAACCGGATCGGCGCCGGCACCGACGAGATCATGCTCGACGTGATCGGGCGCTCGTACGGTCTGTGAGCGGCAGCCCGCCGCCGCCGTTCGAGACCGCGCACGAGGCATTCCGCGCCGAGGCGCGCGCGTTCGTGCGCGAGCGCCTGCGCCCGTTCGCCGACGAGTGGGAGGAGGCCGGCTGGTTCCCCGACGCGGTGTTCGGCGAGCTCGCCGCGCGCGGCTGGCTCGGGCTCAAGTACGGCGGCGACTGGGTCGCCGACGCGGTGCTGACGGAGGAGCTCGCGCGCTGCGGGTCGGGCGGCGTGGCGGCCGGGATCGGCGCCCATGCGCACATCGCGACGCCGCCGCTGTTCACGTTCAGCACCGAGGAGCAGAAGGCCCGCTGGCTCGCGCCGGCGCTGCGCGGCGAGCGCGTCGGGGCGCTGGCGATCACCGAGCCCGACGCGGGGTCCGACGTGGCGGCGATCCGCACCCGGGCCGAGCGCGTCGACGGCGGCTGGGTGGTGAGCGGCGCCAAGACGTTCATCACCAACGGCGTGCGGGCGAGCTTCTATGTGACGGCGGTCCGGACCGTGGCCGGCGCCGCCACCCCCGAGTCTCGCCACGGCGGCCTGTCCTTCCTGGTGATCGAGCCCGGCGACGGCGTCTCGGCGAGCGCGCTGCGCAAGCTCGGCTGGCGCGCGTCGGACACCGCCGAGATCGCGTTCGACGAGGTGTTCGTCCCCGACGACCACCTGCTCGGCGAGGAGGGCCGCGGCTTCTACCTGATCATGGCCAACTTCCAGTGGGAGCGGCTCGTGATGGCGCTCGGCGCGGTCGGCGCGATGCGGCGGACGCTCGAACGGGTGAGCGACGAGCTCGCGGGCCGCGGCGGCGCGGTCCGCCACCGCGTCGCCGAGCTCGCGACGCGCGCGGCCGCCGGCGAGGCGATGACCTACCACGCGCTGCGACGGTTCCTCGCCGGCGGCGACGCCGTCCGCGAGGTCACGATGGCCAAGCTCGCCACCCAGCGCGCGAACTTCGACCTGCAGGACGAGTGCCTGCGCCTGGTCGGACCCGACCGCGAGCTCGAGCGCGCGGTCCGCGACGCCCGCCTCGGCCCGATCGGCGGCGGCACCGACGAGATCATGCGCGAGATCCTCGGCGGCAAGCGCTTAACCGCATAAGACTCGTGCCACTCGCACCCTTAAGGTGCGGTTACCCGTCCTTTCCGCCGACGGGCCAGGTGGGACAGTTCTCCGCCATGGATGGAGTCTTCGCGCACAACCTCTTTCACCGCGTCGGCGACCTACGGAACGGGACCGACGTGCTCCGCGACGTATCCCTCGAGGCGCCGGCCGGAGCGGTCACCGCGGTCGTCGGGCCGGCCGGCGCCGGCAAGACCTCGCTCCTGCACATCCTCGCCGGTCTCGACCGTCCGACGGCCGGCACCGTCGTGCTCGACGGGCGTCCGCTGCGCGGCCTCGACGACATCGAGCTGACGCGCCTGCGGCGCGACCGCATCGGCCTCCTGCTCCCCGCTGCGTCGGTCCTCCCCACCATCACCGTGCGCGAGAACGTCGCGCTGCCGCTGCTGATCGCCCGCCGCCCGCCCGCTCCCGAGACCGTCGAGGCGCTGCTCGAGCGCGTCGGCCTGTCCGAGCAGCGCGACTACCGGCCCGGCCAGCTCACCGCGGCCGAGCGCCAGCGGGCCGCTCTCGCCCGCGCGCTCGTCGGCAGCCCGACCGTCCTGCTCGCCGACGAGCCGGCCAGCGACCTCGAGCCCGAGCAGGGCGCGCGGCTGCTGATGCTGCTGCGCGAGATCGCCGTCGAGGACAACATCACGGTCGTCCTGTTCACGCGCGACGTCGACGACGCCGCCGGCGTGGCCGACCGGATCGTGACGCTCGACGCCGGCCGCGTCGTCCAAGCGGCCGCACCGCTCGCCGCTTAGGGCGCCCCGCGGCGGCGCGGTAGGTAGCGCGGCCACGGCCTTCCCTCCGTCACAATCCCCGGCCTCCAACCCACGAATCGTTGGGGGCCGTCGGGCCCCCGAACTGGAGGCCACGACATGGGAGTCCTCGACGACAAGGTGGCGATCGTCACCGGGTCGGCGCGCGGCATCGGCCGCGCGACGGCCGAGCTGCTCGCCGAGCACGGCGCGAAGGTCCTGATCAACGACCTCGACGCCGACCTCGCACAGCAGACCGCATCCGAGATCGCCGGCGAGACGACGGTCTACGGCGGCGACCTCACCAAGCCGGGCGCGGCCGACGAGCTCGTGCAGACGGCGATCGACGCCTGGGGCAAGCTCGACATCATCGTCAACAACGCGGGCTACACGATCGACGCGCCGATCCACAAGATGAGCGACGACGCCTTCCAGCGGATGCTCGACATCCACACGATCGTCCCGTTCCGCGTCATCCGCGCCGCGGCGCCGCACCTGCGCGAGCCGGCCAAGGCCGAGCGCGAGCGCGGCGAGGAGGTGTTCCGCAAGATCGTCAACGTCTCCTCGATCTCCGGCACCATGGGCAACGCCGGGCAGGCCAACTACTCGGCCGCCAAGAGCGCGGTCGTCGGCCTCACCAAGACGCTCGCCAAGGAGTGGGGCCAGTTCAAGATCAACGTCAACGCGGTCGCGTTCGGCTGGATCGAGACCCGCCTCACCGCCTCCAAGGTCGAGGACAACACGATGGAGATCGGCGGCGAGAAGGTGCAGCTCGGCATCCCGGACCAGATGCGCGGCATGGCCTCGATGTTGATCCCGCTCGGCCGCACCGGCACGCCCGAGGAGGCCGCCGGCGGCGTGTTCTTCCTCTGCTCGCCGTGGTCGAACTTCGTCCACGGCCAGGTGCTGAACATCACCGGCGGGCAGTTCACCGGCATGACGACGTAGTGTCGCGAAGCGGGGCGCCGCCGAAGCGGCGCCCCGTCGCGCTACGTCACATCACGGTCCGGGCGGGACGCCCCAGCCGGGGCCGCTGAACGCGACCCAGTTGATGTTGCCCATGCCGCCCGTCGGGCCGCCGGGCACGGACCGGAACACGAGGAACAGGCGTTGCGACCCGGCGAAGTCGAGGTCGAACTCCTGCGTGCTCCAGGTGTTGTTGTTGCTGCCCGTGGACTTGAGCGTCACGGTGGTGATGATCGGCCCGTCCGGGCTGCCGGAGTGGATCTCGACCGCCATCCGGTCGTTCCCGGCCGGGTTCGCCCCCGAGCCGCCGGCGTACCGGAACTGGATCTTCTTGTCCATGTTGCCCAGGTAGTAGCGGCGGTTGAGCGCGATCCAGTCGCCCGGATCGAGGCTCGAGCGGTGCTGGCCGCCGCCCTGGGGGTCGTTCGTGTTCACCGCGGTCGTGTTCGACTGCTCGAGCACGAACTCGACCTGTTGGACGCGGTTCTCCAGCACGGCCACGTCCTGACCCGTCAGGGCGGGCTGGCCGTTGGCGCCCAGGTCGGTGTACGACGCGTTGATCCCGCCGGCGACGCTGCCGCCGTGCGTGGCGTCGTCGGGGTTCGTGGTGAACACGCCCGAGCATCCGGTCTTCTGCTCGCCGCCGTGCGCGTGCTGGTCGTGGATGAGCGCGAACTCGACGACGACGCGGTTGCAGTCGATCGGCCCGTCCTCGGGATCCGTGACCGTGACCGTGTACGGGACGTTCTGGCCCCACTCGAAGAAGTCACCGTCGACCGGCGTGTTCACCGTGACGGTCGGCGTCGTGTTGCCGACCGTGATCGTCAGCGTCTTCACGTCCGAGTTGCCGGCCGGGTCCGACACCACGAGGCGGGCCGTGTAGACGCCGACCTGGGTGTAGGTGTGACTGGCGTTCGGATCGGTGGAGTCGACGGTACCGTCGCCGTCGAAGTCCCACTCGAACGACAGCGCGTCGCCCGGATCCGGGTCGCGCGTGCCCTCGCTCGAGTACTGCACCGTGAGCGGGGCGGGCCCGTCCGTCCGGTCCGCGGTCATCACCGCGTTCGGCGCCCGCTGGCCCTTGACGTACGACCACCGGTACATGCCCGCCTGCGCGCTCTGGACGAAGAATCCGTTGCCGTAGGTGAGCAGGTAGAGGTTGCCGTCGTCGCCGAACTGCGCGTCCATCGGCCCGTCGCACTCGAACCCGAACGCCAGCGCCCGCGCCGCGCCGACGCCGCCGCAGCTCAGCGTGTCGTTGATCTTCAGGACGCCGTTGGCGGAGTCGATGCGGATCTCACGCAGGTAGTCGCGCGTCCACTCGCCGAAGAACACGGCGTCGTCGAAGTACGGCGGGAACTTCGTCGTGCTCGGGTTGTCCTCCTCGTAGTCGTACTTGAGCAGGAGGTGCGGGCCGACGCTGTTGGAGTTCGGCGACCGCAGCTCCGGGAACAGCAGCGGACAGCTTCCCTGGACCGGGACCGCGACGTTGTAGTTGTTGATGCAGGGCGTGCCCCACAGGTCGTCGCGGTACGAGTACCAGACGTCAGGGTTCGTGATCGGTGGGCCACCGTCCGTCAGGCCGGTGTTCCAGCGGGACGTGTTCTCCGGACCGTGGTTCGGGTTGTCGCACTCGTAGGTCTCACCCAGCGTGGTCTGGGTGTTGAAGTCCCACTTGTACATCGGGAGGTCGGTCTTGTAACACATCGGCCAGCCGTAGTTGGACGGCTTGCGGACGATCTCGATCCGGCCTGTGCCCTGCGCCGCGCGCAGGCCCGTCGGGGACTGCGAGTCCGGCGAGTAGTCGGCGATGTACGCCACGCCGTCCTCGTCCACCTGGACGCGGAACGGGTTGCGGAAGCCCATCGCGTAGATCTCCGGACGCGTCTTCGCCGTACCCGGGGCGAACAGGTTGCCGGCGGGCACGCCGTACGAGCCGCCGAACGAGTTCTCCTCGGACTCGGAGATGTCGCCGTCCTTGACCTTGATGCGCAGCAGCTTGCCGCGCAGGTCGTTGGTGTTGGTGGAACTGCGCCGCGCGTCGTTGAACGGCCCCTGGTAGTAGCCGCCCGGCTGCGACGTGGCGATCGTGACGGTCGGGCCGGTCCCGGTGAGCCCCGAGCCGTCGGCCGTCATCTGCGGCACATCCTTCTGCTGCTGGTTGGCACGGAAGTTGACCGTGCGGGTGCCGGTGCCGGTCACCGCGACGTCGTCGATGTTCGACAGCGCCTCGAGCGCGGCCTCGATCTCCGTGTTCACCAGCGGGAAGGCGATCGGCGCCGTCGTCTGACCGTCGAAGGTCAGCGTGAACGTGCCGCCCGTCGCGTTCGCGACGGTGACCGTCTGGCTCTCGTTGGTGAGCATGTCGTGCTGCGGCGGGTTGTTGTTGGTCCCGACCGCCGTCGCCGGCGTGTCGTCACCCGTCGTCAGCCACAGGTTGTTGTCCTTGTCGAAGTCCATGTCGCCGGCCACGTGGCAGCACGCGCCGCGATTGACCTCGACCTTCATGATCTTCTGCTCGCTGTCGAGGT
>DASSUW010000287.1:0-26375 GCA_035706585.1 Solirubrobacteraceae bacterium | reverse complement strand
CGGCCGCGCCGAGGCCGTCTCGCCGGCCGAGGCCGACGCGCCGGCGCCGAAGCCGACGCGCTCACGCCGCAAGAAGGCCGATGCGCCCGCCGACGAGGCACCCGCACCGAAGCCGACGCGCTCGCGCCGCAAGACGGCCGATGCGCCCGCCGACGAGGTCGCCGCCGCGCTCACCCCCAAGCCGGCGCGCTCGCGCCGCAAGCCCGCGGATCCCGACGCTCCGAAGCCGACCCGCGCGCGGCGCACGACCACCCGCAAGCCGCCCAACGGCGCGGCCAACCCGCTCGAGGCGGCCTCCGAGGCCGTCCGCGCCGCTGTCCGCGAGGCGGGCGGCCGGCCGGCGGGCGACGAAGTCACCTGAGTTTCGGGTAACCCCCGCCCATGCGGTGGAGGCGCAGCTCGCGTGACGATCGCGGCGTCGTGGACGTCCGCGGCCGCTCCGGCGGCCTGTCCGGCGGCCGCGTCGCGCTCCCGGGTGGGCTCGGGCTCGTCGGCGTGCTCGTGTTCGTCGCGTTCCAGCTGCTCGGCGGCGGACAGGCGTTCAGCGTCCCGACGCAGTTCGACGACGGCACGCGGGCGCCGGGCGGCGCGATCCCCGCCTCCCAGGATCCCGATCGCGACCTGCGCGACTTCAGCGCGTACGTCTTCAACAACGTCCAGGACTCCTGGCAGCGCGTCTTCAAGCAGCAGGGCCGCCCGTACGAACGGGCGCAGCTCGTCCTCTACCGCGACGGCGTCCGCACCGGTTGCGGATCGGCCGGCTCGGCGGTCGGGCCGTTCTACTGCTCGGCCGACCAGAGCGTCTACCTCGACCTGTCCTTCTACCGCGACATGGAGCAGCAGCTCGGCGCGCCCGGCGACTTCGCGTGGGCGTACGTGATCGCCCACGAGGTCGGCCACCACGTCCAGCACGAGCTGGGAACCAGCGACAAGGTCCACCAGCTCCAGCAGGAGTCGCCCGGCCAGGCCAACCCGCTGTCCGTCCGGCTCGAGCTGCAGGCCGACTGCTACACCGGCGTCTGGGCGCGCACCGTGACCGAGGACCTCGACAAGACCGACATCCCGGAGGCGATGCGGGCGGCCGAGGCGGTCGGCGATGACCGGCTCCAGCGCCAGACCCGCGGCTCGGTCGACCCCGACTCCTTCACGCACGGCACGAGCGAGCAGCGCGCGCACTGGTTCGACGCCGGGCGCGGCAGCGGCGAGCCCGCCGCCTGTGACACGTTCTCGCCCGAGGACCTCTGACCGTCGCCGGCCGTCAGCCGCGCCGGCACCCGGTGGTGGGTCCCAAAGCGGCATCCGGCCGCGACATGCCGGCGGGCCAGAAGTCGCCGGTGTGCGGGTCGCGCACGTAGCGGGCCGGTGGCTCGGTCCCGACGATGGTCGCGAGCGCGTCGACCAGGCGCGCGATGTCGTCGAGCGTCGTCGAGATCCCGGCTGAGGCGCGGACGGCGCCGGGCAGCGCGCTGCGCTCGTGCCGGCGGGCGGCGGCACGGAAGCGCTCGCGCGCCGCGGCACTCAGCCCGAGCAGGCGCACGAGGTACGGGTGGGCGCAGAAGCAGCCGTGCCGCACGCCGATGCCGAACTCGGCGCTCAGCCGCGCCGCGACCAGCGCATGGGGGACGCCGTCGACGACGAACGACGCGATCGGCAGGGTCCCGTCGCCGGGACCGAGCACCCGGACGCCGGGGATCCCGGCCAGCCCGCCGCGCAGCGCGTGCGCGAGCGCCGCGTCGTGCGACCGGATCCGGTCCCAGCCGAACGCCGGCAGCGCCCGCGCCGCCGTCGCGAGCGCGACGGCTCCGAGCACGTTCGGCGATCCGGCCTCCTCGCGGTCGGGCGGGTCCGTCCAGACCACTTCGTCGAGGTCGACCAGGTCCACCGCGCCGCCGCCGGCGAGGAACGGATCGCCGTCGGCGAACGCGGCGCGCGGCCCGATCAGCGCCCCCGCACCGAACGGCGCGTACAGCTTGTGCCCGCTGAACGCCACGAAGTCGGCGTCGGCGGGCAGCGGCCGGTGAGGGGCGAGCTGGGCGGCGTCGACCAGCACCGGCACCCCGCGCTCGTGCGCACCGGCGATGATCGGCGCCAGCGGCGGGAGCCAGCCGGTGACGTTCGACGCTCCCGTGACGGCGAGGAGCCGCGGCGCCGGCTCGGCGTCGAGCGCCGCGAGCACGGCGGCCGCCGCGAACGTACCGTCCGGCGTGCACTCGACGAACCGGCGCGTCGCGACGCGCGCCCACGGCAGGAGGTTCGCGTGGTGATCGACGACCGTGGTCACGACGACGTCCGAGGGCCGCAGCGGCAGCCGGTAGGCCAGGTGGTTGATCGCCTCGGTCGTGTTGCGGCAGATGATCGCGACGTCGTCGCGCCCGGCGCGCCCTGCGAACGCGAGGATCGCCGCGCGGGAGTCCTCGTACGCCGCGGTCGAGAGCTGCGACTTGTAGCCGGCTCCGCGGTGGACGCTCGAGTACCACGGCAGGAATGCGGCGACGCGCTCGGCGACCGCCGGCAGCGCGTTCGTCGACGCCGCGGCGTCGAGGCTCAGGTACGGCCGCGCGATGCCGTCCACGCACGGCACCGGCAGCCCGTCGCCGACCAGCGTCGCGTCGATGCCGGCTGACCGGAGCATCGCCCGAGCTTCACGGCTCGGGCGATGGTCCGCATCGGTGGTTCCCCGCCGACTCACGCCGGGGAACCACCGGTCATCAGGCGTGCCCGAAGCGGACGTCCGGCAGCAGCCGGTCGAGCGGCTTCGGCAGCCACCAGGCCCAGCGGCCGAGCAGCCGCAGCATCACCGGCACGAGCAGCAGGCGGATCAGCGCCGCGTCGAGCAGCACCGCGATCCCGAGGATCACGCCCATCTCCTTGGGCGGGAGCGGGCCCGACAGCGCGAACGTGAAGAACACCGCGACCATCACGGCTCCGGCGGCGAAGATCACGCGCCCGGAATGCGCGAGGCCGCCGACCATCGCGTCCTTCGGATCGCTCGTGCGATCCCAGTGCTCCTTCGCGCTCGAGAGCAGGAACACCGTGTAGTCCATCGAGATCGCGAAGATCATCGCGAAGAAGAACACCGGGCCCCACGCGTCCAGGAACCCCTGCGACTCGAAGCCCAGGAGGCCGGACAGGTGCCCGTCCTGGAAGACCAGCTTCGCGACGCCGAACGCCGCGCCGGTCGCGAGCAGGTTCGTGACCACGCCGACGGCGGCGATCACCGGGGCCTGCAGCGCGACGAGCAGCAGCAGGAAGCCGAGCGCCAGCACGACGCCGATCACGAGCGGCGTCTTGGCCGCCAGCGCCGCCTCGAGGTCATGGTTCTCCACGGCGGGGCCGCCGACGAGCGCAGCGGCCGGCAGGTTGTCCCTGAGCCGGTCGACGGTCGCGCCCGTGCTGCCGGCCGAGGGGTCGGTCGTGGGCACGGCCTGGACGAGCGCTTTGCCGCCCGCCCCCGGTTGCGCGGGCATGACCTGGGCGATGCCCGCGTCGGCCTTCGCGACGGCCTCGACGCGCGCCGCGTCGCGCTGCGTCGTGACGATCTGCAGCGGTCCGGTGGCGCCGGGCCCGAACGCCTGCTGCACCTGCGTGTAGCCGACGCGCGAGCCGTCCTGTTCGGGCACGACCTTGATCGAGGGCATGCCGGTGTCGAGCGCCAGCACCGGCAGCGCGAGCGCGACGAGCACGACGACGGCGGCGATCCCGTACGGCACCGGCCGGCGCCACAGCCGCTCGCCCCAGGCGGCGAAGCGCGGCGAGCGATGCTCGCCGGAGTGGACCCAGGGCAGGGCGAGCTTGTCCACGCGCGGCCCGAGCTTCGCCAGGACCGCGGGCAGCAGGGTCAGCGTCGCGGCGAGGATGAAGACGACCGAGAGCATGATCCCGAGGCTCATCGAGCGGAAGGCGGGGCTCGGGACGAGCATCACCGCGCTCAGCGAGATCAGCACCGTCAGGCCGCTGAACAGGACCGCCTTGCCGGCCGTGTCCATCGTCACCGCGGTCGCGTCCTCGGGCGACAGCTTGGAGCCGAAGAACGCGCCCCTGAAGCGGTAGACGATGAACAGCGCGTAGTCGATCCCGAGCGCGAGCGCGAACATCAGTGCGAAGTTCATCGCCCAGATCGAGATGTCCATCAGCTGAGTGCCGAGGTACAGGGATCCGGCGGCGGCGACGAGCCCGATGATCGTCAGCAGCAGCGGCAGCCCGGCCGCGACGAGCGATCCGAACGCCAGCACGAGGATGCCGAGCGTGACCGGCCACGAGATCAGCTCGGACTTCATCATCGCGCTCTTGTTGGCCTCGTTGAAGTCCGACCACATGCCGGGCGCGCCGGTGAGGCTGACCGCGACGGAGCCGGAGCCGATCTCGCTCAGCGGTCCCTTCAGATCGTCCGCGACCCGGACCATGTCGTTCGGGTCGGCGCCGGCGCCGGCCTGCACGACGGCGGTGTGACCGTCGCGCGAGATCGTCTGTCCCGGCTGCGGCGGCACGACCGTGGTCACGGATCCATCGGCCTTGAGCGTGCGCTGCACGTCGGCGACGGCGCGCTGGAAGGCCGGGTCCGCGACGGTCCTGTCCGCCGAGTGCACGACGACCATCAGGCCGTAGCTGCCGAGGCCCTGGAAGTTCTGCTGGATCAGCTCGCGCGCCTGGACCGACTCCGATCCGGTGGCCTCCCAGCCGGCGCCCGAGAGCGCGTGCTCGACCCTCGGCGCGAAGATGCCGAACGCGACGGCGATCACGAGCCAGCCGAGCGCGACCGCGCGGAAGTGCGTCGCGGTCCACCGTCCGAGCCGGCCGAGGGGACCGGGGCTCATCGCGCACCGCCCTGGAGGACCTGGTCGAGCTCGTCGAGCTGGCGGCGCAGGCCGCCGCAGACCTGCTCGCACAGCGCGAACACCGTCTCGTCGGCGATCGCGTAGTGCGCGGACGTGCCCTGCTTGGTGCGCGTGACCATCCCGGCCTGCAGGAGGACGCCGAGGTGCTTGGACACGTTCTGCTGGGAGGCGTCGAGCGCCTGTGTGAGCTCATGGACCGTCGCGGCGCCGTCGCGCAGGCGGTCGAGCAGCTTGATCCGCATCGGCTCCGACAGGACCTTGAAGCGCTGGGCGATCAGATCGGCCAGGAGATCGGGGAGCGGGTGCGGCACGGGGAGAGTCGCAGTCATGTGCGGCCACTGTATCACAACTAAACGGTTGTGAAACGGTAGAGGCTGTGAACGCGCTAGACTGGTAGCCGAACCCCCGACCCTGGAGCACTCCCGATGAACGTGACCACCGAGACCTTCGAGCGCGACGTGATCAAGCGCTCGTACGAACTGCCGGTCGTGGTCGACTTCTGGGCGGCCTGGTGCGGCCCGTGCCGCATGCTCGGCCCGGCGCTCGACGCCGAGACCGGCAAGCGTGCCGGCCGGCTCGCGCTCGCGAAGCTCGACGTCGACGCCGAACCGGCCATCGCCGCCCGCTACGGCATCCGCAGCATCCCGACCGTGGCCGTGTTCCGCGACGGCGAGCCGGTGACCGGCTTCATCGGCGCGCAGCCCGCCAAGGCGATCGGCCGCTTCCTCGACGAGAAGGTGCTCGCCGAGCCGGTCGAGAACGCAGCCTGACGCTAGCGCGCCAGGACTTCGCCGGACTCCAGCACGCGAGTCGTGCCGTCGGCCAGCCGGACGCGCAGGCCGCCGCCCGCGTCGATCCCCGCGCCGGTCCCCTCGCCCCCGGTCCACACGACCGCGCGGTCGAGGAGCGCGTCGCGCTGCCCGAGCGCGGCGACGACGCGTGCCGGCGGCTCGGCCAGCCGCCGGCCCAGCGCCGCGACCAGCTCGGCCAGCGCCGGCTCGAGCTCGGCGCGTGTACGGCCGAGCGTCCCGGCCGTCGCGTGCAGCGCGGGTGGCAGGTCGCGGACGTCGAGCGCGACGTTCACGCCGATGCCCAGCACCGCCCAGCCCTCGGCCGGCCGGGCTTCGACGAGGATGCCGGCGACCTTGCGGCCGTCGATCCAGACGTCGTTGGGCCACTTCACCCGCGCGGCGGGGCCGGCGATGTCCGCCACCGCGAGCCCGGCGCGCAGCGGCAGCAGGGCGTCGAACTCGCGGACGACCAGGCTCAGCAGGAGCGAGCTGCCGGCCGGCGCGCTCCACGTGCGGCCCTGGCGGCCGCGTCCGGCGGTCTGGACGCCGGCGGTCACGATCGTGCCGTGCGGCGCACCGCAGGCGGCGAGCTCGCGCGCGCGGTCGTTGGTCGACGTCGTCTCGCGCAGATGCAGCCGCGGACGGCCGAGCGTCACGCGGCCTCCAGCCGCACCTCGTCGCCGGGCCTGACGCCGAGGAGCGCGGCCGCGTCGCCGCCGTTGATCGCCACCGCCAGCGCGCCGCCGGCGTCCTCGTAGACGATCAGCGCGCCGGCCGCGACGTCGCTGAACGTCCGCCCCACCACGCCGCGCAGGCGGCGCATCGCCGTGCGGGCCACGACCGCGTCGCCGAGCTTGAGCCCGCGCTCGCGCAGGTCGCCGTGCGTGGCGTCCAGGACGGCGTTGCCGAACGTGTCGGTGCCGACGACGTGCGCGACGAGCGCGTCCTGCTCGTGCCGCGGGCGGGTCCGCTCGAGCGTGACGAGCTCGCTCGGGTCGAGCGGTTCGCCGCCGGACGCCAGCGGCGCCCCGCCGGCGAGCCGCGCCGCCACGGGCGCGAACACGTCACGGCCGTGGAACGTCGCCGACACCGGCTCCAGCCGCCACGGCGACGCCGAGATCTCCACCGCCTCGGCGACCCCGCCGAACCGCTCCGCCGCCGGGGTGAGCAGCCCGTTGTCGGGGCCGACCAGCAGGCGGCCGTCCTCGACCGTCCGCAGCGCGACGGCCCTGCGCCGGGCGCCGACCTCCGGGTCCACGACGGCGAGGTGCACGCCCGCGGACACGTACGGGAGGGCGCGCGCGAGCATCAGCGCACCCGCCTGCACGTCCTGCCGCGGCACCCCGTGCCCGAGGTCGATCACGCGCGCCTCTGGGCAGATCGCCGCGATCACGCCGTGCACGACGCCGACGAACTCGTCGGCGAGCCCGTAGTCGGAGAGGAACGTGATCGGTCTAGCGGCCATCGCGCAGCAGCGCGTCTATCAAACCATCGGGCGTGTGCGGGTCGGCCTCGAGGTCGGGCGCCGCCCCGTGGGCGCGCAGCTCCGCGCTCGTCGCGGGGCCGATCGAGGCGAGCTTCGGGCCGCTGAGCGAGCCGCCGGCGGCGGCGAAGAAGCGCACCGAGGACGCGGACGTGAACAGCAGGTAGTCCGCGGCCGCGGCGGCGGCGCGCGCGGCGTCGTCGAGCGGCTCGGCGACGGTCGCGTACAGCGCGACGGTGTCGACGTGGGCGCCGCGCTGGGTCAGCGCGTCGGGCAGCACGTCGCGGCCCTCGGCGGCGCGGGCGATCAGCGCGCGCTCGACGGGTACGTCACGGAGCGCCTCGACGAGGCCCTCGGCGACCGCGCGGTCCGGCACGACGTCGGGCTCGACGCCGCGCGCGCGCAGCGTCCGGGCCGTGCCGGGGCCGATCGCCGCGACCGTGATGCCGGCGAGCGCACGGGCGTCGCGCACACGGTCGAGCAGCAGGTCGGCCCCGTTGGGCGACGTCACGCAGACCAGGTCGTAGCCGCTGAGCTGCGGCAGCGGCGTGTCGAGCGGCTCGATCCGGATCGCCGGCGCCTCAACCACCTGGGCGCCCAGCGAGCGCAGGCGCGCCGCGAGCGCGCTCGCCTGCGCCCGCGCGCGCGTGACCGCGACGGTGCGGCCGTGGAGCGGCCGCCGCTCCAGCCACGCGAGGTCGTCGCGCAGGCGTGCGACCTCGCCGACGAGCGTGACGGCGGGCGCTTTGATCCCCTCGTCGCGGGCGCGTTGCGCGACATCGTCCAGCCGCGCGAGCAGCGTCCGCTGGCCGGGGAGCGTGCCCCGCTCCACGACCGCCACCGGCTCGTCCGGCGGGCGGCCCTCGGCGATCAGCCGCTCGGCGATGCGCGGGAGCGTGCGCACGCCCATGTAGAAGACGAGCGTGCCGGGGAAGCGCGCGAGCGCGGCCCAGTCGATCGCTGTGTCCGGCTTGTCGGGCCGCTCGTGCCCGGTGACGAACGCGACGCCGCTCGCGCTGTCGCGATGGGTCACCGGGATGCCGGCGTAGGCGGGCGCGGCGACGCCGGCGGTGACGCCGGGCACGACCTCGAACGGGATGCCCGCGCGCGCGAGCACGAGCGCCTCCTCGCCGCCGCGCCCGAACACGAACGGGTCGCCGCCCTTGAGGCGCACGACGGTGCGTCCGGCGCGCGCGTGCTCGAGCAGCAGCGCATGCGTGTCGTCCTGCGGCACCTGCGGCCCCTCGCCCTCCTTGCCGACGTACACGACCTGGGCGTCCGCCCGCGCGTACGCGAGCGCCTCGGGCGGGATCAGGCGGTCGTAGAGCACGACGTCCGCCGTCCCGATCAGCTCCACGGCCCGCACGGTCAGCAGCCCCGGATCGCCCGGCCCGGCCCCGACGAGGTAGACGGTCCCGGTCCCGGCCGCGCTCGCGCCGCGCGCGGCATGCGCCGCCCGCTCGCCGCGCGCCGCCTCCGCGTTCTCGCTGCGCGTCGTCTCGCCGCTCACGCCACCGCCATCCTCTCGGCGTCGCGCAGCAGGTCGGCCACGCCCGCGGCAAGCATCCGCCGCGCCAGCGCTTCGGCGGCCGCCCGGACCTCGCCGCCCTCCACCGCGACCTCGTCGACCAGCCACTGGGACCCGTCGGGCAGGCCGGCGAAGCCGCGAACACGCGCGGAATCCGCGTGAATTCCCACAGGTGTGTGACACGTTGCGGAGAACTCGCGCACAACGGTCCGTTCCGCCGCCAGCCACGCCATGGTGCGTGCATGCCCCGCGTCCGCAGCCACCGCTCCCGCAGCGCTCCCCTCACGCGCCTGCACGGCGATGATCCCCTGTCCCGGCGCGGGCACGAACACGTCGCCGTGGAGCGTCCCGCCCGCCTCGCCGCGGCGATCGAGGCGGTCGAGTCCCGCGGCCGCGAGCACGAGTACGTCCACCTCGCCGGCGGCGCGCTTGCGCAGCCGCGTGTCCACGTTCCCGCGCAGCTCGCGGATCTCCAGGTCCGGCCGCACCGCCAGCAGCTGCGCCCGCCGCCGCAGCGCGCTCGTGCCCACGCGCGCACCCTCGCGCACGCGCGCCAGCGTCGCCTCGCCGACCAGCACGTCCATCGGGTCGGCCCGCCGCAGCGCCGCCACGAGCGCGGTCCCGGCGGCGAGCTCGCCCGGCACGTCCTTCGCCGAATGAACGGCGAGGTCGATCTCACCGGCCAGCAGCGCCGCCTCCAGCGCGCCGACCCAGCGCGACTTGTCGCCGGCGCGGCGGTCGACGTCGCCGGCCGTCGTGATCGTGACGAGCTCCGCGGCCTCGTGCAGCGCACGCGCGACGGCGCGTGCCTGCGCCAGCGCCAGCACGCTGCCGCGCGTGCCGATGCGCAGCGTCAACGCCGCCGCAGCTCGCGCACCTCGGCGGGCTGCTCCGCCGCCTCGGGCGCCGTCTCGTCGAGCCCGAAGAGCTCGCGCAGGAGCTGGAGCCGGGCGTGGCGCCGGCTGGCCTCGAGGCCCTTGACGCGCGCGGTCGGCTCGTGGAGCAGGCGCTTGGCGATCGCGCGGGCGAGCGCCTCGACGCGTTTGCGGTCGCGGTCGGACAGCGAGTCCCAGCGCCCTTCGTTCTCGGCGAGGACCTGGGCGACGACGTCGTCCGCGTGCGCGCGCAGCGCGGTCACGGTCGGCATCACCTCGAGCGTGCCGAGCCAGCCGGCGAACGCCTGGATCTCCTCCTCGACGATCCCCTCGGCACTGCGGGCCTCCGCCTTGCGGACCGAGATGTGGCGCCGCACCTGCGCCTGGAGGCCGTCGATGTCGACGACGGTGACGCCCGGCAGCTCGGCGCACGCCGGGTCGATGTCGCGCGGGACGGCAAGGTCGATCAGCAGCAGCGGGCGCCCGAGCCGCTCGTTGAGCACCGTCGCCAGCTCCTCGGCGCCGAGCAGGGCGTGCGGCGACGAGGTCGAGGAGATCACGATGTCGGCCCGGGCCAGCTCGCCGGGCAGCGCGTCGAACGAGCCGGAGGCGCCGCCGAACTGCTGTGCGAGCGCGATCGCCCGGTCGCGCCGGCGGTTGGCGATGAACATCGTCGTCACGCCGTGGTCGTGGAGCGCCTGCGCGGTCAGCTCGGCCGTCTCGCCGGCGCCGATCAGCAGCACGTGCCGCGCGGTCAGGTCGTCGAGCGCGTCACGCGCGGCGTCGACCGCGACGGAGGCGACGCTCGAGCGCCCGGCCGAGATCGCCGTCTCGGTCCGGACCCGCTTGCCCGTGGCGATCGCGGCGCGGAACAGCTTGTTGGTCATCGGCCCGGTCGTCCGCGCGGCGAGCGCCGCCTCGTACGCGCGCTTGACCTGCCCCTGGACCTCGGCCTCGCCGATGATCATCGACTCCAGCCCGCTCGCGACCCGGTACAGGTGCCGTGCCGCATCGCAGTTGCGCAGCGCGTAGATGCCGTCGAGCAGCTCGGTCGGCCGGATGCCGGCGCGCCGAGCGAGCAGCGCGAGCACCGCCGACTCGGCCTCGACCGGATCGGTGACGAGCAGGTAGAGCTCGGTGCGGTTGCACGTCGAGAGCGCGACGGCCTCGCCGATCGCGGGGTGGGCGGTCAGCTCGTGCAGCAGCGGCTCGGCGGCGTGGTCGGTGAGCGCGATGCGCTCGCGCAGCGCCAGCGGCGCGGTCTTGTGCGACGCTCCGATGCCGAGCAGCTCGGTCATCGCGGGACGGCCTCTCCCGCCGACTCGCCGGCGGCGTCGCGATCGCCCGGTCGCGCGGCCTCGCGCCGCTCGACGAGGTCGGCGACCTCGTCGAGATCGCGCGCGATCCGGACGAGCTTCGACGCCATGATCGCCACGTAGATGAGGATCAGCGCCAGGAAGACCAGGTAGGCGGCGGCGACGTACGGGCCGGCGTCGTCGAGCGGCAGCGCGGGCATCGTCAGAGCTCCTGCGGGGCCGAGCTGCGGCCGGCCGGGACCCAGCGGTCGTCCTCGTCGGCGAGCCGGCGCTTGAGCGCGCGCAGCCGCATCGAGGCCTGCTTGGACGTCAGCTCGTACTTCCACAACGTCACGAACAGCACGGCCATCCCGGCGAGCGAGACCAGGAACGTCAGCCGCATCTCGCCGGGCATCGAGCCGCCCGTCGCGCTCAGGACGCGCGGGTGCGTGAACGACTGGGCGAGCCGCACGGCGAGGAAGTTGAGCGGCACGAATGCGCCCGCCGTGATCGAGAACACCGCGGCGGTGCGCGCCTGGCGGCCCGGGTCCTCGATCGCGAACCGCAGCGGCTGGTAGCACGCGTACAGCAGGAACACGATCAGGAAGGAGACGAGCGTCGGCTCCTCCCACACCCACCAGTGGCCCCATGACGCCTTGGCCCAGATCGAGCCGGTCACGAGCGCGCCGACGGCAAGGATCAGCGAGATGTGGATCGCCACGTACGAGCGCAGGTCGTGGGCGCGGTCGCCCGTGCGCAGGAACTGGATGCCGAACACGCCGCCGGCCACGAAGCCGCACAGGGCCACGATCGCCAGCGGCACGTGCAGGTAGAAGATCTTCTGGACGAAGCCCTGGTCGGCGTCGTTGGGCGCGTAGAAGAAGACGAGCGCGAACGCGCCGACGATCAGCACGACGGAGGCGATGGAGAGGGACTTCAGCCCCCGGGCGAACACGTCTGGCTAATCCTCCAGCAGGAAATCGAAGACCGCAAAAGCGAGCAGGCCGAACACGAGATCATAGAGGCCGAGCACCAGGAGCCAGCGCGCCTCGATCCCGCCCGCCCCGGCCTCCGCCAGGAGCGGCGACGTGGCGCGCGCGGCCGCGATCACGAGCGGGATCATCAGCGGCAGCGCGAGGATCGGCACGATCAGCTCGCGCGTGCGGGTCTGGACGCCCAGCGCGCCCACCAGCGTCCCCACCACCGCCACGCCCAGGTCGGCGAGCACGAGCACCACCAGCAGCTCGGGCAGCGCGTCCCACGGCGACGGTCCGAGCAGCAGGATCGCGAACGCCGGCACCGCCGCCAGCTCGACCGCGGCGAGGAAGCAGAACAGGACGGTCGCCTTGGCCACGAACAGCGCGGTGCGGTCGACCGGCGCGAGCAGGAACCCGTCGAACCCGCCCTGCTCGCGCTCGGCGACGAACAGCCGCACGATCCCGAGCACGGCGGCGAACAGCAGCGTCACCCACAGCACCCCGGCGGCGAGGTCGCCCTCCACCGAGCGCCGGTCGAGCGCGAAGTGGAACAGCACGAACGTCGAGACGCTGAACAGCAGCATCGCCGGCACCATCTCGCCGGTCCGCAGCTCCACCAGCACGTCCTTGCGCACGACCGCGGCGACCGCGCGCCTCATCGCGCGCCTCCACGGGTTCGTGCGGCGACCGCGCGCCTCATCCCCGCCCACTTGCGGCGCCCGCGGCGGTCACCGGTACAGCCCCCGGACGTCGTCGGCGCCGACCTCGCGCGCGACCGCCACGATCTCCGGCTGCCCCGCGCGCAGGCCGAGCACGCTGTCCGCCTCGGCCAGGCCGAGCTCGACGTCGTGCGAGATCAGCACCCGCGCCATGCCGCTCTCGCGGCCGATCAGCGGCGCGACCCCCGCCGCCGCCCCCGGGTCGAGGTTGGCGAGCGGCTCGTCGAGCAGCAGCAGCTCGGGCCGGTGCAGCACGGCTCGGCAGATCGCCACGCGCTGCGTCATCCCCCGGGACAGCGCGCGCACCGGCTCGTCGGCGCGGCGCGCCATCCCCACCGCGTCGAGCAGCTCCTCGGCCCGCGCGTACGGGACCCCGTGCAGCCGCGCGTGGAACCGCAGGTTCTCGCGCGCCGACAGGTCCCGGTACAGCAGCGGCTCGTGCGCGAGCAGGCCCACGCGCCCGCGCACCGCCCACCCCTCGCGCGGCAGCTCGCGCCCCAGCACGGTCGCCGACCCGGCGTGCGGCCGCAGCAGCGTCGCCAGCACCCGCAGCAGCGTCGTCTTGCCGGCGCCGTTGGCCCCGAAGACGGCCAGCGTCGCTCCGCGCGGCAGCTCCAGCGAAACGCCGGACAGCGCGATCCGCTCGCCGTACGCCCGCCCGAGGTCGCGCAGCGCGACGGCCGGGACGTCAGCGTCGGTGGCCATGGTGCGACGAGTCGCCGCGCAGCGTCTGCACCACGTGCCCCAGCGTCGGGGCCAGGACGCCGAAGAGCTGGTCGATCGCCTTCGGAGAGCCGGGGAAGTTGACGATCAGGGTCCGCCCCGCGATCCCGGAGATGCCGCGCGTCAGGATCCCGAGCGGCGTGTGCCTGGCGCCCTCCACGCGCATCGCCTCCGCGAACCCCGGCGCCTCGCGATCGATCACCGCCCGCGTCGCCTCGGGCGTAATGTCGTCCGGCGTCAGCCCGGTCCCGCCGGTGGTGAAGATCAGGTCGCAGCCGCCGTCGACGAAGTGGTGCAGGCGGTCCTCGATCAGCCCGAAGTCGTCCGGGATGACCTCCATCGCGACGACCTCACAGCCCGCCTGCTCGGCCGCGGCGGCCAGCGCCGGACCGGAGAGGTCCTCCGCCTCCCGGCGCGAGACGGACGTCGAGATCGTGAGGACGGCGGTGCGGATGTGCGCAGCTTAGAGTCACGGCGTGGAGCTGCGTCAGCTCGAGTACTTCGTCGCGGTCGCCAAGCACCGTCACTTCGGCCGCGCGGCCGAGGCGGTCTACGTCACGCAGCCGGCGCTGTCGCAGCAGGTACAGCGGCTCGAGGCCGAGCTCGGGATCGCGCTGCTGCGGCGGACCAGCCGCGGCGTCGAGCTCACGCCCGCGGGCGAGGACCTGCTCGCCCGGGCCGAGACGATCCTCGCCGAGGTCACACGGGCGCGCGGGGCGATGGACGAGCACGCCGGCGTCGTGCGCGGCGCGGTGCGGGTGGCCGCCACGACGGCGGATGCGCTCCACCTGCCGGACATCCTCGCCGCGTTCCACCGCGAGCATCCGGGCGTGCGGCTCGCGCTCCGCCACGCCTCCGCCGGCGAGGTGCTCGCGCTCGTGCGCCGCGGCGCGGTCGACCTCGCGGTGCTGAGCCTCGGCGGCGAGCCGGTCGACGGCCTCACCGTCACGCCGCTGGCCGACGAGCCGCTGCGCGCGATCGCGGCGCCCGGCGAGTCGTTCCCGGCCGTCGCGGTCGCGATCGAGGATCTGCGCGGGCGCCCGTTCGTGCTCGGCGAGCCGGGCACCGCGCTGCGGGCGACCGTCATGGCGGCGTGCCAGGAGCACGGCTTCAGCCCGGTGCCGCTGCTCGAGGTGTCCGACCCGGTGACGGTCCGCTTCCTCGTGAGCGCGGGGCTCGGCGTCAGCCTCGTGCCGCAGTCCTGGCTCGACCAGCCCGGCCCGCCGGTGTCGGTCGCCGCGCTGGTCGAGCCCGCGCCACGGCACGCGCTGTCGCTGCTGTCCGCCGGGGAGCTCCCGCCCGCCGGGCGCCTACTGAAGGACGCCCTCCAGCTCGGCCTCCAGCCGTGACTTGCGGCGCGCGCCGACGAGCCTGAGGACCGGCTCGCCGTCGCGGAAGACCATCAGCGTCGGCATCGAGAGGACGCCGTAGCGGACGGCGGTCTCCTGGTTGTCGTCCACGTCCATCTTCACGAAGCGCACGTCCGGGCGCTCCTGCGCCATCTCGGCGAGGATCGGGCTCATGACGCGGCAGGGGCCGCACCACACGGCGTGGAAGTCGACGACCACGGGGGCGTCTGACTCGAGCACGTCGGCGGCGAAGCGGGCATCGGTGGTTTCGATCGGCATGCCGCCGACGATGAACGCCGCGGGCGGCGGCGTCCAAGTGGAATCGCTTATCGGCCCGATCAGGCCAGCGCGTGCTCGCGCTGGGCGGCCGCGATCAGCGCGCGCACGGAGGCCTCGTCGCCCGCCCGCAGCAGCTCGATCGGGTCGGGCTCGCCGTTGACGATGCCCTCGAAGAACGCCTTGCGGTCCTGGTAGGTCGGGAGCGTGCCCTTCGCCCAGCCGCGCGCCTCGTTGAGCATCACAGCGAGCCGCGCGTACTCGGGCCCGAACTCCTCCGCCACCTGGCGCTTGATCCGCTTGGCCAGCGCCGGCGAAGCGCCCGCGGTGGAGATCGCGATCGCCAGCGGTCCGGTGCGCACGATCGCGGGCAGGATGAAGTTGCACAGCGGCGGCACGTCGACGACGTTGACGAGCATCGCGCGCCGCTCGGCGTCCTCGTAGATGCGGATGTTGACGTCGGTGTCGTCGGTCGCCGCGATCGCGATGAACGTCGACTCGAGGTCGCCCGGGCGGTAGTCGCGCCGGATCCACTCGATCGACCCCTCGTCGGCCAGCGAGCGCAGCTCCGGCAGCGCGTCGGGCGCGATCAGCACCACGCGCCCGTCGCAGGCGAGCAGGCCCTCGACCTTCTCGAGCCCGATCTCGCCGCCGCCGACCACGACGCAACGGCGGCCCGTCAGGCGCAGGCACGCGATGTAGAACGGCGTGTCGAGCATGCCCTGCACGCACGTCTGGTCGCAGATCCCCTTGCGGAACTGGCAGACGCACTCCTTGCCGCTGTAGGCCTGGGCGGGCATGCCCGACACACGTTAGCCGCTGCGCTTGAGCTTCCCGTTGCGCTTCGCGTAGCGCTCGCCGGCGCGGAAGACCGCCAATCCCAGCGGGATCGAGACGACGCCGAGCAGCGCCAGCGGCCACAGGTCGCCGCCGAGCTCGCTCAGCCCCGCGCCGTCGAGGACGGCGGCGCGGATGCCCTCGAGCGCGTACGTCGCGGGCGAGATCGCCGCCAGCGCCTCCATCCAGGACGGCATGACCTCGACCGGGTAGTAGACGCCGGACACGACGAGCAGCAGGCCCTGCGCGATGAAGCCGAGCTGGGCGCCCTTCTCGGGCGAGATCAGCGGCAGCACGGCGGTGACCATGCCGATGCCGACGAACGAGATCGACGCGACGGCGAGCAGCACCAGGGCGGCCAGGAAGTCCGCGTCCGGGAAGCTCAGGCCGAAGAACAGCGCGACGACCGCGAACAGCGCGGCGGTCCGCAGCACGCCGTAGAGCACGGCGAACGCACCCATGCCGAGCAGGTGCACGGCGCGCGACAGCGGCGCCATGAACGTGTATTCGATCGTCCCTTCCCAGCGCTCCCAGGCGACCGTCTCGGTGAGGATCTCGAACACGATCCCGAGGTATGACCAGATCACCGCGCCGATCAGCAGGATCGTCGTCTGGCGCTCGACGTCGAGCGTCCCGCCGTTGGCCTCGACGCCGTCGGCGATGAACACGATCGTGAGCGTGTTCGCCACGGTCCAGACGAAGAACGCGAGCTCCCACCAGCCGTAGCGGCGGACGAGGTAGGCGTTGCGCTCGACCACACCGGCGAGCGCGATCGCCTGCAAGCGGACAGCACTCATCTACGCCGCCTCCTCTACTTCTTCTTCGTCCTCGAACTCGCGCCCGGTCGCGGCCAGGAACGCGTCCTCCAGGGTGGCGGCGCCGTAGCGCCGCTTCAGCGTGCCCGACTCCTCCAGCGCGAGCAGCCGGCCGCCGTCGAGGATGCCGACACGGTCGGCCAGCGTCTCCGCCTCGGCCATGTCGTGCGTGCACAGCAGCGTCGTCGTGTCGTGGTCGCGCCGGACCTCGCGGATGAACGCCTGCACCTCGAGCTTGGCACGCGGGTCGAGCCCCGTCGTCGGCTCGTCGAGCAGCAGCAGCGTCGGCGACGTCAGCAGCGCCCGCGCGAGCGCGACCTTCTGCTGCATGCCGCGCGACAGGTCCTCCATCGGCGCCGACGCGCGGTCGGCGGGGAAGCCGACGCGCTCGAGGATCTCCGGGATCCGCCGCCGCGTGTGGCCCGGGCCGAGGCCGTAGAAGCGCGCCGCGTAGGCGAGGTTCTCGGCCGCGGACATGCGCTTGAAGAACGATGCCTCGACGGAGACGCGGTTGACGACGCCGCGCACCGCGCGCTCGTCGCGCACGACGTCGTGGCCGAAGACCTGCGCGCTGCCGCCGTCGGGCAGCAGCAGCGTCGACAGCAGCCGGACGAGCGTCGACTTGCCCGAGCCGTTCTGGCCGAGCACGGCGACGCACTCGCCGCGCGCGACCGCGAACGAGACGTCGTCGAGCGCGACGACCGGTTCCTGCCGGCGGCGGCGGAAGTGCTTGCGAAGTTGGCGTACCTGTACTGCGGACATGACGGCTCCTCGGGGAACGAAACTGAGCAGGGGCAGCTGCCCGAGGTGGACCTCGGCAGCGCGGGGTGGCTCAGCAGTGGGCCGTCATTGCGACCGATGTTACAACCACAAAGGGGTCTGACCCCTTTAGGATTCGAACCCGCCGTCCACCCTCCGGCGGATGCCCAGCGGGTTGTCCGCGCGCAGCTCCGGCGGCAGTACGTCCTCGGGCGCGTCCTGGAACGCGAGCGGGCGCGTGAAGCGGTGCACCGCGGTCATGCCGACCGACGTGTGCAGCGGGCTGGTCGTCGCCGGATACGGGCCGCCGTGGTGCATCCCGTGCGTGACCGCGACGCCGGTCGGGAAGCCGTCGAACACGACGCGTCCGGCACGCTCGGCGAGCGCCGTGACGATCGCCTCGACGTCCTCGCCGCGCTCCGCGTGCAGCGTGCCGCTCAGCTGGCCCTCGATCTGTGCGAGCGCGGCGAGCAGCTCCTCGTCGGAGCCGTGGCGCAGCAGCAGCACGACCGGGCCGAAGTGCTCCTCCAGCAGCTCGTCGGACGCCGCGCCCGCCGGCGCCTCGTAGGCAATCGGCTGGAAGCGGAAGCCGGGGCCCCCGGCGGCCGGAGCCGCGCCGAGCGGGCGCACCTCGGGCCGCGCCGCGAGCCGGTCGACGGCGGCGCCGAGCGCATCGCGCAGCCGCTCGTTGAGCAGCACCGTCGGCGGCACCGCGTCGAGCTTGGCCGCGAGGTCGGCGGCGAATGCGTCGCCGTCCGGACCGTCTGGCACGAAGACCACGCCCGGCTTCGTGCACAGCTGCCCGCCGAAGTTGGACACCGACGCGGCGAGCCCGTCGGCGATCGTGCCGGCCCGCGCGCGCAGCGCGGCCTCGGTGATCACGATCGGGTTGATCGAGCCCATCTCGGCGTACACCGGGATCGGGACGGGGCGGCGCGCCGCGCGATCGAAGATCGCCTTGCCGCCGTTGAACGAGCCGGTGAAGCCGACTGCCGCGATCTCCGGGGCGTCGACCAGCAACTCGCCGACCTCGACGCCGGCGGCGGGAAGGTGCACGAACGTCGCCTCCGGCAGGCCGGCGTCGGCGACCGCGGCGCGCAGCTCGCGGGCGACGAGCTCGCCGGTGCCGGGGTGCGACGGGTGGCCCTTGACGATCACGGGACAGCCGGCGGCGAGCGCCGACGCCGTGTCGCCGCCCGCGGTCGAGAACGCGAGCGGGAAGTTGGAGGCGCCGAACACGGCGACCGGTCCGATCGGGACGCGCATGCGGCGCACGTCGGGCCGCGGGATCGGGACCGCGTCGGGATCGGGACGGTCGATGATCGCCTCCGCGTCGTCGCCCACCTCGACGATCGCCGCGAACGCCTCGAGCTGGCCGCAGGTGCGCTCGAGCTCGGAGCGCAGCCGCACCTCGGGCAGCCCGGTCTCGCTCTCGCAGACGGCCACGATCTCGTCGCCGGCGGCGCGCAGGCGGGCGGCGGCGCCGCGCAGCAGGGCGACGCGCTTGCCGCGGTCGCGCAGCACGCCGGAGCGGTGCGCCTCGGCCGCGGCGGCCACGGCGGCGCGCACGTCTTCGGGCGTCGCCTCCTGGAAGCTCGGGCCCGGCTCGCCGGTGCGGGGATCGACGGAGTTGAACGTGAGCGTCATGCCGTGTACCTTATCGCCGGTCCGCAAATAGAACCAATGCAGTCCGATCCTCAAACCACTTTGCCGCCCTCCGGCGGCCGCGCGGGTCACCCGCCCGAAGCCGATCTCGCGGCGCGCCCGCCGCGCGGCAACGGCGCGGCGGCGCGGCTTGCCCCCATCAAGGCCCGGCAGCGCTACGAAGACGTGGCCGACCGGCTCGCGGCCGACATCCGCGCCGGCCACCTGGCACCGGGCGAGCGGCTGCCGTCCGAGCGCGACCTCGCCCGCCGGCTGCAGGTCGGCCGCGCGTCGGTCCGCGAGGCGATCGCGGCGCTGCAGGTGGCCGGCATGATCGAGACGCGCCCCGGCGCCGGCTCGTTCGTCGCCACCGGCGCGGCCGAGCGCTCGCGCGACGCGCACGACTCCAGCCCGTCGGACCTGCTCGAGGCGCGCGCGCTGCTCGAGCCGACCGTCGCGCGCCTGGCCGCGCAGCGCGGGGGCGCGGACGCCGAGATCGAGCGGCTGCTCGCCGCCATGGAGAACGCCGCCGGCGACGCGTGGAACGACTGCGACCGCCGCTTCCACCAGCGCATCGCCGAGCTCACCGGCAACCCGGTTCTCGCCGAGCTCGCCGACCACATCGCCGCCGTCATGGACGAGCCGCTGTGGCAGCGGCTGCGCGACGACTCGATCGCCGTACCCGGCCGCACGACCATCCACCTCGCCGAGCACCGCATGATCTACGAGGCGATCGCCGAGGGCGACGCCGACGCGGCGGAGCTCTACGCCGCGCAGCACATCCGGCGCGTGCGCAAGTACATGACCCTGGACTGAAAGGCCCGCAATGCGCTTCCCCGGCATCATCCCCGCCGTCACCACCCCGTTCGCCGCGAGCGGCGAGGTCGACGTCGCCGCGCTCGAGTCCAACCTGGCCGCGCTGCTCGACGCCGGCATCCACGGCGTCGTCGCCACCGGCACGATGGGCGAGGCGGGCAGCCTGAGCACGGCGGAGCGCCGCGCTGTGGTCGAGGCGGTCGTTCGCGCGGTCGAGAGCCGGGTGCCGGTGATCGCGGGCATTTCGTCGGGCACGCCCGCGGCGGCGATCGCGCTGGCCGCCGACGCCGCCGAGGCCGGCGCGAGCGCGCTGATGATGCTGCCGCCGCTCGGCTACCGGGCCGACGCCGACGAGACGATCGCCTTCTACCGCGCGGTCACCGAGGCCGCCGGGCTCCCGCTCATGGCCTACAACAACCCGGAGGCGAGCGGCGTCGACATGACGCCGGATCTGATCGTGCGCCTGTACGAGGAGGTCGACGGCGTCGTGGCGATCAAGGAGTGCTCGGGCGACGCGCGGCGGATCCCGGCGCTGCTCAACGCTGCGCCCGGCCTGGAGGTGCTCGTCGGCGGCGACGACTGGGCGCTCGAGGGGTTCTGCGCGGGCGCCACCGGCTGGGTCACCGGCGTCGCCGACGTGCTCCCGCGCGAGTGCGTCGAGCTCTACGACGCCTGCCGCGCCGGCGACCTCGAGACCGCGCGCGCCGTCTACGCCCGCCTGCTGCCGCTCGCCCGCTTCGACATGACGCCCAAGCTCGTCCAGTACTTCAAGGCGGCGATGGACGCGGTCGGCCTCGCCGGCGGCCCGACCCGTCCGCCGCGGCTGCCGCTGACCGACGCCGAGCGCGCGGCGCTGCTGGACGCGATGGCGGTCGCAGCGGTATGAGGATCGAGGCCGTCGACTCCCACACGGAGGGGATGCCGACGCGCGTCGTGACCGCCGGCGTCGCACCGATCCCCGGGGCGACGATGCTCGAGCGCAAGCTGCACTTCGAGACCGAGATGGACGACCTGCGGCTGCTGCTGATGCGTGAGCCGCGCGGGCACGCCGCCATGTCCGGCGCGATCCTGCAGCCGCCGACGCGCGAGGACGCCGACTGGGGAGTCCTGTTCATCGAGGTGTCCGGCTGCCTGCCGATGTGCGGGCACGGGACGATCGGCGTCGCGACGGTGCTCGTGGAGAGCGGCTTGGTCGCGGTGCGCGAGCCCGAGACCGTCGTGCGGCTCGACACGCCGGCGGGACTGGTCGAGGCGCGCGTGGCGGTGCGGGACGGCCGGGCCGTCGCGGTCACGCTGCGCAACGTGCCGGCGTTCGTCCACGAGCGCGGACGCCGCGCCGCCGGCGTCGCGTGCGACATCGCGTTCGGCGGCAACTTCTACGCGTTCGTGGGGGTCGACGAGGTCGATCCGGCGCGGGCGGACGAGTACATCGCCCGCGGCGCCGAGATCATGGCCGCGGTCAACGAGGACCCGCCGGTGCATCCGGACGACTCCCGGATCGCCGGCTGCCGTCACGTCGTCTTCCACGCTCCCGGCCGCGACGGCGCCGATGCCCGCAACGCGACGTCGATCCATCCGGGCTGGCTCGACCGCTCGCCGTGCGGCACCGGCACCTGCGCGCGGATGGCGCTGCTGCACGCGTCCGGCGAGCTGGCGATCGGCGACCCGTTCGTGAACGAGTCGATCATCGGCACGCGCTTCACCGGGCGGCTCGTCGGCGAGACCACGGTCGGCGGACGCCCGGCCGTCGTGCCCGAGATCACCGGCCGCGCGTGGATCACCGGCCGCGGTGACTACCGGCTGGAGGCGGACGACCCGTTCCCCGCCGGCTTCGCGCTGTGAGCGCGGCGCCGCGCGTCCCGGCCGGCGGCGCCGCATGAGCGGCGCCGCGCCCGCGACCGCGTCGCCGGACGTCGTCATCGTCGGCGCGGGCATCATCGGCGCGGCCTGCGCGTACGAGCTCGCGGGGGCGGGCGCGCGGGTCACGGTCCTCGAGCGCGGCGGCGGCTGGGGCGAGGGCTGCTCGTGGGGCAACGCGGGACTGATCGTGCCCAGTCACGCGCGGCCGATCGCCGCGCCCGAGAACCTGCGCGCCGGCATCGGGTGGATGCTGCGGCGCAGCTCGCCGTTCGGGCTGCGGCTGCGGCCGGCGCTGGCGCCGTGGCTCGCGCGCTACCTGCGCGCCTCGACGTCCGCCGGCGCCGCCGCGGGCGAGCGGCTCCAGCGCGACCTGAGCGCCGAGAGCCTCGTGATGCTGGGCGAGCTCGAGCGCTCCGGGATCGACGCCGGGTTTGGGCAGCGCGGGCTGCTCGCGGTCTACACCGACCACCCGGATGCCGCCACCGCGGAGGCGCGGAGCGAGACCGGCCGGGCGCGCGGCGCGCAACTCCTCACCGGCGCCGAGGCGCGCGCGCTCGAGCCCGCGCTGACCGGCGCGGTGCGCGCCGGCGTGCTGTTCCCGCACGAAGCCGATCTCGACCCCGGCCGGCTTGTGCGCTCGCTCGGCGCCGCCGCGATCGAGCGCGGCGCGGTGCTGCGCACCGGCGCCGAGGTGCGGTCGCTGCGCGATCTCCGTGCCGGCCACGTCGTGCTCGCCGCGGGCGCCTGGTCGGGCCGGCTCGCCGCGACCGCGGGCGTGCGGCTGCCGATGCAGGGCGGCAAGGGCTACGCGGTCGAGTGGGACCCGGTCGGCCTGCGCCGGCCGCTGTACATGCACGACCAGCGCTGCGTGGCCAACCCGCTCGCCGACCGCATCCGGATGACCGGCGGGCTGATCCTCGACGGCCTCGACGAGCGGTTCGATCCGCGGCGCGCGCAGGCCGTGCGCGCGGCGGCGGCGAAGGTGCTCAACCTGCGCGCCGAGCCGCGGATGGTCTGGCACGGCCTGCGTCCCTGCACGCCCGACGGGCTCCCCGTGGTCGGGTCACGCAACGGCGTCATCCTCGCCACCGGCCACGGCATGCTCGGCGTCACGCTCGCGCCGCTGACCGGGCGCCTCGTCGCCGGGCTGGTGAGCGGCCGCGCCGATCACCCCGCGCTCGGGCCGCTGTCGCCCGAGCGCTTCTGAGCCGTGTAGATGTGCGTGCGCAGCGGGATCGTGACGCGGTCGATGCCGCGGCGCTCCATCAGCTCGCGGCATGCGTCCAGCGCCGCCTGCAGCCGCTCCGGCGGCAGCGCGCCGATCGAGCTGTGCGACGAGAGCTCGGTGATCAGCAGCTCACGGTCGGTCACGTGGTCGTGCTCGAACATCTCCTCGTGCAGCGGCCCGAAGACGGCCTCGATCGCCTCGCGCCACGGCACCTTGTCCGGCCCGCGCGGATGGTCGATCCGATGCGCCTTCAGCATGTCGTACAGCTCGTCCGCCCAGTCGAGCTGACGGCCGGGCTGGTGCCACAGCACGGCCAGGCTCCCACCCGGCCGCAACACGCGCGCGATCTCGGCCGGCGCTCGCTCGAGGTCGAACCAGTGAAACGCCTCGGCGACGAACACCGCGTCGACGGCCGCGTCCGGCAGCCCGATCGCCTCGGCGGTTCCTTCGACGACCCGCGCCTCGCGGACGCGGCGCTCGAGCACGGCCCGCATGCCGTCGACCGGCTCGATCGCGAACACCTCGGGCACGTGCTGCACGAGGATGCGGGTGAGCATGCCGGTGCCGGCGGCGAGGTCGAGCACCGTGCGAGCCTGGACGCGCTCGAGCAGGCCGGCGATCGCGGCGGCCGGCCAGCCGGGCCGCGCGCGGTCGTACTGCTCGGCGCGCGAGCCGAACGCGCGGGCCGCGATCGGGTCGACGCCCATCAGCCCTTCCGGCGCGCCTTGCGGATCCGCTCCAGGCGCTCGCGCAGCTCGCGCTCGGCGTCGTCGGGCGCGTAGAACCGCAGGTCGCCCACGCCCTCGGGCAGGTGCTCCTGGTCGTTGACGTGGCCGGGGTGCTCGTGCGGGTAGTCGTAGCCCACCCCGCGGCCGAGGTCGGCGGCCCCCGGGTAGGCGGCGCTGCGCAGCGCCGCCGGCGGGTGGCGGGCGCCGTGGTCGCGGATGTGACCGCGGGCGTGGCCGATCGCGCGCTTGACGGCGTCGGACTTCGGCGCGAGCGACAGGTAGATCGCCGCCTGGGCGAGCGCGAACTGCGCTTCCGGCATGCCGACGTGCTCGACCGCGTGGGCCGCCGCGACCGCGATCGGCAGCGCCTGCGGGTCGGCGTTCCCGATGTCCTCGCTGGCCAGCACGATCATGCGGCGCGCGATGAACCGCGGGTCCTCGCCGCCCTCCATCATCGCCGCGAGGTAGTACAGCGATGCGTCGGGGTCCGAGCCGCGCGTGGACTTGATCCAGGCCGAGATGAAGTCGTAGTGCTGGTCGCCGCCCTTGTCGTAGAGCACGGCCTTGCGCTGCATCGCGTCCTCGGCCTCCTCGAGCGTCACCGCCGCGCCGATCGCGGTCGCGGCGGCGAGCTCGAGCGCGTTGAGGGCGGACCGCGCGTCACCGCCGGCGCGGGCGGCGAGGAACTCGATCACCTCGTCGGGCACGGGCGTGTGCGCGGTCTCGCCACGCTCGATCGCGCGCCGCAGCAGCGTCTCGATCTGCTCGGCCGTGAGCTCGTGCAGCTCGTAGATCTGCGTGCGGCTGAGGAGCGCGTTGTTGACCTCGAAGTACGGGTTCTCGGTGGTCGCCCCGATCAGCGTGACCAGGCCCTCCTCGACCGCCGGCAGCAGTGCGTCCTGCTGCGCCTTGTTGAAGCGGTGGATCTCGTCGAGGAAGAAGATCGTTCCGCGGCCGCCCGACCGGCGCTCGCGCGCCCGTGCGATCACCTCGCGCACCTCGGCGCGGCCGGCCTGGACGGCCGACAGCTCCTCGAACGCGGCGTCGGCGTGCTGGGCCGCGAGCCGCGCCAGCGTCGTCTTGCCGGCTCCGGGCGGGCCGTAGAGGACCATGCTGTGCGGCTGGCCGGCCCCGAGTGCGGTCCGCAGGGCCGACCCGGGCGCCAGCAGATGCTCCTGGCCGACGAACTCGTCGAGCGTCTGCGGTCGCATCCGCGCCGCGAGCGGCCCGTCCGCGGGCGGGCGGTGCGGGCGCTTCTCAGGTGGGTCGAAAAGACGCTCCACTGAGACGATTATGCGGCCTGCTCGCGCTCGCAGGCTCGCGCGAGCGCCTTGACTAGATTTCCCCGACCGTGCGGCGCGCCTCTCTTCCCGTCGTCGTTCGCGAGTGGGGACGCATCGGGCTGACCAGCTTCGGCGGCCCGCCGGCGCAGGTCGCGATGCTGCGCGAGCTGTGCGTCGATCGCCGCGGCTGGATCGACGCCCACGAGTTCGAGCACGCCAACGCGGCGACTCAGCTGCTCCCCGGGCCGGGCGGCACGCAGCTGGCGATCTACTGCGCGCGCCGCGCGGGCGGTGACCTCGGCGCGCTGCTCGGCGGGCTCGCGTTCATCCTGCCGGGCCTGGTGATCGTGCTGGCGATCGCGGCGGTCGCGCTCGGGGAGTCGCCGCCGCTGTGGGCGCGCGCCGTCGGCGCGGGGGCGGCCGCGGCCGTGGTCGCGGTGGTCGCCCAGGCGGGTCTCGCGCTGGGGCGGACGAGCGTCGCGGGCCGGGGTGTGCGGGCGTTCGCGTACCTGCTCGCGGGGGCGGCGGCGACGGTCGCGGTCGGGCCGGGCGTCGTGCTCGTCATCGTCGCCTGCGGCCTCGTCGAGCTCGCGTGGCGGCGCCGCGACGCCGCGCACGCGATCGCGCCGTTGGGGCTCCTGCTCGCGGTGGCAACGATCCCCGCCCTCGCCTGGACGGCGCTCAAGGTCGGTGCGCTCTCGTACGGCGGCGGCTTCGTGATCATCCCGCTGATGCACGGCGATGCCGTCGACACCTACGGGTGGATGACCGACGCGCAGTTCGCCAACGCGGTCGCCTACGGCCAGCTCACGCCCGGGCCGGTCATGCACACGGTGGCGATGGTCGGCTGGGCCGCGTCCGGGCTCGGCGGCGCCCTGCTCGCCGCGGCGCTGGGCTTCGCCCCCTCGTTCGTGCTGATCTACCTGTTCGGCGACCGCTTCGTGGCGCTGCGCGACTCGCCGTCCGCGCGCGCGTTCCTGGACGGCGCGGGGCCCGCCGCCGTCGGCGCCATCCTCGGCGCCACGGTGCCGCTCGTGGAGGCGCTCGAGGAGTGGTGGCAGTTCGCTGCCCTCGGCGCGGCCGCCGCCGCGCTGCTCGTGCGGCTGCCGGCGTTCTGGGTGCTCGTCGGCGGCGCGGGAGCCGGACTGCTCGCCGCCGCGGTCGGCCTGGCCGTCCCGTAGCGTCGTCGTGTCGGTTTCTTCCCAGCCGCCGCGCCGGCGCCGACCGTTGGGAACTTTCCGTCCTCTGGCGTGGGTTTCGTCTCAATCGCGCAGTGCGACGTGACGGTTGGGAAGAAACCCACACCCCGACGACCTTCGGGAAGCGCGGCCGTGACGGTGACGGTCGCTGGGTTCGCCCTAGCGGCGGCGGAAGCGGCGGCGATCCGCGCGCGTGGCCTGGACGGCCTCGGCGTGGACGATGGTGATGGCGGTGGGGCTCATGGACAGGATTCTGCGTCCCGCTCCCCGGCGTCTCCATCGCGGTGCCCTGCGTCCGCGAGTTCGGCCTCCCGCGCGGGCGGTGCGGGCACCCGCACGTCGCGGCGGGCGCCCG
>DASSUW010000286.1:0-2842 GCA_035706585.1 Solirubrobacteraceae bacterium | reverse complement strand
CGGCGGCACGCGCTGTCGCCGCAGACCGCGGCGCGGGCGCCCCCGCGCCCGCCCCCAGCGATCCGATCGCGGCCCGCGCCCGCCGGCCTGCACGGCGGCGCAGCGCTGACCGCGGCCCAGCGCGACCGCTTCGAGCCGCTGCTGGACCTTGATCTGACCGCCGTGCGGGTGCATTCCGGCGCGCGGGCGGAGGCGGCTGCCTCCGAGCGGCGCGCGCACGCGTTCGCCTACGGCAACCACATCGTCCTCGGCCGCCAGGCCCAGCGCGCGAGCGCCCACGCGCGCGACCGCGTTCTCGCCCACGAGCTCGTCCACGTCGGCCAGCAGGGCGCGCCGGCCGCGGTCTCCACCGCGCCGCACCGTCCGCGCCAGCGAGCGCCGCCGGGCGTGCAGCGGCTCCCCGAGGACGACAGCTCGATCCTCCCCGCATTCGTCTCCGAGGCGGCCGCCGCGATCGTCGACGTCGGCGCCGAGGCGGTCGAGACCGTCACCGAGACCGGCGCCGCGGTCGTCGACATCCTCGCGCCCGGGCTGCTGCCGTTCCTGCGCGACGGCGGCGCGACCCGGCTCGCCGAGCTGTTCTGCACCGGCGTCAACGAGTTCATCGGCGGCGTGTTCGCCTCGCTCGGACAGATCGACTTCATGTCGGCGATCGAGACGACGTTCACGCGGCTCACGCTCGGCGTGCAGGCGATGCAGGCGACGCTCGGTGCGACGGCGTCCGCCGCGCTCGGAAGCCTGCTGCGTCCGCTGGTCGACGCGTTGAGCGAGTACGGACCCGGGTTGATCGAGCGCGTCCAGTCCGTGTCGGACACCATCAACGGCGTCATCAGCAGCGTCTGGGACGACCTCGCCGTCCCGGCGCTGAACTTCCTCGAGCGCGTCGGCGGCACGGTCTGGACCGCGTTCACGGATCTCGTGACCTGGCTCTGGGAGCTCACGGCGCCGCTGCGCGAGCGCGCCACCGCGGCCTGGAACTGGGTGTTGCAGCAGTTCGGCCTCGCCTGGGACTCGACGGCGGGCGTGCGTGAGACGCTCGCCGGCTGGGCGAGCGAAGCGTGGACCGGGTTCCTGCGCACGATCGAGCCGATCAAGACGCCGCTGATGGTTCTCGGCGGCATCCTCGTCCTGCTGTCGCCGCTCGGCCCGATCGTCGTCCTGACCCAGGTGATCCCGCCGCTGTGGGAGAAGCTCACGTGGCTCTGGAACAACTGGAACGCGCGCGACATCCTCGTGCGCGCACAGGCGATCCTGCGCGACGACATCCTGCCGGGCATCCTCGGGACGATCGGCGGCGTGCTCAGCGGTTTCGCCGCCGCGGCGTCGTGGCTGGCGGGCGTGGTCGGCTCGTTCGGGACCGCGATGAGCGACGTGCTCGGCGCGTTCGGCGCCAGCCGCTGCCTGCAGGCCGTCACGACGTACCTGAACGGCATCGCGGACCAGTACCGCCGGCTCGCGGCCTGGGCGGAGTCCGGCTTCGCCGGCCTGTCCGGGGCGGTGCAGGCGGTCCTCACGGCGCTCGACGCGATCTTCCGCCCGATCCTCGACTTCCTCGTCCGGCTCGCGGTCACCGCCGTGAATCCCGGGCTGCTGCCGGTCGTGCTGGCCGCCGCCATCTGGCTCTGGTGCCCGGACGACCTCAAGCCGCCGGTGATCGACTTCGTCTACGGCCTGCTGATCGCGTTCGTCAGCGGGGTGCCGTCGCTCCTGCTTGGACTCGGCCCGATCGGCCCGTTCGTGAAGGCCGGGGTCCTCGGCTTCCTGACCGAGATGCGCGGCACCGGCAGCGACGAGGACAACCAGCGGCGGATCGCCGTCAGCAACAAGGTGGCGGGCATCCTGGCCGGCGGCGGCGTCGAGTTCATCGCCGGGCTCGCGCTCGGGCTGCTCGAGGGGCTGATCGACGGCATCATCGACCCCTTCCGCCTGATCTTCATGCTCGTGCGGGTGCTGGTCATGGCCGCGCAGGCGATCGGCCGCGTGGTCGATCGCTACGTCAGCCCGCTCGTCCCGGGTCTGGGTCCGGCGCCGGTGCTCGTGAGTGTTGGGCGGCCGCAGCGGACGCCCGAGGCTGCCGGTCCACGCGGACCTCCCGCGCCGGACATGGCCGGGATCGAGCCGAGCGACGCCCAGATCGTCGCCGGGCTGTCTCCCGGCACCGTGACGGAGATGAGCGCCGCGGGCGCCGAGCCGGTGCCCGACGACGCGACGCTCGAGACACAGGCGCGCGGCGAGATCGAGGCCCAGGGGTCGACGGTCGGCGGCCTCGCCACGATGCTCGGCGACGCGTGGGACTGGATGATCGCGGGCGCCGAGTCGCTCGGTGCCCGGGTCGCCGGCGCGCTCATGCAGTGGATCCTCAAGCCGGACTTCGAGCTCGGGCGCCAGGTCGGATTCGTCGCCGGCTTCATCCTGCTGCAGGCGCTCGTCATCTACTTCACGGCGGGCGGCTACGCGACGCTCAAGGGCGGCGAGTCGGGCCTGCGCGTCCTCGCGTCCTACCTGCTTCGGTTCCTGGACATCGGGGGCGAGATCCTCGGGCTGCTCGGCAAGGCGCTGCGCCCGCTGCTCGGGCCGGTGCGCGCCGGATTGCAGGCCGCGAGCGGCTTCCTGAGCAGGTTCGGCTTCGCGCGCGGGCTGGTCGAGATCATCGAGCGCTGGGCGGGCCGCCTCGCCCGCTTCAGCGACGACGCGGCGCGCGTGGCCGGCCGCGAGGTCGCCGAGCGCGGCGCGCGCGAGGTCGCGGAGGAAGTGGGCGAGCGCGGTGTCCGCGAGGCGGCGGAGGAGGCGGGCGAGCGCGGGGTCCGCGAGGCGGCGGAGGAGGCGGCCGAGCGCGGCGCCC
>DASSUW010000285.1:0-3024 GCA_035706585.1 Solirubrobacteraceae bacterium | reverse complement strand
GTCTCGAGCCTGTGCCGCGGCGGGTTCTTCACGGCGCCGGGTGCGGACGACGACAACCGCCGCGCGGTCGACGAGGCGGCCACGCTCGGCGCGCCGGTGCTCGTGCTGGTCTGCGGCCCGCCGGTCGGCGGCGATCTGCGCGCGGCGCGGGCGGCGATCGCCGCCGGCATCGAGCGGCTGCTGCCGTACGCGGCGTCGTGCGGGGTCCGGCTCGGGATCGAGCCGCTGCACCCGATGATGGTCGGCGAGCGCTCGGCGATCGTCACGCTCGGCGAGGCGCTCGGCCTCGCCCGCTCGTTCGACGACCCGGCGGTCGGCGTGATCGTCGACGCCTACCACGTGTTCTGGGACCCGCGGCTCGACGACGAGCTCGCGGGCGCGGCCGGCCTGATCGCCGGCTACCACGTCTCCGACTGGCTCGTCCCGACCCCCGACCTGCTCGCCGGCCGCGGCCTGATGGGCGACGGGATCATCGACCTCGCGCGCCTCGGCGCCTTGGTCGCCGCAGCCGGCTACGACGGCCCCGTCGAGGTCGAGGTCATCAACCCGGCGCTCGCGTCCGACGACGACATCGTGGCCGGGATCGTCGCGCGCTTCGCGCGCATCTAACTGTCCGCCGGCGAACAGGAACGGGTCGACCTAGCCAGACGGTGCGTTGACGACGCCGGTTCCCGGCCGTAGCCTGCCGCCGCCCTGATCGGAACTGGCACAGCTGGGACGAGGTCGTGACACGCCTCGTCATCGGAGGACTGCAGCTTCCGCTGGACGGCGAGGAGGTCGTGCTCGGCAGCGGCGAGGACGCGGACGTGCGGCTCGACGGCGCCGCGGCCGTGCATGCCACGATCGCCCGCGCCGACGGCGGCTGGGTCATCGCGCCCGCGGACGACGTGTCGATCGACGGCGCCCCGGTCCCGGTCTATGGGGCGGCGCTGCGCGACGGCGCCACGATCGCCATCGGGCCGCATACGATCGTCTTCCACGCCGGCGTCCCGGCAGCGCCGATCGGCGTCGCCGGACGTGTGACGCTCGGGCGCGCCGCCGACAACGACGCGGTGCTCGACGACCCGCTCGTCGCCGCCCGCCACGCCGAGCTCACGCGGACCCCGGAGGGCGTGCGCGTCCGCGACCTCGACACCGGCTCGGGGACGCGCGTCAACGGCCAGCTCGTGAGCCGGGCGTTGCTGCAGCCAGGCGACGAGCTCGCGATCGGACCGTTCGCGTGGACGTTCGAGGGCAGCCGGCTCGTCCCGCGCGCCGCGGACGACTCGCTGCTGCGCGCCGAGGGCGTCGCCGTCCGCAGCGGCGGCGCCACGCTGCTGCAGCCGACCGACCTCGTCATCGAGGAGGGCGAGCTCGTGGCGATCGTCGGGCCCAGCGGCGCGGGCAAGAGCACGCTGCTGCACGTGCTCGCGGGCCTGCGCGCCCCGACGTCCGGGCGCGTGCTCATACGCGGCCACGAGGTGACGGTGCGCCAGTCCGACCTCGGCTTCGTCCCCCAGGACGACGCGCTCCACCGCCTGCTGACTCCGCGCGAGGCGCTCGGCTTCGCCGCCCGTCTGCGGCTCGCGGAGGGCGCGCCGGCCGCCGAGTGCGACGCGGCCGTCGAGCGCGTCCTGGCCGAGGTGGACCTGACCGCGGCGGCGGACCGGAGGATCGACATGCTGTCCGGCGGGCAGCGCAAGCGCGTGGCGCTCGCCCAGGAGCTCATCAGCGATCCGGCGGTGCTGCTGCTCGACGAGCCCACGAGCGGGCTGGACCCGGGACTGGAGCGCCGGCTGATGCTGCTCATGCGGCGGCTCGCGGCCGGCAAGCGCAGCGTCGTGGTCGTCACGCATACGGTCGCGCACCTCGCGCTGTGCGATCGCGTCGCGGTCATGGCGCCCGGCGGCGCGCTCGCGTGCCTGGGCGCGCCGAACGAGGTGCTGGAGGCGCTCGGCGTCGCCACGTTCGCCGAGCTCTACGACCGGCTGGAGGAGCCTGGCGAGCGGCCGGCGGCCGTCCCGGCGGGCACGTCGGCGGCGCGGCCGTCGCTGCGCGGGCGCGCGCTCGCGCGGCGCCGGCGAGTGCTCCCGCAGACGTGGACGCTCACGCGGCGCTACGCGCTGGTCGTCGTGCGCGACCGCCGCAACCTGCGGCTGCTCGCGATCCAGGCCGCGGCCTTGAGCGCCGGCGCCGCGCTGCTGTTCGGCGGCGACGTGTTCGCCGCCCGGGACGGCGTCTATCTGCACGCCGGCGAGAGCGCCCAGCTGCTGTTCCTGATGGTCACGATGGCGATCTGGTTCGGCGCGATCTCGTCCGCCCGCCAGATCGTCGCCGAGCGCACGGTCCTCACGCGCGACCTCGCGACCACCGTGCGGACCGAGGCGTACCTGCTCTCCAAGGGCATCGTGCTCGGCGCGCTCGCCGCCGTCCAGACGATCGTGATGGCGCTGATCGTGTTCACGCTGCGTCCGCTGCACGGCGAACCGGGCGACGCGCAGTCGGTCGTGCTGATCCTCGTCCTGTGCGCGTGGACCGGCGTCGGCTTCGGCCTCGTGGTGTCGGCGTTCGCGCGTAGCGAGGATCAGGCGACGAGCTACATCCCGCTCGTCCTCCTGCCGCAGCTCCTGTTCGGCGGCGCCGTCGTCCCGACCGCGCAGCTCGGCGACATCGTCGCCGCCGTCTCGCATCTCGCCTCGGCGCAGTGGGGCTTCGCGGCGGCCGGTCACGCGGTCGACCTTCCCGCCCGGATCGCCGGCGATCCCGTGTTCTCCCAGGCCAGCCGCTACGGCCCGGACTTCTTCTCGCTCGGCACCGGGACGGCGGTCTTCGTGCTGCTGGTGTTCGTCGCGGCATGCGCCACGGTCCTGCAGGCGATGTTGCGGCCGTCGTTCGAGGACACGTGGTGGCAGCAGCTCCGCTTCCGGCTTCGTCAGCGCGACGACAACCGGGCCTGAACCTCCCCGTTCGGGTGGTTGTGCATGCACTCGCCCCGCGACTACGGTCCGCGGGGATTCATGGATGAGGCGGTGACGAGGGAAGGGC
>DASSUW010000284.1:0-8578 GCA_035706585.1 Solirubrobacteraceae bacterium | reverse complement strand
GATCCCCGAGGACGCCGCCCTTGACGCGCTCGACCTCGTGCGCGGCGAGTGGCACGAGCTGCTCAGCGGATCCGGGCGCTGTTCGGGTCGGCGTGCTCAGGGCTCGTGCGCAGAAGGCACGGCGCGACGGAGCGCCGCGTCGCTGCTCTCGGTACGAGTTTTGCGTCAAAATGACGCGCTTCTTGCAGTCCGTCTCGACGCCGCGCTACCCTGCCGGCGCGCGAGTTCTGCGTCAAAATGGCGCATAACTTGCATCCGCAGCCATGCCGGGTCGCATCTACAACATCCTTCGCGAGCACGCCGCCGAGCAGTTCGGGTACATCACGACACGCGACGCCGAGGACCTCGGCGTCAACCCCCGCCGCCTGCAGAAGATGTACGAGCGCGGCGTGCTCACGCGTGCGAGCAGGGGAGTCTTCCGCTTCGATGACGTTCCGGCCGGCCCCCTGGACCAGTACGCCGCCGCGACGCTGTGGCCGCTTGAGGTCCGGGGCGTCCTGAGCCACGCGACCGCCCTGGACCTGCACGACCTGTGCGACATCAACCCGACTCGCATCGACATCACGGTCCCCCGCGACTTCCGCACAACGCGCGACGCGCCGGACCTGCTGCGCGTGCACCGCGTCGATCTCGACGAGCACGACATCACCTGGCATGAAGGCCTGCGGATCGTCGGCGTGCGCCGCGCGATCCTCGGCGCCATCGAGCAGCACGTCGGCTGGAACCTGATCGAGCAGGCGATCGACACCGCGCGGCGCACTGGCCGCCTCACGCCAACCCAGGCCGACGACCTGCGGGCGCTGCGCGGCGATCGCGAGGGACCGGCAGTCGGAGCATGAGCACCAAGCCGCGTAGACCGCCCGGCAACCTTTCGCATCTGCAGCGCCTCGCCAACGCGGCAGCCGCCGACGCCAGCATGCCGGTCGGCCGCTACCAGCGATGGATCAACACGAACGTCATCAGCGCCGTCCTTGACCGGGTGCGCGACGAGGACGGCGAATCGCTGTTCACCTTGAAGGGCGGCGCCGCGATGGAACTGCGGCTGGGCATTACCGCCCGCGCCTCCAAGGACTACGACGCCGCCTTCCGCGACCGCGCCGACGCCATGCTGGACTCGCTTGACCGAGCGCTTGCCGAGGACTGGAGCGGCTTTCAGCTTCGACGCACCGAACCGCAGATCATCCACGAGACGCATGCCCTGCGCCTGGACATCAAGCTCGCGTACAGGGGCAGGCCGTGGGGTACGGTGCAGCTCGAAGTCGCGCCTGCGGAAGGGTTGGCCGGCCAGGAGATCGATCGCGTTCTCGCCCGACCGCTCGATCCCGTCCAGATCGAGGGACCCGAACGCATCGCTTGCGTGTCGGTGCGCTACCAGATCGCGCAGAAGATCCACGCCTGCACCGAGATCTACGCGGACGGCCGCGAGAACGACCGCTTCCGTGACCTCATCGACCTTCAGCTCTTGCGCGGCCTGGTCGACAACGGCGCCTTGGCCGGTGTCCGCGAGGCGTGCGTGGAGGTCTTCGATCTGCGCGATAAGCACGCTTGGCCGCCAGAGGTCACCGTGCATTCGTCATGGCCCGCGGGATTTGCGGCCATGGCTGCCGAGATCAGGTTCTACACCGAGGACGTGGACGTCGCCGCAGAAGCTCTGCGCGAGTTCATCGCCGAGATCGACTCCACCGCCTGAGCATCGGCGGGATCGCGACGGCGACTCGGAGACGATCGGCCGATGCAGAGGGGCCGGGGTAGCTTCCGTGCTCCCGCCGCACATGGCGACAGCGCCGGATCAGTGCGCTGGTTCCCGGGCGGGTTCAGGAGCACCGCGAACGCAACCAGGCCAAGCAGCTATCCGACGAAGCCGACGCCGGTACCCGTAGCGACGGTGACGCTCGCGAACCGGCCGCCGATGCGTCGGTACGCCCGCCGCCGGGTTCTGATCGCTCCCAAGCGCCCCGGGGCATTGTCCAGTCCGTGACGTGCGTCGTGCCGTTCGGTCCATTGCCCGAGCTGTCCGTCAGGCGGCTGCAACAGGCCTTCGTCATCCGCTAAGAGTGCTTCATTTCCAGGCGGTTCTCGGGCTGAGAAACGCGAGAGCGGGTCCGTCTAGGCTACGTGGACCATGTCCCCGCTCGAAGGCGAGTACGAGCCGAGCCCGTACGGCTGGGTGCGCGAGCAGGTGGCCGAGTACGAGGCCTCGGGCGGCCGGCGGGCGAACACGCTGCGCGACACGGGCCTGCCGATCATCGTGGTGACGACGCGCGGGAACAAGACCGGCAAGCTGCGCAAGACGCCGCTGATGCGCGTCGAGCACGGCGGCGAGTATGCGCTCGTCGCATCGCAGGGCGGCCGGCCGCGACATCCGGTCTGGTACCACAACCTCAAGGCCGACCCCGAGGCCGTGACGATCCAGGACGGCCCGCAGCCGTTCGACGTCCGCGTGCGCGAGCTCACGGGCGACGAGCGCGCCGAGTGGTGGGAACGCGCGGTCGCGGCGTATCCGCCGTACGCCGAGTACCAGCAGCGCACCGAGCGCCAGATCCCCGTCTTCCTCGCCACGCCCCGCTGACGCAGGCGCGCGGGACGGCCGCCTACGTGAGCGCCAGGCGCGCGCGGAGCACGGCTCGCTGACTGTCGTCTGCGAGATCGCCGCCGGCCGCGTCGACGAGCGTTCGGACGACGGCATCGGAGGGCACGGGCCGGCCGCCGTCGCGTCCACCCAGTCCCCACAGCGCCGCCGGCGCAGCGTCGGAACCCACGAGCGGAACGGCGAGCCACCACGTCAGCTGCAGCCGCTCACCGGTGCCTCCGGGTGACCGGGGCACGGTCGGATCGTGCACGACGAGCCGAGCCCTGCCCTCGCGCAGCGCCGTCCACGTCGCCGTACCGGGCTTCGCGGGCGGCACGGCTGCCCGAAGCCATCCGGTCAGTGCCCGATCGCCGGCGACGCGGGCGGCCGCGCGCCGCAACACGCCGCCGTGGACGACGTCCACGCAGGAGACGTCCGCCACATACTCGAGCGCCAGCGCGCACAGCGGCTCGAGCGTCGGCGCCGTCGGCCTCCGCGTCGAGGGGGCGAAGGACATCCTCACGACCGTGCCGGAGCCGCCGGACCCGGACGTGACTTCCAGGCCCTGCGCGAGTGCGCCGACGGTGGCCAGGCCGTGACCGACGCCCGGCGAGTCCTCGCGGGCTGCGACGCCGGCCCCCTCGTCGATGACCTCGACGATCAGGCGGTCGCCGTCGCTTCGACACTGCACGCTGACCACGCCGGGCTCCTCGCCGACGTAGGCGTGGACGACAACGTTCGTGACAGCCTCGGACACCGCGAGCGCGACCGCATCGGTCATCTCCGCGGACGCACCGGCCGCCGCGGCGAACGCCGCGGCGCGGCGGCGAATCTCCCCGACGGTGGACGGCACGGCCGGCAGCGACCAGGCAGCGTCCGATCCGGTCGATATCGCCACCACCACGACGTTAGCCGGTGGACCGCGCGAACGGCGTCAAGGCGCGGCACGAACGCGCGTCGAGCAGGCACCGGCTCAGCTCGGCGCAGGGCGGCTGGGCAGGAGCTCGACGTAGCCGTCCGTTCCGTGCACGCGGATCCGCTGCCCGTCCCGGATCAGGCGGGTCGCATGCTCGACCCCGACGACGGCCGGCAGACCGTACTCGCGGGCGATCACCGCGCCGTGGGTCATCAGGCCGCCGACCTCGGTCACGAGGCCCCCGATCGCGACGAACAGCGGCGTCCAGCTTGGATCCGTGTAGGCGGTGACCAGGATGTCGCCCGCTTCGAGATCGGCCTCGGCCATGTCCAGGATGACGCGGGCGCGCCCCTCGATCGTCCCGCCGGAGACGGGTACGCCGACCAGCGCGCCGGCCGGCACGTCGTCGCGTCGATACGCCCCGGCGATGACCTCGCCGTCCGACGTGAGCACGCGGGGCGGCGTGAGCGCCTGATACGACCGGAACGCGTCCTTGCGCTGCTGGATGAGCCGGCCGTCCACCTGCTTCGTGCGCACGGCATCGTGGAACTCCTGGAACGTGAGGTAGAAGCTGTCGGTCGTCTCCCCGAGCAGGCCGGCGTGCACGAGCCGCTCGGCCTCGGCGAGCAGGGCCTGCTTCCAGACGAAGTAGCGGCTGACCATCCCGTACTTCGGATATTCGCGGTAGCCGATGAACGTCCGGACGCGGTCGATCATGCGCTTGACCTCGTCGGCCTTGCGGTCCCCGTCCGGCAAGCTCCGCAGGCGCTCCAGCAGCTCCCGTTCCTTCCGCTCGGCGCTCTGCCGCCCGTGCTCGAAGCGCCACGCGCCGGCGCCCGGCTCGAAGCTGTCGATGTGGCCGAGGATGATCGGCACGAGCGCGGCGGGGCGTTCGCTCCAGCGCGGCCTCGTGATGTCGATCTCGCCGACGCAGCGCATGCCGTACGCGTCGAGGTACGCGCGGATGGCGTCGCGCGCTTCCCGCCCGCCCGGCAGCTCGGCCAGCTCGTCCAGGAACCCGTCGTCCTCGACCTGTCGCAGGAAGCCGACGACGTCCGGATACGGTCGGATCGCGTCGGCGACGTCGAGCAGCGCCAGGCCCATCTCCGACGTGACGTTGCCGGGGGCGGACTGCGTCAGCGCATCGGCCGCGTTCTTCTCCCCCAGCCACTCCTCCAAGCGCTCGTTGAGCCACCACGTCGCCTCCATCCCGGCCATGATCGCCTGCATGCTCAGCGGGTCGGTCAACAGCCGCTTGAGCTCCTGGATGTCGGCGCGGATGAAGTCGAACAGCGCCGCCCCCGACTGCATCCGGATGTCGCGCCGGCAAGCGGCGATCGACGCCTCGCTGCGCCCGATCAGCTCGGCGACGATGGCCGGATCGGTCTCGATCGGAGCCGGCGCCGCGCCGGCCGGCGACGCGCCGCGACCGCCGTCCGCGATCTCCGGGATGAAGTCGCGGTCGAGGATCGTCTGCAGCGCGTCGGCGATCAGCGGGTCCTTCCCGAGGGCCTCCAGGACGGCCGCGCGGCTCGCCGGCGACGCCAGGCGCGGCGCGATGTCGACGAACAACCTTCCGCCGGCCTCGTACATGCGCGGGATCGCCACCAACTGGTGGACGGAGAGCCCGAGCGGCTTCATGGGGTCGGTCATCATCTGCTGGTGACCGACGGATATGTAGACGTGGTTGTCGCCGTCGTCGGCTGCGGGGATGGGAAACAGCGACGTGATCGGCCGGCTCTGGACGATCTGGAAGCGGTCGCCGGTCAGGCACCATTCGATGTCCTGGGGGCGCCCGAAGTGCGCTTCGATCCGCCGGCCGAGCCGCACGAGCCGGACTGCCTGGCCATCCGTCAGCGCCGGCTGTCCCTGCCGCTCCGCCTCGACCGGCGCTTCCTGCGTCCCGCCCGCGGGCGAGGCGCGGACGGCGAGCCGTTTCGTCGCGACCGCCTTCGTGACGACCTCGCCGTCGCGCACCTTGTAGACGTCCGGGCTCACGAGACCGGAGACGAGCGCCTCGCCGAGGCCGAAGCCGGCCTCCACCGAGGCGATCTTCCGGTTGGACGTGACGGGGTCGGCCGTGAAGAGGATGCCGGCCGCATCCGGGAACACCATCTGCTGCACGACGACGGCCATCGCGACGTTCCGGTGGTCGAACCCCGACCGCAGGCGGTAGGTCACGGCCCGCTCGGTGAACAGCGAAGCCCAGCATCGGCTGACGTGCTCGAGGATCGCGGCCGGTCCCGCGACGTTCAGGTACGTGTCCTGCTGGCCTGCGAAGGAGGCGGTCGGCGAGTCCTCGGCCGTCGCGCTCGATCGGATGGCGTACGCCGCGCGCTCGCCGCAGGCGGCGAGCGCGACGGTGACGGCGGCCGCCACGTCGTCCGGGACGGCGACCGCTTCGACGCTCCGGCGGATCCCCGCGCTCAGCACGCGGATCCCGTCCCGGTCGTCCGCGTCCACGCGCGACAGCGCGACGAGCTGATCGTCGATCGACGGCGCCGCCCTCATGACCCGCCGGAACGCGTCCGTCGTCACGGCAAAGCCGGGCGGTACGTCGATGCCCTCGATCCGCGCAAGCTCCCCCAGGTGCGCGCCCTTGCCGCCGACGAGCGCCACGTGCGTCCCGTCGATCTCTTCGAGACCAATCACGTACATCGCGTGCGGCGAGCGAGTATGGAGCAACCCTCGCGCGGCGTGGGTCAGCCCCGCGCTCTGGCGCTTCGGCGCCAAGCGCGCCGGGCAACGGTCAGCGGGCGACGTGGCCGCCGTCGACGGCGAGTTCGGCGCCGGTGATGTGGATGGCGTCTGGCCGCCATCACACGCGCCGGGGGCGCCACGGCTCGTGCTCGTGGGCGAGCCAGACCAGCTCGGGGTCGAGCGCATGGACGCGCAGCTGGCCTTCGGTGTGCGGCTCGTCGAGCTCGCCGAACCAGACCGCCACGTCGCCGCCGACCACGACCGGACGCGCGCCCGTCTCGACGACGACCATCTGCATGCCGCGCGTGTGGCCCGGCGCCGGGACGAGTCGCAGGCCGGGAAGCAGCTCGTGCTCGCCGTCGACCGCCACGTAGCGCACGCCGGGCGCGTCGACCCACTCGCGAACGGTGTAGCCGTCCTCGCTGCGCGCGTCGTCGAGCTCGCGGCGCTGGACGTAGAACGGCCTGCCCGCGAACAGGCGGTTGCCGCCGCAGTGATCGAAGTGCAGGTGCGTGTTGACGACGATGTCGATGCCGGCGAGATCGAAGTCCTGCTCGCTCAGTGGCCGCAGGCGGGGATCGAGGTCGGCTGCCGCCGGATGCAGCTCCGTGATGCCGGTGTCGACCAGCACGCGCGCGTCGGGATGGTCGATGACGTGCACGTAGACCGGCATCCGCTCGGCCTCGGCGAGCAGGTCGGCGACGAAGACCGGCGTGACGGTGATCGCGGCCATGTTCATGTCGGACCGACCGCCGCGCCGAGCGTAGCCGGTAGGTCGAAGTGCTCGAACACTCCGCGCCCGAACGTGACGATCTCGGTGACGACCCCGTCCCGCACCCGTAGGACGTCGAGCGCCAGCGGCTCGTACGCGGCGTCGCCCGGCGTCCGCACGTAGCCCGCGACCGCGGGCTGACCGTTGGCGCGGGTCACCACGCACCGCATGCTGCCGAACGCCTCCGATCCGAACCCGCCGTCGATCCAGCCCTGCACGACCGTGCTCCGGCCCGTCCAGACGCCGGGCGTCGGCGGCATCGAGAAGCGCACGTCCTCGTGCATGAGCGCGGCCAGGCCCTCGGCGTCGGCGCGCTCGCTGCACTCGACGTAGCGGGCGAGCAGCTCCCGCTCGGCGGCGGTCGGCTCCTCGGCGTGCCGCCACGCCTCGCGGTCCTCGGGCAGCGTCTCCCGCAACCCGGCCCGTGCGCGCTGCAGCGCGGAGTTCACCGACGCCTCGGTCGTCTCCAGCAGCCGCGCGGTCTCCTTCGCCGAGCAGCCGAGCACGTCGCGCAGCACGAGCACGGCCCGCGGCAGCGGCGCGAGCCGCTGGATCGCGGCGATGAACGCCAGCTCGACGGTCTCCTTGGCGAGCGCCACGTCCTCCGGGCCCTCGCGCCGATCGGGCAGCTGCTCGAGCAGCGCGTCGGGATACGGCTGCAGCCACGCCACCTCGCCGCTCGCGCTCGGCCGCCGCGGGCGCTTGTCGAGCGCATCGAGGCAGGCGTTCGTCGCGATCCGGTACAGCCACGCGCGCACCGGCGCGCGGCCCGCGTACGTCGCGCGGCCCCGCCACGCGCGCAGGAACGCCTCCTGGACGACGTCCTCGGCCTCCTCGAACGACCCCAGCAGGCGGTAGCAGTGGACGTGCAACTCGCGGCGGTGCGGCTCGACGCGGGCGCCGAAGGCCCGCTCGTCGAGCGGGCGCAGATCGTCGGTGATGGAGCTCATGGTGTGTGTGACGGCGGGCGGCCGGAAAACTCATCACCCGCCGCCGTGCAGCGTTGCAGGAGCACGCGGCGCGGCACGACCTCGCACGGTCATCCGCGACGGGCCGCCGGCGCACCGCCGGTGCTGAACAGGCACCGGCCGGCGTCGCAGGCCGCCTGCGCGTCGACGATCCGGCCGCGGAGCGCGGCCAGCTCGGCGAGCTTCGCGTCGACGCGGTCGAGCACCGCCTGCAGCCGCCAGCGCTCGGACTCGCAGGTCGCGCCGCCGGCGTCGTGGGCCGCGAGCGCGCCGACGGCGTCGGCGAGCGTGAACCCCAGGCCCTGCAGCTCGCGCGTCAGGCGGATGCGGTCGACCGTTCCCGGCTCGTAGTCGCGGTAGCCGGACTCGGTGCGGGCCGGCGACGGGAGCACGCCCACGCGCTCGTAGAAGCGGACGGTGTCGACGCTCACGCCGGCCGCCCCGGCCACCTCGCCGATCTTCATGACCGCCCTTGACTCTGGACCATACTCCAGAGTTTACGCTGCGCGGCATGACCACCGTCCTGAACCTCCCCGCCCGCCCCCACGCACCGATCGCATGCGACATGAGCACCGCCGCGGACACGCCCGACGAGCGCCTCGCCGCGTACCACGCGCTGTACGAGCGTGCGCTGACGGCCCGGCAGCGAGCCG
>DASSUW010000283.1:0-5052 GCA_035706585.1 Solirubrobacteraceae bacterium | reverse complement strand
ACCACCCGCCGCCCCACGACCGGCGCCGCGACGACGGCGGCGATCACAACGCGCGCACCGCCTTGACGAACGCCTCCATCGGCGGCTTCACGAGGCCCGCGCCGATCTGCCCCACCCCCGGCTCGCGGTGCGCGATGCCGGTGTTGACGAACGGCAGCACGCGCGTATGGACGACCTCGCGGCAGTCGATCCCGAGCGGCGTGCCGCGGAAGCCGAGCGCGGGGATCTGGAACGACCGCGACTCGCTCCAGCAGATGTCGTACATCGCGCGCGTGGCCTCCAGCGCATCCTCGGCGCCGCCGCCCACCACGCGCACGATCGCCGGCGCCGCCGCCATCGCGAAGCCGCCCAGCCCGACCGTCTCGGTGATCGTGCTGTCGCCGATGTCGGGATTGGCGTCCTCGGCCCCGAAGCCGGGCAGGTACAGGCCGTCGATCATCCCGCTCGGTCCGGTGAACCAGCGGTCGCCCGTGCCGCTCAGCCGCACGCCGAACTCGGTGCCGTTGCGGGCCATCGCGATGACGATCGAGGAACGTTCGATGCCCGCGGCGGCGTCGGCGATCGCCTTGCCCGCCGGCATCGTCAGGTTCAGGAAGAAGTGGTCGTTGCCGCTGATGAAGCGCGCGACGGCGGCGGTGTCGGCGGACGGCTCGTCGAGCTCGATCAGCGCCGGCAGCAGCTCGCGCAGCAGCAGAGACGTGGCGGCGCGATTGCGGTTGTGGCCCTCGTCGCCCATCTGCAGCGCCTGGGCGGTCATGGCCCGCAGGTCGATCGGCGCGCCGAGGCGCGCGAGCGCGCCGGCGAACACGCGTGCCAGCACGTCGCGGATCCAGGCCAGCCGCTCCAGCACGTCGGGACCGTTGGCGCCGTAGCGCAGCACCCGGCCCAGGCCCTCGTTGAACGTGCAGAACGCGCGGTTGCCGTGCGCGGCGTTCTCGACGATGCACATCGGCATCGACGGGCTGACCACGCCGGCCATCGGCCCGACCGCCCCGCGCTCGTGGCACGGGCCGAACTCGAACTCGCCCGCGGCGGCGCGGCGCTCGGCGTCCTCATGGTCGCTCGCCCAGCCCTCGTAGACCGCCGCCCCGACGACCGCGCCGCGCAGCGGCCCGGACATGTCGGCCCACTCGATCGGCGGACCGGCGTGCAGGATCGTGCGCTCGCCGATGTCCGGCAGCAGCTCGCGCGCCACGCCGACGCCGGCGAGCATCGGCTGCGCCTCGTCCATCCGCGCCACCGCCTCGTCGTTGGCGCGGGCGATCGCCGCCGCCGCGAGCGCGAGCCGGGCGAGCGCCTCCTCGGTGCCCGGCTCGGGCGGCCGCCAGTCGACGCGCTCGACCGGCACGCCCTGGCGCTCGAGCTCGTCGGCGAACAGGTCGACGCCCGCGTTGGCGACCGCGACCGGACGGCCGAGCAGGTCAGCCACCGGCGGCCTCCTTCGCGAGGCGGGCCGCGTGCGCGTTGCTGCGGGTGACCACGGCGCCCGCCTCCTCGAGCCGTGCGCGCTGGGCGTCGAGGCCCTGCGGATCGCCGGCGGCGCCGCACAGCGCCACGATCACGTGGGCGTCGAGGTCCGCGATCACCGGCGCCAGCTCGCCGGCCGGATCCGGGTGGGCGCCGTAGCCGAGCACGACGTCGAGCAGCAGCACCGGCTCGCGCGCGGCGCGCAGCGCCTCGACGCGCAGCGACTGGTCGATCATCGGGTGCGCCCGGCCCTGCGTGTACTCGTCGGCGCCGAAGTCGGTGAACGTGCCGCGGCCGGCGATCCGCTCGGCCTCGCCGCACAGCGTGCCGCCGCTGTAGAGACCGCGGACCGCGCCGCGCGCCGGCGGGCGCCGGAGCGTCTCGCCGAACGTCGCGCCCCGCGCGCCGACCGTCTCCGCCGCGCGCCGCGCCGCGTCCTCGAGCGTCACGGCCGTCTCGACGCCCGCGAGCGTCTCGCCGCCCGCGAGCGTCTCCGCGCCGCCGAACGTGACGATCACCGGCTTGCCCGCCGATCGCGCGGCCGCGCCGATCGCCGCGGCCACCTCCGGGTCGGGCGGCTTGGAGATCGCGACGATGACCCGGGTGTCGTCGTCCCCGGCCAGCAGCTCGAGCCCGCGCCGCATCATCAGCCCGCCGACGTCGCGGTGCAGGTCGCGCCCGCCCACGCCGATCGCATGCGAGACGCCGACCCCCGCCGCGTCCAGCTGGCAGCACACCTCCTGGATGCCGGTGCCGGACGCGCCGACGATGCCGACCGGCCCGCGCTCGACCGCGTTCGCGAACCCGAGCGCGACGCCGTCGATGATCGCCGTGCCGCAGTCGGCGCCCATGAACAGCAGCTTGCGCTCGACGGCGCGGCGCTTGAGCGCCGCCTCGACGTCCAGGCTCACCCCGTCCGAGAAGCAGAACACGTGGAGGCCGGCCTCCAGCGCCGCGGCGGCGTCGTGCGCGACATGGTCGCCCGGGATCGACAGGAACGCGACGCTGACCGCGGGGTCGCGGCGCGCCGCGGCGGCCAGCGATCGCGCCGACGGCCGCTCGACCGCGCTCGCCGGCGTCGCCTTCGCGGCGAGCTCGCTGTCGACCGCCGCGATCGCCGCGTCGGCGGCGTCCTCGTCGGCGGCCCGCACGGCGATCACGAGATCGTTCGGGCCCAGGTCGTCGGCGAGCGCGAAGCCCTGGCCGGCCAGCAGCTCGAGGTTGAGCGGCGTCGCCATGCCGACCGCGACGTCCTGCCCGGCGCCGGAGGCCGCCCGCGAGACGAGCATCAGCGTGACGGAGTCGTAGTACGCGCCGCGGCGCACGATCACGCGCTCGGTCATGCCGCGACCCGCGTTCCGGCGGCGCCTTCGACGCCCTCGCGCAGCCGGTCGAGCGACGTGATGACCGCCCGCCCTCCGCCCTCGGCGAACGCGAGCGCGGCCCGGACCTTCGGCTCCATGCTGCCACCGCCGAACTCGCCGGCAGCGTGCAGCTCGCGCAGCCGCGCCGGAGCGACCGTGCCGAGCCACTCCTGGCGGTCGGTCCCGAAGCCGATCGCGGCCGCCTCGACGTCGGTGGCGATCAGGAACGTGTCGGCGCCGACCGTGCGCGCCAGCAGCGCGCCGGTCAGGTCCTTGTCGAGCACCGCCTCGACGCCGCGCAGGCCCCCGTCGTCGCGCACCATCGGGATCCCGCCGCCGCCGGCGGCGATCACGATCGCGTCGTCGCCCATGAGCGCCGTGATCGTCGCACGGTCGAGGATCTCGCGCGGCTGCGGCGAGGCCACGACGCGCCGCCAGCCGCGCTCGCCGCGGTCCTCCCAGGCCTCGCCGGCGGCGATCCGCTCCTCCGCCTCGGCGCGGTTGACGAAGCGGCCGATCGGCTTCGTCGGCCGCTCGAAGGCAGGATCGCCGGCGTCCACGAGCACGCGCGTGATCACGGTCGCGACCAGCCGCTCGCGTCCGCGGCGCCGCAGCGCATCCTCCAGGGCGGTGACGATCAGCACGCCGAGCGTGGCCTGGGTCTGCGCGACGCACCAGTCGAGCCCGACCGGCGGCACGACGTGCCGCGCCATGTCGTTCTTGAGCAGCAGGTTGCCGACCTGTGGGCCGTTGCCGTGCGTGATCACCACCTCGTAGCCGTGCGCGACGAGCTCGGCGATCTGCTCGCACGCCTGCTCGACCGCTCGCTGCTGGGACGCCGGGTCGGTGCCCCGCTCACCCGCGATCGCGTTGCCGCCGAGGGCCACCACCAGACGCTCTGCGCTCACGCCGGGCAGGCTATTGCACGCGCCTCGCTAGCCCGGCCGAGCCGGCGAACTCGCTCCGGCCGGATGGAATACGGCGTGCGTGGCCGGCGTCTTTGAGGCCATGCACTCCACCATCCATCCCATCCTCGTCCAGCAGGAGATCGCGCTGCGATCGCGCCGGATCCGCACCGGCCGTGGCCTGACCACGCGCTGGGACAAGCGGTAGCTGATGGCGTCCGGCGCGGATGCGAACATCTGTTCGTGTCCGTAGCCGAGGCCACCATCCTCCACGCCGACCTGGACGCGTTCTTCGCGTCGGTCGAGCAGCGCGACAATCCCGCGCTGCGCGGAAAGCCGGTGATCGTCGGCGGCGGCATCGTGCTCGCCTGCAGCTACGAGGCGAAGGCCCGTGGGGTCGAGACCGCGATGGGCGCGGGCCGCTGGAAGCGGCTGTGCCCCGATGCGATCGTGGTGCCGGCCCGGCACGAGGCGTACTCGGAGGCCAGCAAGGCGGTGTTCGCCGTCTTCCGGGACACGACGCCGCTCGTCGAGGGCCTGTCGATCGACGAGGCGTTCCTGGACGTGCGCGGCATGCGGCGGATCGCCGGCTCGCCCGTCGACATCGCGCAGCGCCTGCGCGCCCGGGTGCGCGCGGAGGTCGGGCTGCCGATCACCGTCGGCATCGCGACGACGAAGTTCCTGGCCAAGGTCGCCAGCGCGGTCGCGAAGCCCGACGGCCTGCTGCTCGTCCCGGCCGGTGAGGAGCTGGCGTTCCTGCATCCGCTGCCGGTCGAGCGGCTGTGGGGCGTGGGCGCCATCACGGCGGGCAAGCTGCACGCGCACGGGATCACGACGGTGCGGGAGGTGGCGGCGCTCGGCGAGGCGGCGCTCGTCGCGCTGCTCGGTCGTGCGGCGGGCCGGCAGCTGCACGCGTTGTCGCACAATCGCGACCCGCGGCGGGTCGTCGTCGGCCGCCGGCGGCGGTCGATCGGAACCCAGCGCGCGCTCGGGCGGCGTGCGCGGTCGCCCGGCGAGCTGGACACGATCCTCGTCGGGCTGGTCGACCGGCTGGGCGGCCGATTACGCGGGGCCGACCGCGTGTGCCGGACCGTCACGTTGCGCCTGCGGTTCGACGACTTCATGCGCGCGACGCGCTCGCACACGCTCCCGGAGCCGACCGATCAGACCCAGGCGGTGCTCGCCGTCGCCCGCGGGTTGCTCGCCGAGGCGATGCCGATGATCCGCGCGCGCGGGCTCACGCTCATGGGCATCACGTTCAGCGGGCTCACGACGCCGGACCCCAACCAGCTCGAGCTCGCGTCCGACCGCCAGGC
>DASSUW010000282.1:0-5721 GCA_035706585.1 Solirubrobacteraceae bacterium | reverse complement strand
AGCCCTGCAGCGTGTGGTCCGGCAGGTATCCGGCGGCGCCGCGATGGCCGATCACGAGCGGCTTCTTCTCGTGCGCGGCCGCCACCGCGGGTGGTCCGAGGATGGCGACGGCGACGGCCGCGGCGGCGAGTCTGCACAGGTTCCAGCGCATGGGGCCCTCCCCCCTTGAGCGTGCTGTCAGGACCGACGCTATTCGACCTCGGGGGGTCGGATGTGAACGGCGTTCAGCTGCCGCGGCGCCGGAGCCTGCGGCGTGGCACCAGCGCGTTGTCGAGCTCTGCCTCCGTGAACGGACGCGCGGGCCGGCCGGTGGCGTGGCGGTAGAGGGCCAGCGAGAGCACCTGCCCCGCGACGCCGAGCGCGCTCACCATGAGCATGAAGACGACGAACGCGGCGGCGAGGACCGTGGTCATCGCTTCCCGGTCCGGCGCCGAGGAACGTGGCGAGCATCGTCATCGGCAGCAGCACGATGAAGCCGGTGAGGGCGAAGCGCGGCATCGTGCGCTCGACCCAGACGCCCGCGAGCAGGTAGCCGCCGATCCACCCGGCGGTGCCGAGCAGGAACGACGTGAAGGGCAGCCACAGCAGCCCGCGACTGCGCCACACCAGGTCCCAGCTCTTGCTCGCCTCCGTCCATCCTCGCTTCACGCGCACGTTCAGCGGCGCGCGGACCCGTTCCGGCGACCGTTCGAAGCGCCGCGCGGCGACCGCCAGTGCGGCGATCAGGGGGACGAGCATGAACGCGAGCACGAGCGGGACCGCGTACGCACCGGACTCGCCGCCCGCGATGCCCCACACCGTCCCGACCAGCAACAGCGCACCGGACGCGACGGACAGCCACAGCGGCACCCGCTCCCGCCGGCGGCCGGGGTCGCGGACCGCGACCACGCTCGCGACGAGCGTGACGGCGGCGCCGGCGAGCAGCGGGATGTATGCCGCCCAGGGATCGTCGTGCTCGCCGGACCAGATCGCGGCCGCCACGAACGCCCAGCCCCAGAACAGCGCGCTGCCGGCGGCGATGCCTCTCCACCCCTTCATGCGATGGCGCATTCCCGCTTTATGATCAGATCATTCGAGTGTCAACAGGGTGAACATCACGCGACCGTCGGTGACCGTCGCGACGCCCATCGTGTGGTACGGCGAACGGCGGCGCTCGGTCGGCGAGCCGGGATTGAAGATCGCGAAGCCGTCGCGCTCCTCGTGCAGCGGTATGTGGGAGTGGCCGAAGACGACGGCCTGGACATCGGGGAAGCGGCGGCGCAGGCGGTCGAGCCGCCCGGCGGCCGGGCCCGCGTCATGGATCAGCGCGATCCGCGCGCCCGCCGCGGCGACGATCCGGGTCAGCGGCAGCTGCGCCTGCAGCTGCGCGGAGTCGACATTCCCGCGCACCGCGTGCACCGGCGGACCGAGCGCCTGCAGATCGGCGAGCACCGAGAGCTCCATGAGGTCCCCGGCGTGCAGGATCGCGTCGGCGCGGCGCAGCTCGTCCAGGCACGCGGGCGGGAGCGCGCGGTTGCCGCGCGGCATGTGCGTGTCACTGATGATCGCGAGCCGCACGCTCGATCAGGTCGGCCGCCTTGACCGTCCCGGGGGCGGCGGCGAGGCGGCTCGACAGCGCGTTCAGGCGCTCGTGCAGCGGCGCGTCGGCGAGCAGCCGCTCGAGCGCGCCGGTCAGCTCCTCGGGCGCGTGCGCGTACGTGTCCAGGCGGATGCCGAAGCCGGTCTCGTGCATGCGCTGGGCGTTGTCGTACTGATCCCAGAAGACCGGCAGCAGGACCATGGGACGCCCGAAGCGCAGCGACTCGGTGACCGTGTTGTTCCCGCCGTGCGTGATCACGAGGTCGACGTGCGGCAGGATCGAGACCTGCGGCAGGAACTCGGCGCCGGTCATGTTGGGCGCCAGCTCGAGCTGGTCGTGCTGCGGGCCCTTGGACACGACGAAGCGGTACGGCGTGTCCGCGAGCGTGGCGATCAGCGTGCGCATCAGCTCCACGTCGCCCGACGCGAGGCTGCCGAGGCTGAGGTAGATCAGCGGCTCGGGACCGACCGGCGGCTCGTACGGCGCGTCGGTCGTCCTGACGCTCGACTGCAGGTTGTGCCATGTGCCGTCGAGCGGCTGCGCGCGCGGATAGTCGACCTCGTCGGGATACAGGTAGAGGTTCAGGTCCGGGCTCGTGTGCATGAACTCCAGCGGCGGCAGCGGCGGTGCCCCGCGATCGCGGCAGAACGCGTCGAAGTCCGCGTGCATCCGCTCGTGCGTGCGCGCGAACTCGGCGCGGAACTCCTCCCAGCCGCTGCGGTCGGCGGCCGGGTAGCCGGAGAACACCGGCGGCACGTCCGGGTCGAGGATCTCGGCGGGGTTGCAGGACACGATCCGCACCCACGGCCGGCCGCTGGCGGGCAGCGCCGGGAAGCTGACGACGTTGTCCTCGACGATCACGTCCGGCTGGACGTCGTCGATGATCTCGCGCAGCCGGTCGTCGACGTACTTGGAGCCGTCGATCAGCGCCTGGAACGTCGGCGCGATGAACTCGCCGAGCTGCTCGATCGTCGGCTTGCGGAACACCGGCGCGGTCTCGCGGATGAAGTCCTTCCAGAACTGCCCGGGCTCCTCCTCCTGCGCGGGCGGAGGCCCGAGACGCATCAGCCGCTCCTCGAACCCCTGCGCCTCGAGCGCGCCGGCGAACGACTCCTCGACGATGAAGACCACGCGATGGTTGCGCCGGCGCAGCACGTCGCCGATGCCGACGCAGTTGTTGGTCGGGCCGTACGCGCCCTCGGGAAAGAACACGATCGTGCTCACGCGCGGGCACGGTACCTGTATTGCCCGGCGCTACGATGCGTCGACCCAGCGCCCGTAGCTCAGTGGATAGAGCGCTCGCCTCCGGAGCGAGAGGTCGCAGGTTCGAATCCTGCCGGGCGCGTCGTCGTTTCTCCTCGCCCTTGCACGCCCGCCCGCGCGGGCGTAGCGTCGGAGGTCCCCGAGCGAGGAGTGGCGATGAGCGCTTCCAGTGGGCCGCACGACGCTGCGGAGGACCGGACTTCTCCCGGCGCCGAGGATCCGCCCGCCCGGCTGGGCGGCGTTCGCGGTATCGCGCACGACGACGAAGAACGTCCGAGCCGCGAGGACCGGGGCTACGGGCAGACGATCTTCACGCGCCGGCCGGTCCCGTTCCCCAAGTGGCTGGGAGGCGGCAAGAAGAAGGACCGCTGAGCCGCGGGGCTAGGACTTCGCGCCGACGGCCAGGATGTGCGGGCTGGCGCCGAGCAGGCTCGGCTCGGCCTCCACGCGCTCGATCGCACGCAGCAGCGCCGCGCGGCGCGGCGGGTCGTCGAGCCAGTCGTCGATGTCGGACAGCCACTCGCCGACGCCCTCGATCGCGAGCAGCGCGGTCAGCTCGAACCCGGTGTCGCCGACCCGCGCGCTCGCCACGCCGGCCGCGCGCGCCTGCGTCACGTGCAGCTCGACCGGATCGACGAGATGGACCAGATGGCCGCGCTCGGCGAGCCACACCGAGTACGCGCCCGGGCCACCGCCGACGTCGTAGACGACCGCGGGCGCCTTCGGCAACAAGCGCTGCAGCAGCTCCTGCGTGCGCACGCGCTCGAGCCGCCCCCACTCCCACAGCCGCCGCTGCTCCTCGCCGCGGTCGTGGTACGCGGCGATGTCCTCGTCGAACGCGGACACGGTCAGCGACGGTCGGCGGTCGCCTCGGCGACCTGGAGCAGCAGCCAGTGGAGCTGCGCGCGCTGCTCGTCGTCGAGCACGCCGAACGTGCGCTCGTTCTCCTCCTCGGCGAGCGCGATGATGCGGGCGACCGCGGTGCGGCCGCGGGCGGTCAGATGGATGTCCTGAACGCGGCGATCGGCGTCGCTGCGGCGGCGCTCGGCCAGGCCGAGGCGCTCGAGGTCGTCGACGAGGCCGACCATCGGGCTCTTGTCGATCCGCAGGCGCCGGCACAGAGCGCGCTGGGACATCGGGCCCTCGGCGTCGATCAGGAACAGTACGGACGCGTGCTTGGTGCGGATCTCCTGCCGCGCGAGCGCCCGCTCGAACCGCTCCGTCGTCTGCTCGGCGATGAACGTCAGCAGGTAGCCGGGCCAGTGCGCGAGCGATTCGGGGAGCGACGAGGCCTGGACCGTTGACACCGCACAGACGGTACCGCTTCAAGACCGTCTTGACTAGAGACGATCTTTGCGGCAGACTGGTGGATACGTCATGGCTGTGCTGCTGGAAGCCGCCGACCATGAGGTCCTCCCACAGGCGCACTGCGTGCGCCGAGTCCTCGTCGCGCTCGACGGCTCGCCCGAGTCGGCGACCGCGCTCGAGCGAGCCGTCGCGATCGCCGTCGAGCACAGCGCGCTGCTGACGCTCGCCGCGGTCGTCCCGGAGCCGCGCCTCTACAGCGGCATCGGCCCGCTGATGCTGCCGTTCTCGCCCGCGACGCTCAAGCGCGACGCCGAGCGCGAGATGTGCCGCGTGCTCGCCGCCGCGCGCGACGAGGTGCCGGCCGACGTGTCGGTCACCACCCAGGTGCTGCACGGCGGCTGCGCGCGCGCGATCGCCAAGCTCGCCAACTGCGGCGACTACGACGTCGTCGTCACGCCGCGTCCTTCCACCCGCCTGCGCAGGCTCTTGGACGTGGATTGACGTAAGACACCGCATCGCGGCGACGCCAACGCCAAGATGTCGGTCCTGACCGAGCAGACGCCCACGCTGTCGATCGAAGCCCTGCGTGCCGGACACCGGCACGCGCAGGCCGAGCTGCACGCGCTGCTGCTGCGCGCCGCGCGGTTCGAGCTGCACCGCCGGCGCGGTCTCCCCTACGACGAGGCCGAGGATCTCGCGGCGCAGGCGGCCAACGACGCGATGGTCGCGCTGCTCGCGAAGCTCGACACGTTCCGCGGCCAGAGCCGCTTCACGACCTGGGCCTACAAGTTCGCCCTGCTCGAGGCGGGCGTGAAGGCGCGCCGCCGCGCGTGGCAGGACCGCGAGGTGCCGCTCGAGGACACCGGCCACCGTGCCGGCGGCCCGAGCGTGGAGCAGACGGTCGAGGACGCCGAGCTGCTGCGCGCCGTCCGCGATGCGATGCGCACCGAGCTGACCGACCACCAGCGCGAGGTGTTCACCGCGCTCGCGCTCAACGGCGTGCCGATCGACGTGCTCGCCGAGCGGCTCGGCTCCACCCGCGGGGCGCTGTACAAGACGCTGCACGACGCCCGCCGCAAGCTGCGCGCGGCGATCGGAGGTGAGCGATGAGCCTGCTCGGACCCACCGGCCCCGAGATCGGCTGCGAGGAGTGCTTCGAGCGCCTCGACGAGTACGTCGACGGGCACGACGTGCCCGGCATGGCGGCCCACCTGGAGGGCTGCCCGGCGTGTCGGGAGGATTACGAAAGCCTGCTCGCGCTCGTAAGGGACGAGGACGACGGCGCGCCAACCGGGGCATGAACGACTCATCCACCGCCGCACGGCAGGCGTTCCTGCTGCTGCGGATCGCCTTCACCGTCGCGCCGATCCTGTTCGGCCTGGACAAGTTCGCCGAGGTACTCACCGACGACTGGGCGCGCTACCTCTCGAGCGAGTTCAACAGCATCCTGCCCGGCAGCGCCGACGACGCGATGTCGATCGTCGGCGTCATCGAGATCGTCGCCGGCATCGTCGTCGCCGTCGCGCCCCGCTACGGCAGCCTGCTCGTCGCCGGCTGGCTCGGCGGCATCA
>DASSUW010000281.1:0-22955 GCA_035706585.1 Solirubrobacteraceae bacterium | reverse complement strand
ATGCGGTCGCCGCGGTGGCGATGTGCGCGGGCGCGCTCGCGTTCGCGCCGGTGGCCGCGCTGACCTGGGACGTCGACGGCTCCGCCGCGCCGTACATCGGCGCCTCGGCCGCGCTCGAGCTCGCGTACTTCGCCCTGCTCGCCACCGCCTACGAGCGAGCCGACCTGACGTTCGTGTATCCGATCGCCCGCGGCGCCGCGCCGGTGCTCGTCCTGGTCGTCTCCGTCGTCGCGCTCAGCGCCGACGTCTCGGCCGGCGAGGCCGCCGGCGTCCTCGCCGTCGCGGCCGGGGTGCTGCTCGTGCGCGGAGTCGGTCCCGCCGCCGCGCGTGGGGGACTCGCGCTCGCGCTCGGCGTGTCCGCCTGCATCGCCGCGTACACGCTCGTCGACGACGAGGGGCTCCGCCACGCCGCCGCGCTCGGGTACTTCGAGGCGGTGCTGCTGATCGCCGCGCCGGCGTACGCGGTCGCGGTCGCGCTCACGCGCGGCCCGGGCGCGCTGCGCGCGGCCATGACGCCGCTGTCGGCCGTCGTCGGCATCGCGATGTTCGGCGCCTACGCGGTCGCGCTCGCCGCGCTGGAGATCGCCGAGGCCGCGCCGGTGGCGGCCTTGCGCGAGACCAGCGTCGTGATGGCGACCGCGGCGGCGGCGCTGTTCGCGCACGAGCGCGTGCCGCCGGCACGACTGGTCGGCGCCGTCGTGGTCGTGGCAGGGATCGCGGCGATCGCGTTGACCTGAGCGCTGTCCGCGCGGCTGCGGCGGGGCCGCAGCGCGCGATCGCGGCCGGGCGAGCGGCAACGCGCCACCGGCCCCGTGGGTTGTCGACTTTCGGGCGCCATACGGGGGCTAAGTCGACAACGTGGCACCGCGCCGCTGCCACGTCGGTCATGACGACCACGAAGCCCGGGACGTGCCGGAGCGCGCGGTCGACCCCCGGCCCGGCGACGGGGGCGTCGACGCAGCGCGTTCCTCCGCCGGCCGTGAACGCAACTCCAGCACCGACCGCGCGCGACGGCACGACCGCACCCGCCACGGCGGCACCGCGCGGTCGGTCCGGACGATCTCGCCCGCGGCGCCGAGCCACACGAGGTCGAGCGCGAACCGCATGCCGAACGTGTGGACGGAGCGGCAGCGCGGGATCTCCAGCGCGACGCCGGCGGGCCAGTCGCGCCGCCCGGCGAGCCCGACGAGGCGGCGCGCGCCGCGGGCGATGACGATCTCCATGTCAACGAAGAGGGCGCCGGGCGAGAAACTCGCCCCCGTGGCGGGGCGAAGCGCGGCGAGCGCCCGCGGCGGCGGGGCGAGCGCCCCCCCGTGGTGGGGAAGCCCCCGCGGCGTGCGGAGACGGCTCGGCCTGACATCCTGCGCGGCCGATGTCGATCCTCCACGACGAGATCGCCGAGCAGCCCGCGGTCCTCGAGCGCCTGCTCGGCACCATCGATCTCGCCCCGCTGACCGGCGTCCTGCGCGTGCGCCCCCCGCGCTTCGCGCTGATCGCGGCGCGCGGGTCGTCCGACAACGTCGCCCGCTACGCCCAGCACGTGCTCGGGCGCCTGTGCGGGATCCCCGTCGCGCTCGCGACGCCCTCGCTGCACACCCTCTACCACGCGCCGCCGCGCCTGCACGACGCGCTCGTGATCGGCATCTCGCAGTCGTGGGCGGCCCCCGACGTGACGGCGGTGGTGCGCGACGCGGCCCAGCAGGGGCAGGTCACGCTCGCGATCACCAACGACCCGCGATCGCCGCTGGCGACGGCGGCCGAGCACGTGATCGAGCTCGGCACCGGGCAGGAGCGCTCGATCGCCGCCACGAAGACGTACACCGCCTCGCTCGCCGCCGTGGCCGCGCTCGCGGCCGCGCTGGCGCAGGATCGCGATCGCCACGCGGAGCTGGCGACGGTGCCGCCGCAGGTCGCCGCCCAGCTCGAGAAGGCCGTCGACGTCGACATCGACTGGCAGCGCTGCGCCGTGATCGGCCGCGGCGCGAACTACGCCACCGCGTTCGAGGCGGCCCTCAAGGTCAAAGAGCTGACCGGCATCGCCGCCGAGCCGTACTCGCCGCCGGACCTCATGCACGGCCCCGTCGCGGTGCTCGGGCCCGACCACGGGCTGCTCGCATTCGCGCCGCCGGGCCCGGCCGAGCGCGGGGTGCGCGAGGCGGTCGAGGAGGCGCGCCACCGCGGTGCACCGGCGCTGGTCGCGGCCCCCGGCGGCGACCTCGACCTCGTCCCGATGCCGGAGTGGCTGAGCCCGCTCGGCGCCGTCATCCCCGCCCAGCGGCTCGCCGCCGCCACAGCCGAACGCAGAGGCATCGACGTCGACCGCCCGTTCGGGCTGCACAAGATCACAAGGACGACCTGACCCCCGCGTACACTAGGAAGTGCTTGCAGATCGCCGAACGCATCAAGTCCGACGTCGCCTCCGCCATGAAGGCGGGGGAGCGGGACCGTGTCACGGCGCTCCGGCTCGTGCTGTCCGAGCTCCAGAAGGCGGAGAAGGAGGGCGACGGCGACGAGCTGGCGGTCCTGCGACGGGAGCGCAAGCGCCGCCGCGAGGCCGCTGAGGCCTACCGGGACGCGGCCCGCCAGGACCTCGCCGACGCCGAGGACTTCGAGGCGCGGATCATCGAGACCTACCTTCCCGCCGAGCTGTCCGACGCCGAGTTGGACGGCCTGGTGGAGCGGGCGGTGGCGGAGACCGGCGCCGACTCCCAGCGCGACATGGGCCGGGTGATCAAGCACGTGATGGCCGCCGCCGGCGGGCGAGCCGACGGGCGGCGTGTGTCGACGAAGGTGAAGGAAGCGCTTAGTGGCTCGTAGACAGATGGAGCTCTCGAACGAGGTCGCGGCGGAGCTGGCCGGCTCCCAGGACCTCATCCTGCGCACGCTCGAGGAGCACCTCGAGTGCGACGTGTTCCTGCGCGGGAACGTGATCACGCTGGACGGTGACGCCGACGCTGTGCAGGCGGGCGCGACCGTCGTGCGTGAGCTGAGCTCGATGGTGGAACGCGGGCACGACATCGGGCCGGCGACGATCGAGTCGGTCGCGCGCGTGCTCGACGAGCGCGAGTCGCCCGCCAAGGTGCTCGACGACGTCGTGTGGCGCCATCGCAACCTGCGCGTCGCTCCCAAGTCGGTCAACCAGAAGCGCTACGTCGACGCGATCCGCCGCTCGACCGTCACGTTCGGCGTCGGGCCCGCCGGCACCGGCAAGACGTTCCTGGCGATCGCGATGGCGACCGCCGCGCTGTCGCGCCGGGAGGTCAACCGGATCATCCTCACCCGCCCGGCCGTCGAGGCCGGCGAGCGGCTCGGCTTCCTGCCGGGGGACCTGATGGCGAAGGTCGACCCGTACCTGCGCCCGCTGTTCGATGCGCTGCACGACATGATGGACGCCGAGAAGGTCGCCGCCCATCTGGAGAAGGGCGTGATCGAGGTCGCACCGCTCGCGTTCATGCGCGGGCGCACGCTCAACGACTCGTTCGTGATCCTCGACGAGGCGCAGAACACGACGCCCGAGCAGATGAAGATGTTCCTGACGCGGCTCGGGTTCGGGTCGAAGATGGTCGTCACCGGCGACATCACGCAGGTCGACCTGCCGCGTGACCAGAAGTCGGGCCTGATCGTCGTCAACGACATCCTCGGCGGCGTCGACGGGCTCGAGTTCGTGAACTTCGGAGGCGATGACGTGGTCCGCCACAAGCTCGTCCAGCGGATCGTGGCCGCCTACGACGAGCACGCCAAGCGCTCGGCGCAGGAGCTGCGGCCGGCCGAGCGCCGCCGCACGGCTTGACGTCGTTGCTCGACGTCGACGTGATCGGCGACGCGCTTCCGGCCCCGGTGGTCACCGAGGCGTGCGCGCTGGCGGCCGCGTCGGCGGGGATCGAGGACGGGCATCTCGCGGTCGAGTTCGTCGGGTCCGACCGCATCGCTGCCCTGAACCTCGAGCATCGAGGGAAGGCGGGGCCGACCGACGTGCTGTCGTTCCCCGTCGACGCGGACGGACTACCGGCCGGGCCGCGCGAGCTCGGCGACGTGGTGATCTGCCCCGCGCACACCGAGGATCTGCTCGAGGCCGTCGTCCACGGCGTGCTGCACCTGACCGGCATGGACCACGAGACCGACGACGGGGAGATGCTGGCGCTCCAGTCCGAGATCATGGGCTGGATCCGATGAGCACGCGCTCGGGCTTCGTCGCGCTGGCCGGCCGGCCGAACGTCGGCAAGTCGACGCTGGTCAACTCGATGGTCGGCCACAAGGTCGCGATCGTGTCCGACAAGCCGCAGACGACGCGCCGCGCGATCCGCGGCGTCGTCACCGCGCCGGACCGGTTCCAGCTCGTGCTGACCGACCTGCCGGGTGTCCAGCGGCCGCGGGACGCGCTGACCGAGCGCATGCAGCGCCGGGTCGAGGCCGAGCTCGCGGAGGCCGACGCCGCGCTCGTCGTCGTCAACGGCGAGCAGGGCGTCGGCCCGGGCGATCGGTTCATCGCCGAGGCGCTGACCGGCTCGCCGGTGCCGGTGGTGATCGCGGTCAACAAGGTCGACCGGCTCGACCGGCCGCGGACGGTGCTGGCGCTCGACGCGGCCGCCGACCTCGGCCTGCCCGACGCCGAGGTCTTCCCGGTCTCCGCCCGCACCGGCCGCGGCGTACCGGCGCTCGTGGATCACCTCGCGGGCCTGCTGCCCGAGGGCCCGTTCTACTTCCCGCCCGACGAGGTGTCCGACCAGCCCGAGCACGTCGTCCTGGCCGAGCTCGTGCGCGAGCAGGTCCTGCACCGTACGCGCCAGGAGGTGCCGCACGCCGTCGAGGTGCAGGTCGACGAGGTCCACGAGCAGGCGGAGCTCGTCATCGTGCGCGCGTTCCTGTGGGTCGAGACCGAGTCGCAGAAGGGCATCCTGATCGGCGCCCGCGGCCGCATGATCAAGGCGATCGGGGTCGCCGCCCGGCGCGAGCTCGAGCGCGAGCTCGGCAAGCGCGTGCACCTGGACCTGTCGGTGCGCGTGCGGCGCTCGTGGCGCGGCGACGAGACGCTGCTCGACCGCCTCGGCATCACCTGAGGGGGCGAAGACTTGCCACTGGCGCCTTTACGTCGGTATGCGAGGTCAAGGCGCCAGGGACCAGACGATTGCCGATCTCGCCGGCGAGCAGCACGGCGTCGTCGCGAGGGCGCAGCTGCTGCGTCTCGGGCTGAGCGCCCAGGCGATCGACCGAAGCGTGCGGGCCGGACGGCTGCACCCGCTTCACCGCGGCGTCTACGCGGTCGGTCACCAGGTGCTGACCACCCATGGGCGATGGATGGCGGCCGTGCTGGCGGCCGGCGCCGACGCGGTGCTGAGCCATGCGAGCGCCGCCGCGGCGTGGGATCTGAGGCCGATCCAGGGCGGCGCGATCCACGTGACGATTCCCGGCGACCCGGGGCGGCGCAGGCGGCGCGGCATCCGGGTGCACCGCAGCGGCACACTCACGCCGGAACAGACGACGGTCCACCGAGGGATCCCGGTCACCACGCCGGCCCGCACGATCATCGACCTCGCCCGGACGTTGACCGGGCGCGCGCTCGAGCAGATCGTCGACCTTGCCGATCAGCGCGGTCTCGTGGATTTCGCCGACCTTCGCGCAGCCGACTCCGCCTCGCTACGAGCGGTGTTGTCGCACTACAGCCCCGCATCGACCCGGAGCGAACTCGAGGAGAGGTTCCTCCGGCTGTGCGACGACCACGGCATCCCGCGTCCCCAGACGAACGCTCGCATCGAGGGGTTCGAGGTCGACTTCGTGTGGCGGGACGCGCGGCTGATCGTCGAGGTCGACGGCTACGCCTACCACCGCTCGCCCGGAGCGTTCGAGTCCGATCGCGAGCGCGACGTCACGCTGACGGTCGCCGGATGGCACGTGTTGAGGTTCACGTGGACGCAGGTCACGCGTCGGCGGGGATGGATCGCGACGGCGATCCGCGGGCGCCTGGCGCTTTGACGTCGCTATGCGACGTGAATGCGCCACAGACGAGGCGGGCCACGTCGGCGTCGATGTGATGGACGCGGGCGCGGGTGCGCTTGCCGAACGCGACCACGAGGTCGGCCAGCCGACCGCGGCGCTGCAGCACGGTCTGGCCGAGCGTCACGGACTCGCGCAGCGCCGCAGGCGCCAGGACGGTCGTGCGCGCGAGCATGAGCCGGCGGACCGCAAGCCGGCCGTCGCGCAGCCGCCAGCCGGCCGCGCTGAAGCGCGCGGCGCCCCAGACCGCGACCGGCAGCGCGATCAGCGCGCCGAAGTGCGTCACCGGCCACGCGGCGGCGCCGACGATCAGCGCGACCAGCGCCGGCGGCAGCACGTACCGCCGCCGCGCGCGTCGCGGCAGCGCCTCGAGCCCGTCGATGTCGTCCGCCAGCTCGGGCAGGAGCTCGTCCAGGAACGCGACCACGTCGGCGCGCCGCACGAGCGGGAACAGCGTCTGGGCGGCCGCCGCCTCCTTCGCGTGCCCGATCACCTCCATCCGCAGTGCGGCGAGCCGGAACGGCCGCCGCAGCAGCCCTTCGACCACGATGACCGCGCGGACGCGATCGACCGGGATCGTCGCCTCGCGGCGCTCGAACAGCCCCCGCCGGATCCGCAGCCGTTCGCCGTCACGGCTCACCCGGAAGCCGGCGAACGCGATCACCGCGCCGGCCACCGACAGCAGCCAGGCCGCGCCGAGCAGGACCACTGCCGCGAGCACCCACTCGCCGCCGCGGTCGGGGATCAGTGCCAGGGCGTCGCGCTCGGCCTCGTCGCCCAGCACGTTCTGCGACAGCTGCGCGGCGCCCGCGAGCACCGGCAGGATCACGCCGAGCTGCCCGGCGGTGAGCGCCGCGGCGACGAGCGCCCCGACGCTCAGCCGCCGGCCCGTGGCGACGACCGCCGCGACGCGCGCGCCGCGCGATGCCACCATCGCGCGCAGGCCCGCGAGCTCCTCGCCCCAGATCGCCTCCAGGACGATCTCGCCCTCGGCGCCTCCGCCCCCGGTCTGCACGTGGACGGCGTGGACGCCGAACCAGCGCTGGGCGATCCCCTGGTGGAGGTCGAGCGCCTGGACCCGGCTCCACGGGATGTCGGTCTGCCTGGTCGTGAACAGCCCGCTGCGCTTGTGGATCCCCTGGTCGTCGACCCACCAGCGCGTGTTGTCCCAGCGCCACCAGCCCATGGCGGCCGCGCCGGCGACGCCGATCGCGCCGAAGATCACGCCGTTGAGCAACGACCCCGCGTCGAGGCCGCCGCGGAACACGCTGAGCACGACGACGATCACGAGCGGCAGGGCGGCGTCGCGCAGCGTCGCCAGCACGTAGACGAAGATCGCCGCGCGGTGCAGCCTGCGGGATTCAGGACTCATCGGCGAGCTCGGTGATCCGCGTGCGCACGCCCTCGGCGTCGACGTCCGTGAGCAGCGGGATCGTGTGGCTGTCGGCGGCGGTGTGGATCTGCACCGTGGCGAGACCGAACGCCTGCGCGAGCAGCCCGCTCGTCGTGTCGACGTGCTGGACCCGCACCATCGGGATCACGGTGTGGCGGATCCGCAGCACGCCGTGGCGGAGCTCGATCGCCTCCGGCTGCACGTCCCAGCGCCAGCTGCGCCAGCGCAGGGCGGGAGCGACCGTGACCGCGACGACGAGCCCGGCGAGCGGGATCAGCGCCAGCGACCGGGCGAGGTCGAGCCGCGGCGCGACGGCGAGCACCACGACGGTCGCGACTCCCCACACCGAGGCCTGCTGAAGCCGCCACACCCAGCGGGCGCTGCGGGCCAGCCGTCGCGGCGGGAGCTCGCTCACAGCTTGCGCGCCAGCATCCCCGCGAGCTTCTCGTATTCGGGAAGGCCGATCTCGGCGTCGAACAGGTACGGCAGCGTCACGACCTTCGCCTCGGCCGCCCGCCGCAGCCGGCGCAGGTGCGCGCGCTGGCCGCGCGCCCGCTCGTAGGACGTCAAGGCCGCGCGGACGGCCGGCACGCCGTCGGCCGACGCCCGCAGCGCCTCGGCGTCGGCGGCGCTGAACCGCTCCGGCCACAGGCCGTTGACCACGATCGCCTCGAGCCGCGAGCCGACCGCCTCCGGCAGCTTGCGTTCGAGATCGAGCGTCTCGTTCACCGGCATCTCCTCCGGCAGCGCGACCGCGACGTACCCGGTCCGCTCGGGGTCCGCGAGCGTGTCGCGGATCCTGAACGCCTGGCGCCGGATCGGCCCGACGCGCGCGATCTCGCCGAACGTACGCGGCGTCGTCAGCATCGCCAGACCGTGGCCGGACGACGGCGCGTCGACGATCACGAGGTCGTACGTGCGGTTGGACTTCGTCCAGCGCTGCGCCTGGCCGAGCTCCCAGATCTTGCCGATCGTGATCAGCTCCTTCGCCCCCGGGGCCGCGGCGACGAAGTACTGGAACGCCGACGAGCGCGCCAGCACCCGCAGGCCGACGCCCCCGACCTGGTGCGCGAGCCACTCCTCGAGCGCCCGCTGGGGGTCGATGGTGATCGCCCACAGGTTGTCGGCGAGCCGCACCTCGGTCTCCGGGACGACGCCCTCGCGCCGGAACGCGCGCGAGACGCGATCCTGGTCGGCGACCTCGCAGACGATCGTGCGCCGGCCCGCGCGGGCGGCCGCGACGCCGAGCGCGGCGGCGACCGTCGTCTTGCCGACGCCGCCCTTGCCGGTCACGTAGAGCAGCCGTCGCTCGCGCAGAAGTGCTTCCATCGGGTAGGCAAGGATGACAATGGACCCGGCGATCAGCGCGGCCTACGAGGCCTGCCGGCGGCTACAGCGCCGGCACGACCCCACGTACTACTGGGCGACACGGCGCCTGCCCGGGGACGTGCGGCCGGCCACGCACGCGCTCTACGGCTACGTCCGCACGGCCGACGAGATCGTCGACGGGCCGGGGCGCCCGCCGACCGCCGAGGCCCGCCGGGCGGCGCTCGACGCCTGGGAGCAGGAGCTCGCGCGCGGGCGCGCCGGCGCGCGCTCGCACCCGGTCGTGGGCGCGCTGGTGGACGCCGGCGAGCGGCACCGCCTGCCGCTCGACGAGCTCGGCATCTACATGCAGTCGATGCGCGCGGACTGCGGGCCGGTGCGGATCGCCAGCGACACCGAGCTGGACGCCTACATGGACGGCTCGGCCGGCTCGGTCGGCCGCATCATGGCCGCGCTGCTCGGCGTGCCCAAGCGCTTTCACGCCGACTTCGGCCAGCTCGGCCAGGCGTTCCAGCACACGAACTTCATCCGCGACGTGAGCGAGGACTGGGCGATGGACCGCATCTACCTGCCGGGCGTCGACGACCTGCGTGCGCCCGGGCTGGGCGATGTCGTGCTGCGCCAGATCGCCCGCGCCCGCGCGCGGTTCGCGCTCGCCGAGCCGGCGACCGCCGCGGCGCCCGCGACGATGCGCTCCGGCATCCGCCTCGCCGTCGCCGCCTACCTGCGGATCCTCGATCGCGCCGAGGCGGCGGGCGGAGACGTGCTGGGCCGCCGGATCGGCGTCCGGGCGCGCGACGTGCCGGCGATCCTCGCGGCGGGGCGGCGGTGACCCGTCGCGCCACGCTCCGCGGCGCCGACCGCACGCCGCTCGACGAGCGCGCGGACGTGCTGATCTGCGGGGCGAGCTTCGCCGGCCTCGCGGTCGCGCGCGAGCTCGCCGGCGCGGGCGCCGACGTGCTGGTCCTGGACCGGTACGAGATCGGCGAGCGGGCGACGTCGGCGTGCGCGGCGCCGACGCCGTGGCTGCACGCGATGGGCGTCGAGCGCGCGATCTGCCAGGAGCTCGCATGCATGACGTTCCACACGCCGCACGGGTCGACCCGCTTCCGGCTGCCGTGGAGCTGGTCGAGCTTCGACTACCGCGAGCTGTGCACGGCGCTGTGGGAGCAGGCCGATGCGCGGTTCGCGATCGCGACCGTGCGCGACCGCACCGGGGAGACGGTCCACACCGACCGCGGCGACGTGACGGCGCCGCTGATCGTGGACGCGCTCGGGTGGCGGCGCGTGCTCGGCGCGGGCGCGAACGTGCAGCCGCCCGAGGCGCGCATCTCGCGTGGTCTGGAGGTGCATCCGGCAGGCACGGGCGCCGATCTGGAGGTGTGGGTGGATCGCTCGGTCGTGCGCTACGGCTACGCCTGGTCGGTCCCGGCGGCGGGCGAGCGGCGCGTCGGGGTCGGCTCCTACGAGCCGCGCCACCACGTCAAGGAGCCGACGAAGGAGATGGCGCGCCGGCTCGCGGCCGACGCCGTCCGCTACCAGGGCAACTGGTTCCCGCACGAGCTGCGGCCCGCGGCGCAGGACGGCGTCTTCTTCGTCGGCGACAGCGCGGGCCACTGCATCCCGCTGTCGGGCGAGGGGATCCGGACCGCGTTCCACTTCGGCCGGGCGGCGGGGAGGGAGATCCGCGCGGTGCTGGCCGGGTCCAAGCGCCGCGAGCACGCGCTCACCGCGTACGGCGACTTCAGCGACGCCCACGCGCCGTTCTTCCGCACCGCGCTGCGCCTCCAGCGCCTGATTCCGGCCATACCGCCGCGCGCGCTGACCGCGCTGCTGAACGTGATGGGCCGCGAAAAGCCCTGCACCAGGGCGTTCACGTGGTACCTGGACCAGGCGCGCCCCTAGAATCTCGCAGTCCCGATGGACATCGCCTTCGACGAGCGCGGGCTGGCCCCCTGCGTCATCCAGGACTGGGCCTCCGGCGAGGTGCTGACGCTCGCCTACATGAACGAAGAGGCGCTCGCGAAGACGCGCGCGACCGGCGAGCTGCACCTGTTCAGCCGCTCGCGCAACGAGCTCTGGCACAAGGGCGCGACGTCGGGGAACACGCAGGCCGTCAAGGCGCTGCGGTTCGACTGCGATCTGGACGCGGTGCTCGCGCTCGTGGAGCCCACCGGCCCGGCCTGCCACACGGGCGAGCGCACGTGCTTCCACAACGGCGAGCTCGAGCCGCCGATGCCGCACGAGGTCCTGCCCGGACTGGAGAGGACGATCGCCCGGCGGGCGGCCGACCGGCCGGAGGGGTCGTACACGGCCGAGCTGCTGGCGAACCCCGGCAAGGTGGGGGAGAAGGTCCAGGAGGAGGCCGAGGAGGTCGCCCGCGCCGCCCGCGAGGAGAGCGACGAGCGGGTGGCCGAGGAGGCCGCCGACGTGCTCTACCACCTCGCCGTGCTGCTGCGCTCGCGCGGGCTCACGCTCGCCGACGCCGAGGAGGTCCTCAGTGCCCGGCGTCGCTGAGTCCACCCACAATCTCGTCCCGGTCTGCGAGACGTTCATCGAGGACACCGAGACACCGGTCAGCGCGTTCCTGAAGCTGCGCGGCTCCGGTCCGGCGTTCCTGCTGGAGTCGGCCGAGCAGGGACAGCGCGTCGGCCGCTGGTCGTTCATCGGCTACAAGCCGCGCAGCGTCATCCGCTGGACCCTGCAGGACGGCGGCGACCCGTACGCGCTCGCGGCCGCCGAGATCGCCCGCTTCCGCCAGGCGCCCGCCGAGGAGCCGATCCCGTTCACCGGCGGGGCGGTCGGGTTCTTCGGTTACGACTGCGTGCGTGCCGTCGAACGGCTCCCCGAGCCGAACCCGGACGTCATCGGCCTGCCCGACATGGCGCTGATGCTGTCGGACGTGATCGTGGCGTTCGACCACCTCAAGCACACGGTCACGATCCTCGCCAACGCGTACGTCGACGAGCACGAGGCCGCCCACGACCGCGCCCGCGAGGCGATCCGCGAGGTCCGCGAGCGGCTCGCCCAGCCGCTGCCGCGCGCCGACGCCGCCGCTCGCCCGGAGCCGCAGTTCGAGTCCAACATGCCGCGCGAGGCGTTCGAGGCGATGGTCGCGCGGATCGTCGAGTACGTGCACGCGGGCGACGCGTTCCAGGTCGTCCCGAGCCAGCGCTGGTCGGCCGCCTCGCCGGTCGAGCCGTTCTCGATCTACCGCGGCCTGCGCGCGGTCAACCCGTCGCCGTACATGTACTTCCTCGACTTCGAGGACTTCCAGCTCGTCGGCGCGTCGCCGGAGCCGCTGCTCACCGTGTCGGGCCGGCACGTCTCGACGCGGCCGATCGCCGGCACCCGCCCGCGCGGCGCCACCGTCGACGAGGACAAGGCGATCGCCGACGATCTGCTGGCCGACGAGAAGGAGCGCGCCGAGCACGTGATGCTCGTCGACCTCGGGCGCAACGACCTGGGCCGGGTATGCGAGTACGGCTCCGTGCAGGTCGAGTCGTTCATGGGCGTCGAGACCTACTCGCACGTGATCCACATCGTGAGCTCGGTCGCCGGCACGCTGCGCGAGGACGTCGGCGCGGTCGACGCGCTGCGGTCCGTGCTCCCGGCCGGCACGCTGTCGGGCGCGCCGAAGGTGCGCGCGATGGAGATCATCGACGAGCTCGAGCCGGTCAAGCGCGGCGCCTACGGCGGCGCCGTGGGCTGGCTCTCCTACGCGGGCGAGCTCGACACCTGCATCTGCATCCGGACCGTCGTGGTCAAGGACGGCGTTGCCCACGTGCAGGCCGGCGGCGGCACCGTGGCCGACGCCAAGCCCGCCTACGAGTACGAGGAGTCGCGGGCCAAGGCGCGCGGCGTCGTGCGCGCGATCGAGCTGGCCGCCCGCCAGGAGGCGTGGCCGTGACAGCGGCCGGCGCCGGTTTCATCGCGAGCTCGCTTCGCGGACCTCGCGTGGAGGTCGTCACGTGAGGGTGCTCGTGGTCGACAACTACGACTCGTTCACCTACAACCTCGTGCAGTACCTCGGCGAGCTGGGCGCCGAGCTGACCACCGTGCGCAACGACGCCGCGCCGGTCGACGAGCTGCTCGCGCAGTCGTACGACCGCGTGGTCGTCTCGCCCGGGCCGTGCACGCCGAACGAGGCCGGGATGTCGGTGGAGGTGATGCGCCGCTTCCCCGAGCGCGGCGTGCGGACGCTCGGGGTCTGCCTCGGCCACCAGTCGCTCGTGCAGGCGTTCGGCGGCAGGGTGATCCGCCACGTGCCGGTCCACGGCAAGGCGACCGCGATCGAGCACGACGGCGCCGGGCTGTTCGCCGGCCTGCCGAGCCCGCTCACGGTCGGCCGCTACCACTCGCTCGTCGCCGATCCCGAGCTTCCGGACAGCCTGCAGGTGACGGCGAGCGGCGGCGGCGTCGTCATGGCCGTGCGCCACCGCGAGCTGCCGGCGCTCGGCGTGCAGTTCCATCCTGAGTCCGTCCTCACCCCGGACGGCAAGCGGCTGCTGGAGAACTTCCTTGGGCAATGACATCCTCACGCAGGCGATCGAGGCGCTCGCCTCGCGGCGCGACCTGAGCGCCGAGCAGACCGCCGCCGTGCTCGCCGAGATCATGGAGGGCAACGCGTCCGAGGTGCAGACCGCGGCCGTGCTGATCGCGCTGCGCACCAAGGGCGAGACGGTCGACGAGCTGGTCGGCCTGGCCACGACGATGCGCCGCCTGGCGACCCCGGTGCGCACGGAACGCGCCGACCTGATCGACACCGCGGGCACGGGCGGCGGCCGGCCCACCTTCAACGTCTCCACCACGGCCGCGCTGATCGCCGCCGGGGCGGGCTGCGCGGTCGCCAAGCACGGCAACCGCTCGGCGACCGGCCTGTCGGGCTCGGCCGATGTGCTGGAGGCGCTCGGCGTGCGGATCGACCTGCGGCCGGACGCGGTCGCCCGCTGCATCGAGCAGGCCGGCTTCGGCTTCATGTTCGCGCCGGCGCACCACGGCGCCACCCGGTTCGTCGTGCCGGTGCGCAAGGAGCTCGCGGTGCGGACGATCTTCAACTTCCTCGGCCCGCTCACGAACCCCGCCGGGGCCGCCCGCCAGGTGATCGGGGTTTCCGACGCCGCGTTCCTGGACACGATCGCCGGGGCGCTGGCGCGGCTGGGCGCGGTCAAGGCGTTGGTAGTGTCCAGCGCCGACGGTCTGGACGAGATGAGCACCTCGGGCACAACGCGCGTCGTCGAGGTCGACGGGCAGGATCTTCACTCCTACGAGGTGTCCCCCGAGGACGTCGGGCTGCCGCGCGCCCGCCCGGAGGAGCTGGCCGGCGGCCCGCCCGACCGCAACGCCGAGACCACACGGCGGATCTTCGACGGCGAGGCAGGCCCGCAGCGCGACCTCGCCGCGCTCAACGCCGGTGCCGCGATCTACGTCGCCGGGCGCGCGGACTCGCTCGAGGAGGGCGTGCGCGCCGCCGAGGCGGCGATCGACGACGGCCGCGCGACGGCCACACTGGAGCGTCTGGTGGACATGACGAGAGAGCTCGCCCCGGCATGAGCGTGCTGGAGAGGATCGTCGAGGACACGCGCGACGAGGTCACCCGCCGCCGCGAGTCGGTGCCGCTGGCGCGGCTGGAGGCCGCGATCGCCGAGCGGCCCGAGGCCCGGCCGTTCTCGGAGGCGCTGCTGCGGCCCGGGATCTCGCTGATCGCCGAGCACAAGCGCCGCTCGCCGTCGGCGGGCACGATCCGCGAGGGCGCGACCGTTGACGAGATCGTCTGCGCCTACGAGCGCGGCGGCGCCGCCGCGCTGTCGATCCTGACCGAGCCGTTCCACTTCGGCGGCTCGCTCGAGGACCTGCGGGCCGCGCGGGCCGTCACCGCGCTGCCCGTGCTGCGCAAGGACTTCATCGTCGACCCCTACCAGCTGTACGAGTCGGCGGCGGCCGGGGCCGACGCGATCCTGCTGATCGTCGCCGCGCTCGAACCGGACGTGCTGTACGAGCTGCTGACCGAGGCGCGCGCGCTCGACCTCGACGCGCTGGTGGAGATCCACGACGAGCGCGAGCTCGAGGTCGCCCTCGACGTCGAGGCCGACGTGCTCGGCATCAACAACCGCGATCTCGGCGACTTCTCGGTCGACATCGAGCGCACGTACGACCTGCTGGCCGACGTCCCGGCCGGAAAGACCGTGGTCTCCGAGTCCGGCTTCTCCACCCGTGACCAGCTCGACGAGCTCGACCGCGTCGGCGTCGACGCCGTCCTGATCGGCGAGACGCTCATGCGCGCAACCGACGTGGAAGAGGCGACGCTCCGCCTCAGCGGCGGCGAAGACCCGGCTGTTTAGCCAGGACTAACCGTCTCCGGCCACCCTTGTGGGGTCGTGAGAAGCCGACAGCTCGCAGTGCCGCTCGTGGCCGCCGCCCTCGGCAGCGGGATCACGGCTGCCGCGATGATCACGCGCGACGAGGCCGGCCCCGCGATCTCCAGCCAGTCGGGCCTGCTGACGTCGGCTCCCGGACCGCGGCTGAACGCCGACGAGATCTACGACAGCGTGGCCCCGAGCGTCGTCTCCGTCAGCGCCAGCACGGTGGCCGGACCGTCGGCGTTCGATTCGCGGTCGGGCGGCGAGCTGGCCGTGTCCACCGGCTCCGGCTTCGTGCTCGACGACGACGGCCGCATCCTCACCAGCGCGCACGTGATCAGCGGCGTCACCGCGGTGCAGGTCACGTTCGCCGACCAGCGCTCCGTGCCGGCCCACGTGCTCGGCAAGGACGAGGAGAGCGACATCGCGGTGATCGCGGTCGATCCCACCGGGCTGGATCTGCGGCCGCTCGAGCTCGGCGACTCGAACACGGTCAAGCCGGGCGACCAGGTCATGGCGGTCGGGAACCCGACCGGCGTGCGGGCGACCGCCGGCACCGGTCGGATCGCCGCGGCCGGGCAGAGCGTCGAAGCCCCCGGCGGCTATCTGATCGACGACGTGTTCGCGACCGACGCGGTGATCGAGCCGGCGTCGTCCGGCGGGCCGCTGCTGGCGGCCGACGGCCGCGTGGTCGGCATCACGTCGCGGATCGCGGGCACCACCGGCTTCGCCGTGCCCTCGAACACGGCCCGCGACGTGCTCACCCGGATCGAGCACGGGGCGAAGATCATCCGGCCGTACATCGGCCTCAGCGGCACCGCCACGGCCGGCGGGCTGCAGGTCACCGACGTGTTCCCCGACGGCCCGGCCGATCGCGCCGGCGTGCAGGTCGACGACGTCGTCGAGACGATCGACGGCCGCGCCGTGAGCTCGCTCACCGACCTGCTGAACGAGGTCGATCGCCACGCGCCCGGGGATTCGGTGACGCTGACGATCCTGCGCAGCGGCGCCCGCGGCCCCGTGACCGTGCAGCTCGCGGAGCGCCCCGCCACGCTCGCGGCGGGCTAGGCTCTGGGCCAGAGATGGCCCACGTCAAGATCTGCGGCATCACCCGTCCCGAGGACGCCGAGCTGGCGGCCGACCTGGGCGCGTGGGCGATCGGCTTCAACTTCTGGCCGGGCTCCAAGCGGCGCTGCGACCCGGCGATCGCCGCCGGGATCGCCCGCGCGCTGCGCCGCAGGGTCGAGCCCGCCGGGGTGTTCGTGAACTCCACGCTCGACGAGGTCGTCCAGCTCGCCGGGAACGTCGGGCTGTCGCTGATCCAGCTGCACGGGGACGAGGGACCGTCGTTCTGCACGGCCGTCGCCGAGCGCACCGGGGCGCGCGTGATCAAGGCCGTGCGGATCGGCTCGGGCGCCGACATCCGCGACGCCGAGCGCTTCCACACCGACTTCCACCTCCTCGACGCGGCAGCCGGCAGGGCCTACGGCGGCACCGGACGGACCTGGGACTGGGCGCTGGCGGCCCAGCGCCACTCGCCGGTGCCGGTGATCCTGTCCGGCGGCCTGACACCCGAGAACGTCGCCGACGGCATCGCCGCCGTGCGGCCGTGGGGCGTCGATGTCGCGTCCGGCGTCGAGTCGGCTCCGGGGATCAAGGATCCGGACAAGATGGAGGCGTTCTTCGCGGCGGCCGCGGGAGTGCCGGCGTGACCGCCGTCGAGCATCGCTTCGGTCCGTACGGCGGCCAGTACGTTCCCGAGACGCTGATGCCGGCGCTGGCCGAGCTCGAGCAGGCGTGGATCGAGGCCCGCGCCGACGAGGGCTTCCGCGCCGAGCTGGCGGCCCTGCTGCGCGACTTCGCGGGCCGGCCGACGCCGCTCTACCACGCCGCCCGGCTGTCGGACGCGGTCGGGCACCGCGTCTACTTCAAGCGCGAGGACCTGCTGCACACCGGCGCGCACAAGATCAACAACGCGCTCGGCCAGTGCCTGCTCGCCAAGCGCATGGGCAAGCAGCGCATCATCGCCGAGACCGGGGCCGGCCAGCACGGTGTGGCGACCGCGACGGCGTGCGCGCTGCTCGGCGTCAAGTGCGTCGTCTACATGGGCACCGAGGACATGCGCCGTCAGCGGCCGAACGTGCAGCGGATGGGCCTGCTGGGGGCGACGGTCGCGCCGATGGACGCCGGCGCGCGGACACTCAAGGAGGCCGTCTCGGCGGCGATCCGCGACTGGGTCGCCAACGTCGGCGACACGCACTACGTGATCGGCTCCTGCGTCGGCCCGGCGCCGTTCCCCGCGCTCGTGCGCGACCTCCAGCGGGTGATCGGCGACGAGGCGCGCGGGCAGATGCTCGAGACCGCCGGCCGGCTGCCCGACCGGGTGGTCGCCTGCGTCGGCGGCGGCTCGAACGCGATCGGGACGTTCGTCCCGTTCGTCGACGACGCGGACGTCGAGCTGATCGGCGTCGAGGCCGCGGGCGAGGGCATCGACACCGGCCGCCACGGCGCGCCGCTGACGATCGGCGGCCGCGGCGGCGTGCTGCACGGCGCCTACTCGGCGATCATGCAGGACGAGGACGGCCAGATCCTCGAGGCGCACTCGATCTCCGCCGGACTCGACTATCCCGGCACCGGCCCCGAGCACGCGCACCTGCGCGACACCGGACGCGCCCGCTACGAGGCGGTGAGCGACGACGAGGCGCTCGCGGCGCTGCGCCGCGTGGCCGAGCTCGAGGGCATCATCCCGGCGCTCGAGTCCTCGCACGCGGTGGCGTGGGTGCTGCGGTCCGGCGCCGCTGCCGACACGCTGGACCTGATCTGCCTCTCCGGCCGCGGGGACAAGGACCTCGCGGAGGTGCTTCCGAAGCTTGGTATCGGGGACTGACACCGGGGTCGAGCGCATCGCCGCCGCCTTCGACGCGTCGTCGGGGCGGGCGGCGCTGATGCCGTACCTGATGGGCGGCTTCCCGGACCTCGACGCCTCGGTCGCGATCGGGCTCGCGTGCGCGGACGCCGGCGCCGACCTGGTCGAGCTCGGCGTGCCGTTCTCGGACCCGCTCGCCGACGGCCCCGTCATCCACGCGGCGGGCACCCGCGCGCTCGCGGCGGGCGCCACCATGCACGGGATCCTCGACGCGGCGCGGCGGATCGCCGAGCGCCTGCCGGTCGTGCTCATGTGCTACGCGAATCCGATCCTGGCGCGCGGCCTCGAGCGCTTCACGCACGACCTCGTCACCGCCGGCGTGAGCGGCCTGATCGTCCCGGACATGCCGCTCGAGGAGGGCGAGGCCGTCCGCGACGCCTGCGACGCCGCCGGGCTCGCGCTGGTCCCGCTGATCGCGCCCACGACACCCGACGACCGCGTCGCCGCGATCGTCAGCCGCGCCCGTGGATTTGTCTACACGGTGTCGGTCACGGGCACGACCGGCGAGCGCGCCGCGGTCGCCGGGACGCTGGCCGCCACGCTCGCCCACGCGAAAACCCACAGCCCGGTTCCCGTCGCCGTCGGCTTCGGCATCTCCACTCCGGAGCAGGCGGCTGCCGCGGCGGCCGCGGGCGCCGACGGCGTGATCGTCGGCTCGCGACTTGTCCGCGCAGCGACAGAGGCCGACGCGGCCGGCGCCGACCCGGCGGCCGCGGTCGGCGAACTGGTCGCGGCGCTGGCGAAGGCGCTCCAGCGCTAGGCTTCCCGACCTCATGGGCGTGCTTGTAACCCTCATCGCGGGCCTCGTCGTCTGGGTGGTCCTGTGGGCGATCGGCGCCAAGGCGTTCGACGCGTTCCTGATCACGCTCGTGATGCTCGTGATCGCCGCGGCGATGCGGCTGCTCGTGCCGTACCTGCCCGGGAACCGGCGCCAGAGCTGACCCGCAGCGCGGGCGGCGGGTGAGCGGCGGGATGCCCGGACAGCCGCGCACCCACGGGTTCGCCGCAATCGCGCAATCTGCCGTGCTTCGTCCTACCCTGTTGCGCGGCCGGAAAGGGCGTGCGTAGAATCGCCGCCCAAATCAAACCCTTTATGAGGAGGGGTTCCTTGAATTCACGCTGGTTGGCAGCGACAGGCTGTCTCGTCGGCGCGCTTGCCTTCGGAGTCGCCGCCTGCGGCGACGACGACAGCGGCGGCGGCGGGAGCAGCGGCGGTGGAGGCGGCGGCGGTGAGGCGAAGACGCTCACGATCTACTCGTCGCTTCCGCTGCAGGGCGCATCCCGCCCGCAGACGACCGCGATGGTCAACGGGATCAAGCTCGCGCTCGATCAGGCCGGCGGCAAGGCCGGCGACTTCTCGATCAAGTACGAGTCACTCGACGACTCGACCGCCCAGGCCGGGTCCTGGACCCCGGAGGCCACGCAGACGAACGCGCTGAAGGCGGCCGGCGACGACTCGACCGGCGTCTACATCGGCGAGTTCAACTCGGGCGCTTCCGCGGTCTCGATCCCGATCCTCAACGAGGCCGGGGTCCCGCAGATCAGCCCCGCGAACACCGCCGTGGGCCTGACCTCCGACGAGCCGGGCGCGAACCCCGGCGAGCCGGACAAGTACTACCCGGCCGGCACGCGCACCTACGCGCGCATCGTGCCGAAGGACACCATCCAGGGCGCCGCGCTGGCGACGCTCATGAAGGAGGATGGCTGCACGAAGGTCTTCATGACCAACGACAAGGAGGTCTACGGCGCGGGTCTGGCCAAGAACATCCAGGCGGCTGCCGACGCGCAGGGCCTGGACGTCGTGGCCAACGACGCGATCGACAAGAACGCGCCGAACTATCGCTCGCTGGCCGGCAAGGCCAAGGGCGCCGGCGCCGACTGCTTCGTGTATTCGGGCATCACGGCGAACAACGCGGTCCAGCTCTACAAGGACTTCTCGGCGGCGCTGCCGGACGCGAAGCTCTACGGGCCTGACGGCGTCGCCGAGTCCGGGTTCGCCGACCCCAAGGAGGGTGGCATCCCCGCCGACGTGGCCTCCAAGGTCAAGGTGACGGTCGCGACCCTGTCCCCGGACGAGTATCCGGCCGAGGGCCAGGAGTTCTTCAAGGAGTTCTCGGACAAGTACGGCGAGGACAACCCCGACCCGTACGCGATCTACGGCTACGAGGCGATGCGCCTCGCGCTGGACGCGATCGAGCGCTCGGGCGACGGCTCCAGGGAGAACATCATCAAGGCGCTGTTCGAGACGAAGGATCGCGAGAGCGTGCTCGGCACGTACTCGATCGACGAGAACGGCGACACGACGCTGACCGACTACGGCGTCTACACGATCGACGGCGGTTCGCTGCAGTTCGACTCCACGATCAAGGCTCAGGCCGGTTGATCCTGGACTGACGGATATTCCTCTGCCGGGGGTGGGAAGAAAATCCCGCCCCCGGCGGGGTCTTTCTGGAAGAGTCTCAACAACATGGAAGCCGCAAGCGTTCCCGCAGCGCGACAAGCCGCCCCGGGTCAGGCACTGCGCGACTGGGTGGGCAAGTACGGGCTGATCGTCGTCCTGCTGATCATGCCGGTCGCGTTCGGCATCAGCGACCTGCTCAGCGACGAGGGCAACCTCTCGCGCTTGGGCAACAACCTCGTGGACGGCCTCTCCAACGGCGCCATCTGGGCGCTGGTGGCGATCGGCTACACGATGGTCTACGGCATCGTCGAGCTGATCAACTTCGCCCACGGCGAGGTGTTCATGATCGGCTCGTTCGTGTCGGCCGGGTTCTTCACCACGATCGGCCTGACGCAGAGCACCGGCACGATCCTGCTGATCGTCGGGCTGCTGATCACATTGCCGGTGGCGATGCTGGCCTCCGGCGCGCTCAACGCGATGATCGAGCGCGTCGCGTACCGGCCGCTGCGAACCGCCCCGAAGCTGGCGCCGCTGATCACGGCGGTCGGCTTCTCGTTCATCCTGCAGAACGTCGGCATCCTCTGGCGCGGCGGCTCCCAGGAGGGCATCCCCGACCTGATCGAGTCCCAGCACCTGCTGATCGACCCGTTCGGCGTCCAGATCACCAACGGCGACGTGCTCGCCGTCGGCGTGACGATCCCGCTGCTTGTGGGCATGACGATGTTCATCGGCCGCAGCCGCCTCGGCAAGGCGATGCGCGCGACCGCGCAGGATCCCGAGGCCGCCCGGCTGATGGGGATCAACGTCGACACGACGATCTCGCTCACGTTCCTCATCGGCGGCATGCTCGCCGGCTCGGCCGGCCTGATCTACGCGCTGTACCAGACGACGATCTGGTACTTCCAGGGCTTCACCGCCGGGCTGATCGCGTTCACCGCGGCCGTCATGGGCGGCATCGGCAACATCCGCGGCGCCGTGCTCGGCGGCCTGATCATCGGCGGCATCCAGCAGATCTCCGACAACCGCATCGGCACCGAGTGGACGCCGGCGATCGTGTTCCTCTACCTGATCCTGATCATGATCTTCAAGCCGTCCGGTCTGCTGGGCGAGGAGACGAGGGAGGCCGGATGAGCACCGTCACGGCACCCACGGACCAGACACCGGCCAAGACCCGCGGCCGGCGGCCGAAGCTGCCGCCATGGGCGGAGCGGGCCTTCATCCCGATCTTCTTCGTCGTGGCGGCGCTGCTGCCGCTGTTCATGGAGAAGGCCGGTACGCCGATCCACGTGTCGACGCTCGCGCTCGCCTACATCGTGATGGCGCTCGGGCTGAACATCATCGTCGGCTTCGCCGGCCTGCTCGACCTCGGGTACGTGGCGTTCTTCGCGATCGGCGCGTACACGATGGGCTGGTTCGGGTCCGACTTCTTCTCGGCCGTCAACAACGGCGAGGGCATCCACATCGTCGTGTCGGACTTCTCGCAGAACCTCGCGGGCATCCACCTGAACTTCGTGATCGTGGTGATCGCCGCGATCGTGTTCTGCGCGATCGCGGGCATGATCATCGGCCTCCCGACGCTGCGCCTGCGCGGCGACTACATCGCGATCGTCACGCTCGCCTTCGGCGAGATCATCGGCCGCATCGCCGTCAACGGCGACGACGACATCATGAAGCTCTCGAGCTGGCCGGTCGTCGGCGGGCTGTTCGAGAACTGGTTCGGCCCCGACCAGACGCTCACGGCGGGCAGGCAGGGCATCGCCCCGGTCGACAAGATCTACTTCCCCGGCATCGAGCCGTTCCAGCTGCTCGACAAGCGGCCGTGGTTCTGGGTCGCGCTCGGGATGGTCGCGATCGTGCTGTTCGTGAACTTCCGGCTGCGGGACTCGCGGCTCGGCCGCGCCTGGGTCGCGCTGCGCGAGGACGAGGTCGCGGCGGTCTCGATGGGCGTCCCGGCGGTCAAGACCAAGCTGCTGGCCTACGGCACGGGCGCCGCGTTCGGCGGCATGGCCGGCGCGTTCCTGGGGACCTACCTGCAGATCGTCAACGCCGACCAGTTCCAGTTCTACTTCTCGATCCTCGTGCTGGGCATGGTCATCCTCGGCGGCCTCGGCTCGATCTGGGGCGTCGTGCTCGGCGCGATCGTGCTGTCGCTGATCAACAACTGGCTGATCCCGGACGTGCTGAGAACGCTGCCGGAGAAGTTCGGCCAGGACTTCGACATGTCCCAGCTGTCGTTCGGCATCTACGGCTTCCTGCTGGTGATGATGATGATCCTCAGACCGCAGGGCCTGCTGCCCGAACGCAGGCGCGAGGCCGAGATGACCCACTCCGACGAGCACGCGGAAGAGTCCGTCTTCGTGGCGCGCGCATGAGCGAGACCAACGGCAACCTCGTGCTCGGCGCCGAGAACGTGACCAAGCAGTTCGGCGGCCTGACCGCGGTCAGCGACGTCACCTTCAGCGTGCCCGACAAGTCGATCGTGTCGATCATCGGGCCCAACGGCGCCGGCAAGACGACGTTCTTCAACATGCTCACCGGCTTCTACAAGCCGACGATCGG
>DASSUW010000280.1:0-3081 GCA_035706585.1 Solirubrobacteraceae bacterium | reverse complement strand
GATGACCTGTCCGGTGGCGCGGCGATGATCGCCCCCGCGCCCTCGCGCCGGCGGGCTTGGCGCGTTCACGTCGAATAGCGACGTCTTTGCGCCAGTGGCGGGAAAACGTCGCGCAAATCCGATCCAACCGGCCGCCCTACCCGGCCGCAGTTGGTCAGTCCTGCGCCGCGGCCGAGCCGAGCAGTCGCTCGACGAGCACGCAGTCCTTCCACTCGCCGTCGAGCCGGCCGTGCCGGCGCTGGACGCCGACCTCCTCGAACCCCGCCGCGGCATGGGCGGCACGGCTCGCGCCGTTGTCGGCGAAGATCCGGCTCGTGAGCTTGTGCAGGCCCGCGCGCGCGGACTCCGCGCACAGCGCCTCGAGCAGCGCGCGGCCCACGCCCTGCCCGCGCGCCGTCCGCGCCACGTAGACCCCGTGCTCGCCGACGCCGCCGTACGCGCAGCGGTCCGAGTACGGCGACACCTTGGCGAAGCCGACGACCGCGCCGCCGCCGGCGTCGGTCGCGACGAGGAACGGGAGGTCGTCGCGGAACCAGCGCGCGACCTCCGCGGCGCTGCGCGGCCGCGTCTCGAACGTCGCGACGCGATCCTCGATCCCCTCGTTGTAGATCGCCGCGATCGCGTCGACGTCGCCCGCCGCGGCGGCCCGGATCGTGTCGGTCTTACCTGCCACGTAATTGAGATCCTTTCATCCCTGCGCCAGCGTCACGCGTGATGACGACGATGACCGACACTGCGTTCGACCGCGACACGCGCGTCACGCCCGCCGGCGACCATGCGTACACGGCGGTGCTCAGCGAGCGCTGGAACGGGCTCGCGCGCGCGCCGTACGGCGGCTACGTCCTGGCGGTGGCGCTGCGGGCGCTCGCCCGCGACGTGCCGCTGCCCGACCCCGTGGTCGTCTCGGCGACGTTCCTGCGACCCAGCACGCCGGGCGCGGCCGAGATCTCCACCGAGGTCGTGCGCGCGGGGCGGCGCTTCGCGACCGGTGAGGCGCGACTCCTGCAGGGCGGCAAGGAGATCGTGCGTACGGTGGCGACGTTCGCCGACCTCGACCGGGCGCCCGAGCGGACCCACGTGCGCTCGGCGCCGCCCGAGCTGCCGGCGCCCGAGAAGTGCCGCGACCTCATGGACGGCTCGCCGTCGCTGCCGGGCGTCAACGCCACCGACCGGTTCGAGTACCGCTATCCCGTGCTCCCCGGCTGGGCCGGCGGCCCGCCGGCCGGCGAGCCCGACGTGGCCTTCTGGCTGCGGTTCCGCGACGGCCGCGACGCCGACCCGATCGCGCTCGCCGCGATGGTCGACGCCGCCGCCCCGGCCGTGCTCGAGCTCGGGGCGGGCGGATCGGCGACGATCGAGCTGACCGTCCACATCCGCGCGCGGCCCGCCCCCGGCTGGCTCGCCTGCCGCGCCTGCACGCGCCACGTGATCGGCGGCCATCACGAGGAGGACTTCGAGATCTGGGACAGCACGGGCGCGCTCGTCGCCCACTCGCGCCAGTTCGCGCTCCTCGTGTGACGGCTGCCGCAGGGCTGCGGAGGCGTTTCCCGGAGCATGCGGGCTGGACGCGGTCGGCGGCCTTGACCGGCGGAGCTGGGACCTCTTGCATCCGGCCCGGTGCATCCGCCCCGCCAGATCTACGCCAGCGCCGCGACCCGCCGGAGCGGGCGGCGCTGGAGCCGGCGCCACAGGCCGGTCTGGGTCCCGGCCGCTCTCCTCGCGGGGGCGACGACGGTCGCCCTCGCCGCCGGCGAAGTGCTGCGCAGCCTGCCCTGATGCCGATCGCGACCGCCACGGCGTTCGCCGCGGTCGCGGCCGTCGTCGCCAACGTGCTGGTGCGAGCGCTCGCGGTCGCGCTGTTCGACATCCCGCAGCCGGAGTTCGAGGAGCTCAACCTGCGGCCCGTGATCCTCTCGACGCTCGGCGGCGTGATCGCCGCCGGGATCGTCTACGCCGTGATGGGCGGCAGGACGCGGCCGTTCGTGATCGTCGCCGTCGTCGCGCTGGCGCTGTCGCTGATCGCGCCGCTGACGATCGACGACCCGAACGCCGACGCCGCGGCGGTCGGGACGCTGATCGCCATGCACGTCGTCGCGGCGGCGATCAGCGTCCCGATCCTGATCCGGCGCGCCCACCGTGTGAGCGGCCTGTAGCTCAGCCCTTGTTGAACGGCTTCACGAGCGGGTTCATGCCCGCGTACAGACCGTCCGGGTTGTGGTGCCAGATCCAGACGTGGAGGGTCACGAGGTCGGGGTGCCAGAAGAAGAACTTCGCGCCGCCGTCGGTCGCCGCGCAGTCATCCTCGGAGGCGGCAGGCACGAAATGCCCGTCCTCGTAGTGGCACGCCGCGGGGAAGGAACCGTACGTGGCGCCCTTCAGCGGCGGCTTCTTCGGCTTGGTCGGGAACACCCACTCGACCGCGCCCAGCATGTACTGCCCGTTGCGGCGCGTATAGACGAGGATCGGCGGCTTCCTGACGTCGAACGTCGAGATGCTGGGGTTCAGATAGTGCAGCCCCATGTTGTGCATCATCGGCGTGATGATCTTGTAGCCGTCGCGCTTGGCCGCGTCGAGGTCGGTGACGTACTTGGCGGTCGCCACGCGCATCTGCGCGAGCTGGCGGGTGAGCTTGCCTTTTCCCGCGTGGTGGTGGTGAGTCGCGCCGTTGCTCGCGGTCACGCCCACGACGGCGAGGGCGACCAGCGGCACGGCGAGGAGAGCGGTGCGGATCTTCATGCGGCGACGCTACGGTCGCCACGGCATACCTAGCATCGGCACAACGACCCATGTTCCGATGGGTGATTGCCTATCTTTCAGCCGAGCAGGACGATCAGCAGCACGGCGACGACGATGAAGACGCCGAGCAGGCCGTAGGCGACCGCCGCCTGCCACTGGTTCTCCCAGAAGCCCGGCTTCGCGCGGTCGCGGGTGTACCTGCCCTCGGGCGGCTCGCCGGTCCAGTCGTCGTCGTCGTCGGACATCTACTTGATCTGCCTACCCGAGATCGCCCGCGCGACCACCAGCCGCTGGATCTCGGACGTGCCCTCGAAGATCGTGTAGATCTTGGCGTCGCGGTGCATC
>DASSUW010000279.1:0-11327 GCA_035706585.1 Solirubrobacteraceae bacterium | reverse complement strand
GGCAGCTTCGACCCCGCGCAGGTGCGCGGCAAGGTCGTGGTGATCGGCGCGACCGCCCCGGCGATCGGCGACGTCCATCCCACCGCGATCGACGACGCGACGCCCGGCCCGGACATCCACGCGGCCGCGATCGCCACCGCGCTCGACGGCTTCCCGCTGCGCGACGGTCCGCTGTGGCTCGACGTGCTGCTCGTGCTCGTGCTGGCCGCCGCGGCGCCGCTCGTCGCGATCCGGTTCGGCGCGCTCGGCGCGCTCGGCGCCGCGGTCCTCGCCGCCGCGCTGTTCCTTGTCGGCGCGCAGCTCGCGTTCGACGCCGGATCCGTGATCGCGGTGACGCCCCCGCTCGCCGCGGTGTCGGTCGGGCTCGTCGGCACGCTGATCCTGTCCGCGCCGGTGAACCACCCGCGCGTGAACCGGGTGCTCGACGCGCTCAGCCCGGCGGTGGGCAACCGGCGGACGCGACGCGTGCGCACGCTGCTGCTGCTCGGCGCCGCGCTGTTCTGCACGCTCGGCCCGCTCGGCCTGATGGCCATCGACGCCCTGCGCCGGCTCGACCTCACGAGCGTCGACATGCGCTTCGACGTGCGCGGCGCCGAGCCGCGCCCGGACGAGGTCGTGGTCGTCGGGATCGACGATCACTCGCTCAACGCGGCGGGCAACATCTACCCGTTCACGCGCAAGCTCCACGCTCGCGTCATCCGCAACCTCACCAAGGCCGGCGCGGCGGTCATCGCGTACGACGTCCAGTTCACGCAGGAGAGCAAGAGCCTCGCGGCCGACAACGCGCTCATCGAGGCCGTGCGCGCCGGTCGGCGACGCGTCGTGATGGCCACGACCGCCGTCGACCCCGGCGGCAAGGTGCAGATCTTCGGCGGGAAGGAGGGTCTCGCCTACAGCCGGGCGAAGCCCGGCTACTCGAACTTCGAGGCCGACCCGGACGGCGTCACGCGGCACATGCTCGACGGCGACAACGGCGTCGATGCGCTGCCGATCGTCGCCGCCGAGATCAAGCTCGGGCACGACATCGCGGCGCCGCCCGGCAACACGGCCTGGATCGACTATGTCGGGCCGCCCCGGTCGTTCCCCTACTTGAGCTTCATCGACGTCGCCAGGGGCAAGTTCCGCGCGGCGGATGTCGCGGGCAAGGTGGTCGTCGTCGGGGGCACCGCCACGATCCTGCAGGACCAGCGGCCGACCGCCACGACCGGCGAGCTTCAGATGCCGGGCCCCGAGGTGCACGCGAACGCGATCCTCACCGCGCTCGAGGGATTCCCGCTCCACAGCAGCGCGGGGTGGGTCGACGCGCTGCTCGTGGTCGTGCTCGGCGTAGCCGCCCCGTTCGCCGCGATCCGGCTGCGGATGCTCTACGCGGTCCCGATCGGCTTCCTCGGGATCGTCGCGCTGCTCGTCGGCGCGCAGGTCGCATTCGAGAACGACGTGATCGTCGGCGTCGTCTATGCGCTGGTCGCCGGCATCGCCGCGCTGCTGCTCACGGGCGCCATCCACGGCGTCACGGTCGCGTTCGAGCGCGCGAACACGCGCGACGCGTTCGCGCGCTTCGTCCCCGAGTCGGTGGTCGACCAGGTCCTGCAGGACGCCGAAGGCGTCCGGCTCGGCGGCGTGCGCGGCGAGGCGACGGTCATGTTCAGCGACCTGCGCGGCTTCACGAGCTTCGCCGAGACGCTGCAGCCGGAGCAGGTGATCGACGCGCTCAACCGCTACCTGACCGCGATGAGCGAGGCGATCCTCGACCACGGCGGCACGCTGGTCGCCTACATGGGCGACGGCATCATGGCCGTGTTCGGCGCGCCGCTGCAGGAGGACGACCACGCCGACCGGGCGCTGGCCGCGGCGCGGGACATGCTCGCCCGGCTCGAGGGCTTCAACGAGTGGCTGCGATCCCAGGACCTCCACCAGGGGTTCAAGATGGGCATCGGCCTCAACACCGGCCCGGTCATGTCCGGCAACGTCGGCTCCGAGCGCCGCCTGGAGTACACGGCGCTCGGAGACACCACGAACACGGCGGCGCGGCTGGAGGGCATGACCAAGGGCACGCCGTACCAGCTCTACGTCGCCGACTCGACCCGCGCCGCGCTGCGGGCCCCGGCCGCCGACCTCGTCGAGGTCGGCGACTTCGAGGTCCGCGGGCGCAAGGCGAAGATCAAGCTGTGGTCGTTGGCGGACGCCGAAGCGGGCGTGGGCGACCGAGCGGCCGACGCTGGCCGTCAGCCGGTGGTGACCCAGGAACCGGGGTCGAACGGTGTTGACGCCGCGGTGCGCGCGGACGCGGACGCCGATCCCGTTGGTCATGACGGCGACGCGGGCGCGGCGGCCGACGGTGAAGCGCACCCGCGCGCCGTGACCGGCGCGGATGCTCCGCGGCCCGACCGAGACGCGCGCGACGCGGACCGCGCCTGAGCGCCCGCGGCGCGTCGGCCATCCGGACGCCGGCCGTCCAAACGCTCGGCCATCCGTCAGGAGAACGACCTCGAACACCCGCCGAGTGGCCAGGCCGGACACTTGCTTCGCCCCGTCCAGCCCGTTTACGGTTGCTGAGGGAGCTGGACGTGCCACAGAAAGGACAGTTGTGAGCCAGGTGCTCGACCCTGCCGGTGAGGCTGCGCCCACCGGCAAGACGTACACGCTTGCGAGCTGGTTGCCATCGATACGCGTGAGTGGCGGGCCTCGACCGCACTCGACGCCACGCGAGGACACGGTGACGATCGCCCTGGCGGCCTACACGCTTGTGGCGCTGTTCTGGGACGGACTGCACCACAACAACATCACCGGCGAAGATCAGTTCTTCTCGCCGCCGCACATCGCGATGTACCTCGGCCTGATCGCGGTCGGCGTGTGGATCGCACTTGTCATGCTGCGCTACCAGAGGGGCCTGTACCACCTCGAGTGGTCCGCCGTGCCGCTCGGCTACGGGTTCGCGATCATCGCGCTGCCGTTGGCGGCGATCGCCGGGCCGGCCGACTTCATGTGGCACCAGGCCTACGGCTTCGAGAACCAGATCGACTCGACGTTCAGCCCCTCCCACCAGGGCCTCTTCTACTCCGGGGCGATGCTCGCGACGATCGCGGGCGCCGCGGCGTGGCAGCGCCGCGACGTCGTCACCCCGACGCTGCGCGAGCACCTGCCGGCGGCGTTCTCGGTGACCTCGCTGCTGGCGGTGATGCTGTTCATCGTCCACCAGATCGTTCCGTTCTACGGCGGCGGCGTCGCGGCGACGCAGGCGTTCCAGGACGACATCGCCAGCCGGCCCGACGCGTTCGCGCCCGGCTCGGGCGCGGAACACGCCGAGGGGCTCGCGCGTGCGCTGACCCACTACGGCGACGCCGCGTTCCCGTACTACTTCTACAGCACGCACGCGAGCGTCGCCGGCATTCTGATCTTCACGGCGGCGCTGATCGGCATGGTCCTGGTGATGCGCCGGCGCTGGCGGATCCCGTTCGGCACGCTCACGATCACGTTCACGTTCCTGGCGCTGCTGTGGGCGATGCTCAGCGAGTACCGGCAGGCCGAGCTGATCCCGTCGCTCGTGCTTGCCGGCGTCGTCGGCGACGTGCTGCTCGGCCGCCTCGGCGGCGGCCGCATCGGCCACATCCGCCTGTTCGCGGCGCTCGTGCCGCCGGTGCTGTGGAGCCTGTTCTTCCTCTGCATCGCACTGTTCCAGGGCGGGCTCGGCTGGGAGCCGACGCTGTGGTTCGGCCTGCTCGTGACGACGTCCGCGCTCGGCTACGCGATGTCGCTGCTCGTGTTCCCGCCGTACTCCGCCCCGTGGCAGGAAGGGAAGGCCGCCTGATGCCCGCCAAGCGCGAGATCAAGGTCGCGTCGAAGTCGTGGCGCGGCAAGATCGAGAGCCACGAGACGTTCTCGCACGACAGCCTTGACAGCCTCGCCTACGACTGGGAGCGGATCGGCAACCCGAAGATCGCGCCGAAGTTCCCGTTCAAGGTCTACCTGCCGCGCTCGCCCGAGGACGTCGCGCGCGCGGTCAAGGAGTGCAAGGAGCTCGGCCAGACCATCAAGGTCCGCAGCAAGGGCCACTCGAGCAACGACCTCGTGCTCAACGAGGGCGGCGCCGTGCTGCTCATGCAGGGCATGGACCAGGTCCTCGACGTCGACGAGGAGAACCTCACCGCCACCGTCCAGGGCGGCGCGATCAGCGCGCTGATCGACGACCACCTGGCGCCGCTCGGCCTCGGCCTGCCGGTCATCGGCGACCACCGCGACATCACGGTCGGCGGCTTCGCGTCGGTCGGCGGCATCAGCCCCGCGTCGCACCGCTTCGGCATGTTCATCGACAACGTGCTGGCGCTCCAGTTCGTCGACTGGGACGGCGAGATCAAGCGCTGCAGCCCGGAGGAGAACGCCGACGACTTCTACTCGCTGCTCGCCGGCCTCGGCCGCCACGGCGTGATCGTGGAGGTCACGCTGCGGCTGATCCGGATCGACAAGTACCGGACGATCTGGGAGAACCACCAGACGCACTACCGCTCGATGGACGACTTCATCGCCGGGACGAAGCCGATCATCGAGGAGCCCGGCGACGTGATGATGGAGCGCGGCGTCTGGGTCGACTTCAAGCTCGGCGGCGGCAAGCACCTCGGCCTCGGGCAGTTCTCCGAGTACCGCGAGACGTCGCAGACGGCGGTCCACAAGGCCCGCAACACCGGCTCCTACGGCGTGCTGCACGGCATCGGCCGCGTCGCCGGGAACCTGCCCACCAAGCTCGACGTCGCGCTCAAGTACGTCGGCATGGGCGGCGTCATGCTCAGCCCCAAGTACGCGTCGATCAAGAACATCGAGTTCTTCACCGACAAGGTGCTCGACTCGACGGTGGGCGACCCGACGCGGATGCTGATCGTGCTCGGCCCGCTCGACAAGTACGAGGAGCTGTTCCGCCGCTGCTGGGCGCTGCTGGACGGCTACCGCGAGTCGCACGGCTGCTTCACGTTCCTGTCGGTCTACGTGAAGAGCATCCGGTCCGACTACCTGGCCCGCGACGGCTACGACCGCTTCTGCGAGCTCATGTTCTACACCGGCGTGCACCCCGACCGGATGACCACCGAGCTGCTCGACGAGATCGTCGAGCAGTTCGACGACATCGTCATCGACTGCAACGGCTACAAGTACATGCACACGCGCACGACCAAGGACCCGGAGAAGCGGGCCAAGGTCGACCCGAACGCGCGCCACGCCGAGCGCCGCCGCGCCGCCGCCAACGGCAAGGGCAAGCTGCCGGTCGAGGCGGGAGACGCGGCGCTGGAGGGCGCCTCATGACGCGGGAGATCCCGCTCTACACGCTCGAGGGCGTGATCGACTGCGACGTCACGACCCACTACTTCTCGACGCAGGACGGGCTCGGGCTGAGCATGCTGCGGTTCAACCGCGACCCGAAGAACGAGGCCCGCGACTCGGTGATGATCGTGCACGGCCTGACGACGTCGACGGACATGTTCGTCATGCCCGAGCACTACAACCTCGTCAGCTACCTGCTCGACAACGGCTACACGGATGTCTGGTGCCTGGACATGCGGATGTCCAACCGGCACTCGTACAACCTGTTCCCGCACCGGTACACGTTCGACGACATCGCGCTGTACGACTATCCGCCCGCGATCGACATCATCCGCCGGCACGTCGGGCCCGACCGCGGGCTGCACGTGATCGCGCACTGCCTCGGCTCGGTCACGTTCATGATGAGCCTGTTCGGCAAGGCGGTCGACGGGATCACGAGCGTCGTCGCCAACAGCGTCGGGCTCACGCCGCGCGTGCCGAAGTGGTCGCGCCTGAAGCTGCGCAACGCGCCCGGCATCGTCGAGCACGTGCTCGGGTTCCCGAACCTCAACCCGCGCTGGAGCGAGGACCCGACGCTGACGCGCGGCAAGGTCTTCTCGAAGATCGTCTCCCGGTTCCACCGCGAGTGCGACGTCCCCGCCTGCCACATGCTGAGCCTCATGTGGGGCACGGGCTGGCCGGCGCTGTACTCGCACGAGAACCTCGCGGACGTCACCCACCGGCGCGGCGGCGACCTCTACGGCGCGACGTCGATGCACTACTACCGGCACGTCTACAAGATGCTCCGGGCCGGCAGTAGGCCGGTGAAGTACGAGATCGGCAAGCCCGAGCACGCTGCGCTGCCGGACGACTACTTCGCCTATGCACGCGAGATCGAGACACCGGTGCTGCTCACGACCGGTGAGGACAACAAGGTCTTCACCGACTCGAACATCGTGTGCCACGAGCGGCTGCGCGAGCTCGGGTGCGACCAGCACGAGCTGGTGATCTACCCGCGCTACGGGCATCAGGACGTGTTCATGGGCCAGGACGTCGCTCGTGACTGCTTCCCGGCGATGCTCGAGTTCATCCGCCGCCATTCGGTGTCGGCACCCGAGCCGGCAGCGGAGCAGTGGGCAGCCGCCTGATCAAGACGGAGACCGTCATCAAAGCTCCCGCCGAGCGGGTGTGGGCGGAGATGACGGACTTCGGCTCGTTCCCGTCGTGGAACCCGTTCGTGCGGGAGGCGTCCGGGCGCCTGGAGCCGGGCGAGCAGCTCAAGATCCGGCTGCAGCTGGACCGGATGAAGATGACCTTCAAGCCGCGCGTGACCGTGGTCGAGCCCGGGCGCGAGCTGCGCTGGCTGGCCACCCTCGGGCGGCCGGGCGTGTTCGACGTCGACCGCGCCTTTCAGATCGAGCCGCGCGACGGCGGCGTTCTTTTCGTCATGTCGGAGGAGTGCACGGGCTGGTTGACCCCGGTGATGTTCGCCACGAACCTCGAGGCGCAGCTCTACCGCGGTTACGACGCCTTCAACAACGCGCTGCGGAGGCGCGTGGAAGGAGCTGGGTGAAGCGATGCTGAAGACCATCGCCAGGTGGGCGGGCGGCCGGCGAGCGAAGTGGTACGTCATCGGATTCTGGCTCCTCCTTCTCGTCCTCAGCCAGATGCCGGGCAAGCTCACCGACGTCACCGAGGACCGCATCGCCAGCTTCCTCCCCGACGACTCGGCGGCGATCGTGGCCGACAAGGTCGTCGAGGAGCGCTTCGCGGGTGGCCAGACGACGTCGTCGGTCGCGGTCTACCACCGCGACGGCGGGCTGACCGACGCCGACAAGCAGACGATCGCCGACGAGGCGGCGAAGCTCGCCGAGGTGGACGGCGTGCTGCCGCCGGTGGTGCCGTTCAGCTCCGACGCGCCCGAGGGGCTCGTCTCCCAGGACGGCGCGACCGCGTTCACGGTCATCCCGATCAACGCCAAGACCCAGCAGGCGATCAACGACGTCACCGAGGAGTCGCGCGACATCGTCAACGGCGGCTCCGGGTTGACGGCGCAGGTCACCGGCCCGGCCGCGCTGGAGACCGACCTGCGGCACGGGTTCGAGTCCGCTGACGTGGCGCTGCTGCTCGTCACCGGGCTGCTGGTGCTCGCCATCCTGCTGGCGATCTACCGCTCGCCGGTGCTGGCGGTCATCCCCCTGGTCACGGTCGTCATCGCGTACTCGATCGCCAGCGGGGTGATCAAGCTCCTGGCCGACGGCGGGATGCAGGTGACGAGCATCTCGACGTCGCTGCTGCTCGTGCTGATGTTCGGCGCGGGCACCGACTACTGCCTGTTGCTCGTGGCCCGGTACGTCGAGGAGCTCCACAAACACGAGGACAAGCACAACGCGATCCGGGCCGCGATCCCGCGCGTCGGGCCGGCGATCATCGCCAGCGCGTTCACGGTCACGCTGGCGATGCTCGTGCTGCTCGTCGCCGAGCTCGCGTCCACGCGGACGGTCGGCCCCGTCAACGCGATCGGCATCCTGATCGTCATGGCGGCGTCGCTGACGCTGCTGCCGGCGATCCTCGCGGCGGTCGGCCGCCGCGGGTTCTGGCCCAGCAAGCGGGCGGTCTACGACCCGACCAACGTGCCGATCGAGAACGTCGAGGACGGCGACAACCGCTGGGCGCGCCTCGGCCGCCGCGTGACCCGGCGGCCGTGGTTCACGATCGGCGCGATCTGCACCGTGTTCGTGATCGGCGCGCTCGGCGTGACCCAGTACAGCAGCGAGGCGACCGTGCTCGGCGCGTTCCGCAACGCGACCGAGGGGACCGACGGCTACGACACCTTGAAGGCGGCGTTCCCGGAGGGCGCGCTCGGCCCGGCGACCGTGATCCTCGACCGCACGAGCGGCGGCGCGGTCACCGACGAGGACGTGGCGGCGGCGCGCGCGGCGCTCGAGAAGGTGCCGGACATCGGCACGATCACCCCGGTCAGCGCGACGTCGGAGGACGGCAACGCCGTGCAGTTCCAGGTCGCGTTCCCGGATGACCCGTACAGCAACGAGGCGCTCGACCGGACGCAGGAGATGCGCGACGCGCTGGCTGGTCTCGGTCCGGAGCTTCGCGGCTACGTCGGCGGCCTGTCGGCGACGATGCGCGACTACCGCGACGGCGCCCAGCACGATCTCGACATCGTCGTGCCGCTCGTGCTGATCATGATCCTCCTGACGCTGATCGCGCTGCTGCGGGCCGTGGTGGCGCCGCTGTACCTGATCGGCTCGGTGATCCTGTCGTTCTTCGGGATCCTCGGCGTCTGCCTGGTGTTCTTCACGCAGGTGGTCGGCGAGAGCGGCTTCGATCCGAGCTTCCCGATCTTCGCCTTCATCTTCCTCGTGGCCCTGGGGGTGGACTACAACATCTTCCTCATGGACCGCGTGCGCGAGGAGGCGCGGCGGCTCGGGACCCGGCGCGGCGCCCTGCGCGCGCTGGTGGCCACCGGGCCGGTGATCACCTCGGCCGGGATCATCCTCGCCGCGACGTTCGGCGTGCTCGCGATGCTCCCGATCACGGTGCTGGTGGAGCTCGGCACGGTCGTGGCGTTCGGCGTGTTGGTGGACACGTTCGTCGTCCGCTCGATGCTCGTGCCGGCGATCATCACCGTCGTCGGCGACAAGAGCTGGTGGCCGTCGGCACTGGCGCGCGAGGCTGCGGCGGCGGCGCCCGCCGCGGCGGTCGCCGCCGAGGCCGAGGCGCGGCCGAAGGAGCCGGTGTAGGCCCGCCGATGTACCGCCGTTGCCTTGCCGCCGTCCTGGTCCTCGCGCCGCTCGCCCTGCCGGGCGGCGCCGTCGCCAAGCCGGCGCTCTGCTCGCCGGACGCCGTCCAGCAGCGGCTGCTCGACCTCGGCAAGCTGACCCCTGAGGGCATCGAGCTGGGCGAGGTCGTCGACCTCGTCCGCTGCGGCGACGTCACGAAGGACGGCCACGCCGACGCGGTCTTCACGATCGCCAGCGGCGGGACCGCGGGCGACGTGCGCTTCGGCGTGCTCCGCGGCAGCGCGGACGGGAGCGCGCCGGCGCTCGTGCTCTATCGGCAGGGCTACAAGCTCGGCGTCGCGCGCCGCAACCGCCGCTCGTTCGAGGTGATCCAGCCGCACTACAAGGCCGGCGAGCCGAACTGCTGCCCGAGCTCGTTCCGCAAGCGCCGCTACACCTGGCGCGGCCACCACTTCAAGGCCGGCAAGGCCAAGAAGCTGCGGCACGCGCCGGCGAGGTTCTACAGGCCGTAGAGCGCGTCGATCACCCGATCGCGCCTGCGAACAGCGCGTAGACGGCGGCGCAGCGGCGCATCGCGGCCTCGTCGATGTACTCGTCCGGACCGTGGGAGACGTCAAGGCGGCCGCCGCCGTACGCGAACGCCGGGATGCCGAGCTGCGCGTACCAGCGCGTGTCGAGCACGCCCGGGCACAGCTCGAACCGCGGCGGCGTGCCGTGCACGTCCTCGACGCACCGCGCCAGCGCCCGCGCGACCGGATGGTCGCGGTCGGTGCTGCTCGCCGGCTGGGCCTGGAGCACCTCGACGCCGACGTCGGCCCCCGCCGCCCGCGCGGCGTCGTGGATCGTGTTCGTCAGCCGCGCGAGCTCCGCGTCGAGATCCTCGTCCGGGTTGAAGCGGCGGTCGAGCGAGAACCAGGCCGAGCCGGGCACGACGTTGAAGCCGGCGCCGGCGCCGGCCTGCCCGCCGACGACCAGCATCGAGTCGCGCTCGAGCAGCTCGTGCGAGAGGCGCGTGAGCGGCTCGGCGATGCGGATCATGTGCTCGAACGCGTTCACGCCCTCGTGGACGTAGCCGACGTGCGCCTCGCGGCCGGTCGTGGTCACGCGCAAGGTGATCGCGCCGCGGGCGCTGTCCCAGATCACGCCGCCGGTCGGCTCGGCGGTGAGCATCGCGGCGGCGCCGGGATCGATGAGGCCGGCCTCGCGCAGGTGCCCCGAGCCGGCGGTGCTGCCGGTCTCCTCGTCGCAGACGCAATGCAGGACGATCCGGCGGCCGTCGAGCAGCCCGAGCTCGCGCGCGGCCGCTGCGCCGTAGAGCATCGAGACCAGGCCGCCCTTCATGTCGGTGGTGCCGCGCCCGGCGATCCGGCCGTCGCGCCGCACCGGCTCGAACTGCGACGGGCTCTGCGCGGGCACGACGTCGAAGTGCCCGTGGTAGTAGACGAGCGCGTCGTCGTCGTCGCCGTCGCCGGCGCTGCCGCGCACGATCGCGTGCCCCGCGATCAGCTCGGGCGCGAAGCCGAGGCCGTCGAGCGCCTCGCACAGCAGCTCGGCGCAGCGCTCGACCTCGCGACCCGGCGGGTTCTCCGTCGGCACCCGGACGAGGTCCTCGACCAGCGTCGCCATCTCGTCGGCGCGTGCGTCGAGCCAGTCCGCGAGCGTCATCGCTGTAGCGTCGCAGCTGGCGGCGGCGGTCTCAGCCGAACGCTCCGCGGGCGTCGCGCACGGCGACCCACAGCGTGGCGAGGAGCATGATCGCGGCGGCGAGCGCGAGCGGCGCGTGCGGCGCATGGTTCGCCAGCGCGCCGGTCGCGGCGCTGCCGATCGCGAGGCCCGCGGACAGGCTCGTGCCGTTCCACGTGAACGCCTCGGTCACCGTGCCGGCGGGTGCGTAGTCGCCGATCATCGCGCTCGAGGTGGCAAGGGCGGGCGCGAGCGGGATGCTGCCGACGAACACCGCGACGCCGAGCCAGAACGGCGACGGTGCGAGCGCCCACGGGACCATGCCGGCGGCGAGCGCGAGGAACAGCCACGTGAAGCGGCGAGCGGGCCGGTCGCTCGCGGGGAAGCGGCCCGCCAGCAGCCCGCCGATCAGGCTGCCGGCGCCCGAGGCGGCGAGCACCGGGCCGGCGGCGCTCGGCGTGCCGGCGGCGCTCGCGACCGCCGCGACGCCGATCTCCATCGCGCCGACCGCCACGCCGAAGAGGCCGACGGCCACGAGCAGGACCCGCACCGCGCGCGACGCGAGCGGACCGGCCCAGTGCCGCTCGCTCCCGGCGT
>DASSUW010000278.1:0-13763 GCA_035706585.1 Solirubrobacteraceae bacterium | reverse complement strand
TCGCGCGGGTCGAAGCCCCAGTTGTTGCCGCGGTTCCGGGTCGGCCGGTAGTCCGGCAGCGTGCAGCCCTCCAGGCGCTGCTGCAGCAGCGTCTCCTTGTCGGTGGTGTCCTGGAAGTCGTAGAAGATCATGTACCAGAAGTGGTTCTCGTCGTCGATCGGGACGTGCCACTGGGTGAAGACCTTCGTGTTGCCGAACGGCACCGTGAACGCGATCGGGAACAGCAGGTTGGTCACGCGGACGTGCCGCAGGTCCTCGGCCAGCTCGCGCACCGCGAACACCCGCAGCCCGTACTCGGTCGGCTCGACCTCGATGTCGGGCCGGTAGTTCTCGCTGACGAGCTGCGACAGCGTCTTGCCCGTCCCCGCGACCTCCTCGCGGAACTGCTGGCCGTACGTCTCGCGCGGGTCCTCCTGGAGGAACCGGTGCAGGAACGAGACATGGCTCGGGTCGATCCCGCCCTCGACGCCCTGCAGCCAGTTGCACTCCCACAGGCCCTTGAACGCGAACGTGTACGCGTCGGGCGCGACGAAGCAGTCGTAGTCGGGGAACGCGGGCGGGTCCCCGCCGCCGAGGTAGGCGAAGACGATGCCGTTGCGCTCCTCGCACGGGTAGCTGGTGTGCTTGATCTTCGAGAAGAAGCGGCTGTGGGCGGGCTCGGCGGGCTGCTCGAGGCAGCTCCCGGTGCGGTCGTAGAGCCAGCCGTGGTAGAGGCAGCGCAGGCCGCCGTTCTCGAGCCGCCCGAACGACAGGTCGACGCCGCGATGGGCGCAGTACCGGCCGATCAGGCCGTACGTGCCGTCCTCGTTGCGGAACAGGACAAGGTCCTCGCCGAGCAGGCGGACCGGGATCACCGGCCGCTCCGCCGGCAGCTCGCTGACGAGCGCGGCCGGCTGCCAGTACGCCCGCAGCAACCCGCCGCACGGGGTGTCCGGGCCGGTCTGCGTGACGAGATCGTTGTCCGCCTTCGACAGCACTCTCTACACCACCTTGGATCCGAAACCGCTGGCCATGGATCCAATGCTATCCCACGGCGCAACTCCGTGGGCCGCCGCGCCGGTGAACGTCAACTGCGCCGGTGAACGTCAACTGCGGCTGGGTAGGGAAGCGAGGGTGCCGGCCGCGGCCCGGTCTCTCGCGCCCTGGCCACCAGAGCGCCTCGGTCCCTGGCGCGTTTGCGTCGGTATGCGACGAAAAAGCGCCAGCGACTCCGGCGATGGCGCGTTGCCGCTCACAGGCACGCGACCACGCACGCGTCACCGCTCCCTACCCAGCCGCAGTTGGCCGGCGCAGAGCACCGCTATCAGTGCGACATCGCCGCCGACGCCGCCTCGGACACGAGGCGGTCGTCGGCAAAGCGCTGCAGCCCGAACGGGGCGATCAGCGGGTCGACGCCCTCGCCGGCGATCAGCTTGGCGAGCGTGACGCCGACGATCGGAGCGGCCTTGAACCCGTACGTCCCCCAGCCCGCCGACACCACGAGGTTCTCCACCGGCGTGCGGTCGATGATCGGGCTGTAGTCGGGCGTCACGTCGCAGAGGCCGGTCCACGTGCGCAGGATGCTCACGTCGCGGACCCCGGGGAAGAGCTCGACGAGGTGGCGCGACGCCGACTCCAGGAACGTCAGCGTGCTCGTCCCGCAGTAGGTCGGATACGGCTCGACCTCGGTCCCGGCCACGAGCTCCCCGCGCGTCGTCTGGTGGACGTAGAGGCGCATCTGCGACGAGACGACGGTCTCCTGCAACAGCGGCCGGATCGGCTCGGTGACGAACGCCTGGAGGATGTGCGTCTTCATCGGCAGCCGCAGCCCGGCCATCGCCGCGATGTTGCTCGACCAGCCGGCCGTCGCGCTCACCACGGTGCCGGCCTCGATGTCGCCGCGCGTCGTCCGCACACGCGCGATGCGGCCGTTGCTGCGCTCGAGCCCGGTCACCTCGGTGAACGGGTGGATCTCGACGCCGCCGCGATCGGCGCCGCGCGCGTAGCCCCACACGACCGCGTCGTGGCGCAGGATCGCGCCGCCCGGATGCAGCAGCGCGCCGACCACCGGCCACGTCACGTCGCGCGAGAGGTCGAGCGCCGGGCAGCGGCGCCGGACCTCGTCGACGCCGATCACGCGCGAGTCGATGCCGAGCTGCTGGTTGACCGACGCGCGCTCGGTCGCGGTCGCCAGCGCCCGCTCGCTGTGCGCGAGCGTCATCACGCCGCGCTTGGTGAGCATGATGTTGAAGTCGAGCTCGCCCGACAGCCCGTCGAACAGGTCGAGCGACGCCTGGTAGAAGCGCGCGCCCTCGGGCGTCCGGTAGTTCGAGCGCACGATCGCCGTGTTGCGGCCCGATCCGCCGGAGCCGATGTAGCGCTGCTCGAGCACGGCGACGTCCGTGATCCCGTGCCGCTTCGCGAGGTAGTACGCGGTCGCGAGCCCCTGCACGCCGCCGCCGATGATCACCACGTCGTAGCGGCGCTTGAGCTCGCCGCGGCGGCGCCACATGCGCTTGGCGAAAAGCAGGTCCTTCACGAGCGCAGCCGCTCCCCGTCGGCGTCGACGAACGCGCCGACGTGCACGGTCGCGTCCGCCGTCGCGCCGGCGCCCATGTCGACGGCGAACCGCGCGCCGTCGTGCGCGATCGCGGCCGGTACGTACGCGAGCCCGATCACGCCGCCCGCGTCGGCGGTCGACCGCGCGCTCGTGACGCGCCCGCCGATCTCGCCGTCGACGAGCACGGCCGTGCCCTCGCGCGGCAGCTGATCGCTGCGGAAGCCGACCAGCCGGCGGTCGGCGCCGCGGTCGTGCATCCGCTCGAGCGCGTCGCGGCCCACGAACGGGCCTTTGTCCCACACGACCATCCGGTCCATGCCGAGCTCGAGCATCGTGGTCTCGGGATCGGTGTCGATGCCGACGATCACGTGGCCCTTCTCCAGCCGCAGCACCTTGAGCGCCTCGACGCCGACCGGCACGACCCCGTCGCCGGCGCCGGCCTCGAGCAGCGCGTCCCAGACGTGCACGGCCCCGCTGCTCGGGAAGTGCAGCTCGTAGCCGAGCTCGCCGAGGAAGCCGATCCGCACGACCAGCGCCGGGACGCCCGCGACCACGCCCTGGCGCGCGCCGAGGAACGGGAACGCCTCGTTGGAGACGTCGAGGTCGGTGAGGCGGGCGAGGATCCGCCGCGACGCCGGTCCGGACATCGCGATCGCCGCGAGCGCGCCCGAGGCGTTGACGATCTCCACGTCGAGCCCGCGCTCGTCGCGCCACAGCCCGAAGCTCTCGTACACGACGTCGACGCCGCCGGAGCTGGTGGAGACGAAGTACGAGTCGTCGGCCAGCCGGACGACCGTGCCGTCGTCGATCACGCGGCCCGACTCGGTGTTGAAGATCACGTAGCGGACGCGCCCGGGCTCGAGCGTGACGATCCGGTTCGGGAACACGCCGTCGAGGAAGCGCTGCGCGTCGGCCCCGCTCACGACCAGCTTGCCGAGCGTCGAGACGTCCATGATCCCGGCGGCGGCGTGCACGGCGCGGATCTCCGCCGCCGCGTCCCCGTAGTGATCGGGGCGCCGCCAGGGTCCGGTCCACACCATGCTCGCGCCGGCCTCGACGTGGCGGCCGTGCAGCGGCGTGCGCTTGCCGGGGACGTGCGGGCGCCCCGCGAGCGCGCCCAGCGGCGTGGGTGTCCACGGCGGTCGCGCGGTCGTCGTGCCGAGCGCGGCCTCGCCGGTCCCGGTGGCCTGGGCGAGCAGCCGCACGGAGCCGAGCTGGCACAGGCGGCCCTGGCACGGCCCCATCGTCACCGTCGTGTAGCGCTTGGCGATCTCGATGTCGTCGAACCCCTCGGCGACCGCGCGGCGCAGGTCCTTGGCGGTGACGTCCTCGCAGTGGCAGACGAAGCAGCGGCCGCCGGCGTGCTCGGGCGGCGGCGGCGCGAGCACGCCCGCGCGCGAGCCGAGGACCGATCCGACGGCCTCGATCCCGTCCGGCAGGTCCTCGGGCGCGAAGACGCCGCCCGCCGCGTCGAAGCGCACGGTGCCGCCGGCCTGGGCGATCAGCGAGTAGGCGGGCTGGCGCCCGGCCGACGCGACCAGCAGGTCGCAGGCGACCCGGCGGCCATCGATCTCGACCGCCGTCAGCCGCCCGCGCCGCCCGCGTGCCCGCAGCGTGGGCGGGGTGCCCGACCGCAGGTCGACGATCTCGGCCACGTCGGCCCCCGCGTCGCGCAGCCGGTCGGCGGCGGCATGGGCCGTCTCGTCGGCGGCGAGGACGACCGCGCGCGACCCCGGCCGGATCGCCCACAGGTCGATCATCCGCGTCACGGCCCCGGGCGTCATCACGCCAGGCAGGTCGTTGCCGTCGAACAGCAGCGGCTGCTCCACGGTCCCGGTGGCGATCACGACGTGGCGGGCGCGGATGCGGTGCACGACGTCGCCGGCGTGCACCGGTACGAGGCGGCCCTCGAACACGCCGAGCGCGCGCGCCGGCGCGAGCACCTCGACGCCGTCCAGCGCGAGCCCGGCGGACTCGGGACGCTCGTCGACGAGCACGACCTCGCGGCCGCCGCGCGCGTAGTGCAGGGCGGACGCGCGGCCCGACCGCCCGCCGCCGACGACGAGGACGTCGACGTGCCGGTGCTCGACGTCGGTGCGCCGCGGCTGCGCGTGGTCGCCGGCGCGCCCGAGCCCGGTCATGCGGCGCAGCGCGCGCTCGATGTACGGCCATGCCCGCTTCGGGCGGATGCCGGTCCGGTAGTAGAAGCCGACAGGGGTGAACGGGCCGCCGACGCGGTCCACGACGCGGAGCGGATCGCGCTCGAGCGAGCCGGTCACGACCTGCGAGCGGACCTCCTCGCCTCCTTCGACGGGGCGCGTGCAGACCCGCACGCTCGGTTCGCCGTCGACCTCCATCAGGCAGCTCGCGCAGCTGCCCGAGCAGCACATCAATCCGCGCGGCCGGTGGTACTTGAAGCTGCGCGTGAAGACCCGCACGCCGTCCGCGTACAGCGCCGAACCGAGCGTGTCGCCCGCGAACGCCTCGATCTCGCGGCCGTCGAACGTGAACGTCAGCCGCTCGGCGCGGCGGATCCGCTCCCCGGCGCGCGGCGGCAGCCTCACCCGACGCCCTCCCGCGCCTCCGAGACCGCGTTCGTGCGCGTGTCGCGGCGGACCACCATCCAGCGCTCGCAGCCGTAGCGGTGGAACCAGCGCTCGAGCTGCGCGCCGGCGGCGTTGTCGCTGAAGTACAGCTCCTCGCTGAGCGCGTCCAGCGTCTCCGGGCCGGTGCCGCCGCCGACCGTGCCGGCGTACGCGAACTCCGTGACGGGCCGCTCGCCGCAGAGCGGGCAGGGCAGCAGGAAGCTCATCGCGCGGCGCTCGCGGGCAGTCCAGCCAGCAGCGGGTCGGCGGTTGCGCGCGCGATCGCGTCCAGCCCCACCGGCCCGCCGCCGAGCGGCGCGCACAGGTCGGCGCAGACGTCGAACAGGTGCTGGGCGAACTCGCTCGCGGTCAGCGTCCAGATCGCGTCGTGGCGGCGCAGCATGCGGCCGACGACGCCGGCGAGCGGCCCCGCCTGCGCACCCTCGGCCGCCGGGCTCAGGCGGCGCAGCAGCCGCGGCGCGTCGGGGCCGGCGATCACCAGCAGCGACCAGGCGCCGGTCATGTCGAGCGCGCGGGCGCCGAGGTCGGCGTCGCCGATGACGATCCAGCGGCCGGGGGAGATGGTCACGACGGCGCGGTCGGGCGCGTCGGCCGGCACGTCCCCGCCGCGCAGCTCCACCTTGGTGAGGCTCGACGCGTCCGCGAAGCCGGCGCGCTCGAGCCGCGCCGCCTCGCCGGGCAGCGCGACCGGGACCTCCCACGCGCCGCGCCGCTCGAACGTGGCGCCGGCCGCACGGAAGCGGTGGTGCATCGCCGAGCGGAGCGTGACGCCCGGGCCCGGCTCCCACCCGCCGAGGGCGGAGAGCGCGCGATGTTCGCGAAGCGAACTCGCAATGGAATCGGCGCCAGCCGATTCCACGCCGAGCTTGCTCGGCCCGGTCACGCCTGCGCCCGGACCGGGAGCTTCTCGAGCGCGCCGGTCAGCGCGGCGAAGTCCCGCTCGTCGTTGTAGACGTGAACGGACGCGCGGACCACGGCGTCGACCTCGCGGCGGCCGAGCTCCCACTGCCCGTGCGAGGCGGGGACCGACACGACGTAGACGTCGTGCTTGGCCAGGTGCGCGACGACCGCCTGCGCGGACTGGCCCTCGATCGTGAACGTGACGGTGCCGCCGGCGGCGGCGGGCGGGTCGGCGATCTCCACGCCGGCCGTCTCGAGCAGCCGGCCGCGCAGCTCGGCCCCGAGATCGCCGATCCGCTCGGCGATCGCGTCGATGCCGAGCTCGAGCGCGTGGTCGACCGCTGCGCCGAGCCCGAGCCGCAGCGCGGGGGAGTGCTCGAACGTCTCGAAGCGGCGGGCGCTCTCGCGCAGCTCCCACGTCCGCTCGCCGTTCCATTCGGCGCCGCGCACGTCCGGCACCCACGGCTCGAGCCGGTCGAGCAGCGGCCGGCGCACGATCAGCAGGCCGGTGCCACGTGGGGCGCGCAGGTACTTGCGGCCCGTGCTGACGAGAATGTCGCAGCCGATCAGGTCGACGTGGAGCGGCAGCTGGCCGAGCGACTGCGTCGCGTCGAGCACGAACGGGACCCCGTAGCGGCGGGTCAGCTCGCCGATCGCGACGACCGGCTCGACGAGCCCCGAGAACGTCGGGATGTGGCCGATCGCGACCAGCGCCGCGTCGCCCAGCTGGAGGCGGCTCTCGAGCTCGACGAGATCGACCGTGCCGTCGGCCGCGGTGCCGATCACGTCCACGACGATGCCGACCTCGCGCTCGAGCGTGAGCAGCATGAGCGCGTTGCTGACGTACTCCGACCGCGTGACGATCACGCGATCGCCGGCCTTCAGGCGCAGCGACGCGATCGCGGTCTGCCAGGCGCGCGTCGCGCTGTCCATCAGCGCCACCTCGTCCGCCGCGCAGCCGGCGAGCTCGGCGATCGACTCGTAGGTGCGCTCGATCCGCTCGAGCGAGCCGCGGGCGGTCTCGTAGCCGCCGGTCGACGCCTCCAGCCGGAGGTAGTCGATCACCGTGTCGAGCGTCTCTGCGCTGGGCAGCGCAGCGCCGGCTGAGTTGAGGTGGTGCCCGCTCGCGCATCCCGGCGTCCGTGCGCGCTCACGAGCCCCGTCGACCACCGTCATGGAACGATCGTCACCGCCTTCGTCTCCGTGTAGGAGAGCAGCGCCTCGTCGCCGAGATCGCGACCGACGCCGGACTGCTTGTAGCCGCCGAACGGCACCGACGGGTCGAGCGCGTGGTACGTGTTCACCCACACGGTGCCGGCGCGCAGGCCCGCCGCCATCCGGTGCGCGATCCCGAGGTCGCGCGTCCAGATCGCCGCCGCCAGGCCGTACGAGGTGTCGTTCGCCATCGCCAGCGCCTCGTCCTCGTCCTCGAACGAGAACGCGGCGAGCACCGGCCCGAAGATCTCCTCGCGCGCGATCCGCATGTCCGCCTGGACGCCGTCGAAGATCGTCGGCTCGACGAAGTAGCCGGGGCGGTCGGGGACCCCGCCGCCGATCAGCACCTCGGCGCCCTCCTCGCGCCCGAGGTCGATGTAGCCGAGCACACGCTCGCGCTGCTCGGCCGAGACGAGCGGCCCGTTGGTCACGCCGCCCTCGAGCCCCGAGCCGGTCTTGATCGCGGCGACCGCGTCGCGGAGACGGTCGAGGAACTCGTCGCGCACCGACGACTGCACGAGCAGCCGGCTGCCGGCCGTGCACATCTGGCCGGAGTGGGCGAACACGGCGCGGATCGCGAACGGGATCGCGGACTCGAAGTCGGCGCCGGCGAAGACGATGTTGGGGCTCTTGCCGCCCAGTTCGAGCGTGACGCGCTTGATCGTCCCCGCCGCGGCGGCCATCACCTCGCGTCCGACCTCGGTCGAGCCCGTGAAGGAGACTTTCGCGACGTCGGGGTGCCGGACGAGCTGTGCGCCCACCTCGCCGTCGCCCGTGACCACGTTGACGACGCCCTCGGGCACGCCGGCCTCCTGGCACAGCCGCGCGAGCCGCAGCGCCGTGAGCGGCGTCTGCTCGGCCGGCTTGATCACGACCGTGGCGCCGGCGGCCAGCGCCGGCGCGAGCTTCCACGAGAGCGTCATGAACGGGAAGTTCCACGGGAGGATCAGCGCCGCGACGCCGACCGGCTCGTGGACGACGTACGTGTGCTGACCGGGCGGCGTGGCCGCGACGGTGCCGGTCAGCCGCGCCGGTGCGCCGGCGAAGTGCCGGAACATCCGCAGCCCGAAGTCGACGTCGCCGCGCGCGCGCTCGATCGGCTTGCCGTTGTCGAGCACCTCGAGCACGGCGAGGTCCTCGAGATCGCGCTCGATGAGGTCGGCCACGCGGGCGAGGATGAGGCCGCGCTCGGCGGGCGGGAGGCCTGACCAGCGCCGGTCGGCGTGCGCCTCGGCGGCCGCGGCGACGGCCGCGTCGACATCGGCTTCGGCCGCCTGGACGACCGTCGTGAGCGGCTCGCCGGTCGCCGGGTCCTCGGTCGGGAAGCGCCGGCCGTCGGCGCCCTCCGTCCAGGCCCCGCCGATCAGCATCGGCTCGACGTCGGGAAGGGTCGGGAGGTCCATGCTCACACCAGTCTCATCGCCAAATTGGACCCTATCATAGGCAAATTGGATCCATAATTGAAATCACGGTCAGAGAACGACCGTCGTCCGGCCGTCCCGCAGCACGCGGTCCTCGCAGTGCCAGCCGACCGCTCGCGCCAGCACGGTGCGCTCGACGTCGGCGCCGCGCCGGGCCAGCTCGTCCGCCTCGTCGCGATGCGTCACGCGCACGATGCCCTGCTCGATGATCGGCCCCTCGTCGAGCTCCTCGGTGACGTAGTGCGCGGTGGCGCCGATCAGCTTCACGCCGCGCTCGCGGGCGCGCTGGTACGGGTTGGCGCCGGCGAACGACGGCAGGAACGAATGGTGGATGTTGATGAGTGGGATGCCCACGGCGTCGAGGAACCCGGGGGAGAGGACCTGCATGTAGCGGGCCAGCACGATCAGGTCGTACCGTCCCCGCACCAGCTCGAGCTGGCGCTGCTCGGCCTGCGGCTTGGTCTCGGGCGTCACCGGGACGTGCTCGTAGGGGATGCCGAAGCCGGCGACGGCGTCGGCGAGGTCCGGATGGTTGGAGACGACCACGCCGACGTCGATCGGCAGCTCCCCGCGGCGGCTGCGCCACAGCAGGTCGAGCAGGCAGTGGTCGTAGCGCGACACGAGGATCGCGACGCGCTTGGGCCGGCTGGGGTCCGTCAGCCACCACTGCATCCCGAACCGCTCGGCCACGTCGCGCTGGAAGTCGCGCTCGAGCTGCTCGTCGAGCGCAGGCGTGGCGAACACCGTGCGCTGGAAGAACGTCGGGCCGCTGGCGTACTGGCTGCACTCCCTGATGTCGCCGCCGCGGTCGAGGATGAAGTTCGAGATCGCCGCGATGATCCCGCGCCGGTTGGGGCAGCGGACGAGCAGCCGGGCGGCCGTCATCAGTGCGGGGTCGGCCACGGCTCGGCCACGCCGGCGGCGACCGCGCGGGCGGTCGTCGCGATCAGGCGCTCGGTCTCGCTCGCGCCGTTCTCGGCGGTCGCCTGGTCGATGTCGCGCCCCCAGACGCCGCTGGGGCTCACCTGGTCGGTGCGGTAGTCCCAGAACGAGTCGCGGTCCTGCTGGGAGACGGCGCGCTCCATGTGCACCGCCTCGGGGTGGATGTGCAGCATCACCGACGTCTCGAAGTAGTTCGCGTGCATCAGCGAGCGGCCCTTGTCGGCGCGCCCGTCGATCTCCGGGCCCGGGTACGCGGTCGCGTACGCGAGGCTGCGGACGCGGGCGTCGTCGTAGCGCACGCGCAGCTTCTCGGCCGAGACGTCGAGCGCACCGTGGTTCCACGCGTGCCCGTTGAGCAGCACGAACTGGCGCAAGCCACTCGCGTGCAGCGTCGCGACGAGGTCCTCGACCACTGCGATCAGCGTCTCCGGCCGCACGCCGACGCTGCCCGGGAACGTGCCGTGCGACGCCGAGACACCGTAGGCGACCGGCGGGGCGACCGCGACGCCGGTGGCGGCGGACACGCCGAGCGCGACGTGGTACACGATGTCCGTGTCGACCGACATCGCCATGTGCGGCCCGTGCTGCTCGGTGGCGCCGAACGGGATGATCACCGCGGTGTTGCGCGCGACCTGCTCGCCGGCCTCCGGCGACGTCAGGGCCTCCCAGCGGATCGCCGCGCCGGAGCCGCCGAGCTCGGCGGCGAGCGCTGGTTCGACAGTTGGTTCACGCAGCACGAACGCCTCCTGATTGGATCCGATCTTGGCAAGATCGTATCCTTAGCCGATGCACTCCGCCGATCGCGAGCTGCTCGACACCGCGCAGGCGCTGCTCGAGCGCACCTATGTCGAGGGCCGCCACGAGGTGGCCGCCGCGCTGCGCACCGCCGACGGCCGGGTCCACGTCGGCGTCCACGTCGGCGCGTCGGCGCGGCGGCCCTCGATCTGCGCCGAGGGCGCGGCGCTCGGCGCGGCGCGCGCGGCCGGCGACCTCGCCGTCGAGGCGATCGTCGCGGTCCAGTACAAGCCGGCGGGCGTCTTCCGCGTGATCGCGCCGTGCGGGTCGTGCCGCGAGCTGATCAGCGACTACGCGCCGGACGCGCGGGTCTACGTGTGGGACGACGGCGACGTGGTCGCGGTGAGCGCGATCGACCTGCTGCCGTACAAGACCCGGCGCGCCTGGTGATCGCGTCCGGCTGGGGCAACGAGGGACCGGCCGCGCCGCCGGGCCTGGCGCGTTGACGTCGAATAGCGACGTCAACGCGCCACCGGCTCGCTTCACTGTTACGTCAGTCCAGCACCGGCCCGGGCTCGACGAACCGGTCGATCACGTTCGCCAGCACGCGCGCGATCTCGTTGTCGCCGCCGGCGTGCGAGAGGCTCGAGACCCAGCCGATCGAGCCGGTCGCGAACACCGCGCCGCCGTCGCCGCGCGGCACGAGCACCATGTCGCTGCGCACGCGCGGGTTGCGATCACCCCCCAGCGCCGTGTGCGTCATGTTGAAGTTCTCGCGCGCCTCGACCATCGCCGGCCCGTGACCGTTCGAGGTCGCGAGCACGATCGCCGCCTCCGGCGTCCCGAGCTCGCGATCGACGGCGTCGACCTCGATGCCCGCCGCGCCGCCCATGATCCCGTAGGCGCCGAAGTCGCCGTCCGCGGGGACGCCCGTGCCGGCGAACACCCAGGCCGCCGGCGAGCCGTCGGCGACGACGCGGCGGTAGCCGGCGGCGGCGGCCGGGTTGCCGTGCGCGACGAAGCCGACGCCGAACGACTTCTGCGGTGGCCGCCGCCGCGAGCGCCATGTCCCGCCCGGCTCGCCGGTGAAGCTCAGGTGGTGCTCGCCGGGCAGGGCCGCCCAGGCCTGCGTTCCCGCGGCGCGGCGGATCTCGATTACCTGCGGGTCCTCCGGGTCGTACGCCGTCACCCAGTACATGCCGTTGCCGCCGAGATAGGCGAGCCGCCCGCCGGCCGCGACATACGCCTCGTAGGCGTCGAGCATCGGGCCGGTGACGTACTCCGGGTGCGAGCCGGTCAGCACGCAGCGGTAGCGGCGCAGGAGCGCGGCGCCCTGCTCGTGCACGTCGTGGTCGCACACGACGTCGGCGCGGCGGCCGGTGCGATCGAGCCAGTCGACGATCTGCATGTCGGCCTGGAACTGCCAGACCGGGCCGTTGTGGTCGTACGCGTGCGGGCGCATCGTGAGGATCGGCCGGCGCCAGGTCGAGTGGCACACGCCGCTGCCGTCGAGATGCGACTCGTACAGCGAGCCGCCCAGCTCGCGGTGGCGGTAGCGCAGCCGCTCGAAGTCGTCGACCGCCGGCACCATCTGCGTCCAGGCCTGGACGCGCGGGCTGTCGACGGCCACGTGATCGTTGGCGTACGCGAGGTAGCTGTTGGTGGAGAGGACGAGCAGGATCGGCGCGCCGGCGGCATCGCGCCGCGGACGCACGACGAACGGGACGAGGTCCTCGGCGCCGCCCGACTGGAGCCGCAGCGCGTAGACGCCGCTCGGCGCGTCCCCGGGGATCGCGACCTCCGCCTGCGCAGCCCATCGGCAATCGGTCATCGCGTCGCTGTGGAAGTGCAGCGCCGCGTACTGCTCGGGCGCGGAGCGGAAGTCGAGCCGGTCGCCGGTGAACGCATGCCCGGCGACCGCGCGCGTCGGATGGTTGACGGCCCGGCCGTGGCGGGCGTGCGGACCGGCATCGTGCACGTGGCTGGGCTGCGCGAAGCCCCGCTCGCCGATCCCGTGTGCGAGGTCCCACGCGGCGATCGTCGCCGGATCGTCGCGTGGCAGCGACGCCGGGTCCTCCAGCGCGCCCGCGATCACCACAGGGACCTCGATCCGGCCGTCGAAGCATCCGCGCGGGAGACGGTCGTGCTCGAGCCGGGCGGCGCCGAGCAGCAGCGGCGCCGCAGGCTCCCAGCGCGGCGCGCCGGACAGGGGGGCGATCGCCCGGGCCGGCGGCGCGCCGTCGATCACGCGGTTGGCGGCGTTCGTGCCGGCGGGCGCGGCAGCGATCCGCAGCTCGCCGCGCCCCGGGTCGACGACGGCGGTCAGCCGCGCCCAGCAGCCGCGCACGAGCGGAGTGCCGGAGCCGACCGCCAGCCGGCCCGCGTCGGTGTCGAGCCACAGCGTCGGTATCCCGTCGGCGTCGAGGCCGAGCACCCAGCCGCCACCGGCGACGATCGCCTGCTCGGCCACGCCGGGGCGCGTCGGCTGCGCGAGCACCGCGACCGTGAGCCCGCCCGTCAGGTCGGGCGGCGTGCCGACGTCGGCGCGCACGTACGAGCCGACGGGCGTCAGCTGCTCGACGCTCGTGCGCTCGATCGGCGCGATCGCCGGCACCGGGGCTTCGCGGCGCTCGACGCCGGCGGACGGGACCTCGAGCGCGAGGAGGCGGACCGCGCGCGCGGTCCAGCGCTCGCCGTCCGCGCGCACGTGCAGCCGCAGCGCGGAGCCGGGCTCGGCGCTCGGGCGGTCGACGTAGCCCATGACCGTCATGGCGCCAGCCCGTAGTCGGCGAGGCGGCGGAGGAACACGCCGTGCTCGGCCGCGGCACGCGTCGCGAACCGCTCCGGCCCGGCGGCCGGCACGTCGGCGTCGCGGCGGTCGGGGCGGATGCCGATCGCGAAGCCGTCGGCGTGCACGAGCACCACATAGCGCGGAAGATCGGGCGCCGGGTTGCGGCGCAGGAACGCGAGCACGTCGGCGAGCGCGGGCGAGTGCGGGCCGAACGGCCGCCGGCGGTGCTCTTCGACGAGCTGCGGCCGCATGCCCGCGGCCAGCCGGTCGCGCACCGCGGCGTCCTGGACGGTCAACCTCATGCCTCGTGCACCACCGCCCCGCCGACCGCGGTCTGGAGCACGGCGAGGTCGCGCAGCTCGTCGGGCGCGATCGCGAGCGGGTCGGCCGCGAGCGCGACCCAGTCCGCGAGCCGGCCGGGAGCGAGCCGCCCGCGCTCGTGGTCGGCGAATGCCGCGTAGGCTGATCCCGCCGTCCACAGCTCGAGCGCCGCGGCCGGCGTGATCGCCTGGTCGGCGCCGAGCGGGGCGTCGCGATCGCGCACCCGGCGCGTGCAGGCCTGCCAGATCCCGAACAGCGGCGGGAGCGGGAAGTCGGGACCGTCGGACCCGCCC
>DASSUW010000277.1:0-4608 GCA_035706585.1 Solirubrobacteraceae bacterium | reverse complement strand
GGACTGGAAGCTGGCGGCGAGCATGCCGACCAGCAGCGTCCAGCCGTCCACCAGCACGAACAGCATGATCTTGAAGGGCAGCGACACGAGCATCGGCGAGAGCATCATCATGCCCATCGACATCAGGACGCTCGCGACGGGCTTCATCATCGGCATGCTGCAGGCGGCGACGCAGATGAACGAGATGACGCTCTCGTTCGTGCCGAAGCTGCTCGTGATGGTCGCCGTGCTGTTCGTCGCCGGCCACTGGATGCTCGCCGTGATCACGGGTTACACGCGCGAACTCGTCACCACCATCCCGCAGCTGGTCGGGTGAGCGCGGTGGATCTCACGGCCTCGCAGGTCTCCGCGTGGCTCTCGGCCCTGGCCTGGCCGATGCTGCGCGTCAGCGGGCTCGTGCTGGTCGCGCCGGTGTTCAGCGCGCGCGTCGTGCCCGCGCGCGTCCGGCTCGTGACCGCGCTCGCGCTGACGCCGGTCGTCGCCATGCTCGCGCCGCCGCCGTCGGGCGCCTTCGAGCCGCTGTCCGCCGCGGGCTTCCTCGTGGCGGTGCAGCAGCTCCTGATCGGGATAGCGATCGGCTTCGCGGTGCAGATCGCCTTCGACGCCCTGGAAATGGCCGGCCAGGTCGTCGCCATGACGATGGGCCTCGGCTTCGCGACGCTCGTCGACCCGGCGCGCGGCGCGATGACGCCGGTGCTCTCCCAGTTCCTGCTGGTCGTCGGCGTGCTGCTGTTCGTGTCCTTCGACGGGCACCTGCTCCTCGTCGGCGCGCTCGCCGACAGCTTCCGCTGGGCGCCGGTCGGGCAGGTCGCGGCCTTCGGCCCCGACCAGGCGCTGCAGCTCGCCGGCTGGGCGGCCCGGATCTTCGAGAGCGGCCTCGTGATCGCGCTGCCGGCCGTGGTCGCGCTGCTCGCGGTCAACATCGGCATGGGCATCGTGAGCCGCGCGGCCCCGCAGCTCAACCTGTTCGCGGTCGGCTTCCCGGCGGCGATGATGGCGGGATTCGTCTTCCTGCTGCTGTCGCTGCCGGCGATGGGCGAGTCCTTCACCGCGCTCGTCGGGCGCGCGCTCGGCTTCGTGGCGGCGCTCCTGGGCGGGGGAGGCTGAGCCATGGCCGACGGCCACGACCGCGACCAGCGGACCGAAGCCCCGACGCAGAAGCGGCTGCAGGACGCGCGCGAGCGCGGCGAGGTGCCGCGCTCGCGGGAGCTGACCGGCGCCGCAGTCATGATCGCCGGCAGCGCGGCGCTGCTGCTGCTGGGCGGCGGCATGGCCGCGCAGCTCGGCGGGTTCATGCGGGACGCCCTGTCCGCGCAGGTGCTCGACGCCGCCGCGCCCGGGCCCGCGCAGCTGCTCGGCCGGGCCCTGCTCGACGGCGGGATCGCGCTCGCGCCGCTCTTCGCCGCGGTGACGCTCGCCGCCGTGCTTGCGCCCGCGCTGCTCGGCGGCTGGGTGTTCTCCGGGCAGGCGCTCGCGCCGAATCCCTCGCGCCTGAACCCGGTCGCGGGCCTCGGGCGGATGTTCGGCGCGAACGGGCTCGCCGAGCTCGTGAAGTCGCTGGCGAAGTTCCTGCTGGTCGGCGGCGCGGCCGCCGCCGTGTTCGCCTGGATGTTCGGCGACATGATGCGCCTCGGCGCCATGGCGCCCGGGCCCGCCCTGCACGGCTCCGCGCGGCTGCTGGCGACGGCCGGGCTCGCGATGTGCCTGCCGCTGGTCGCGATCGCCGCGGCGGACGCGCCGTTCCAGGCCTGGTCGCACCGGCGGCGGCTGCGCATGACCCGCCAGGAGCTGCGCGAGGAACTGAAGGAGACCGACGCGCGTCCCGAGGTCCGGTCGCGGCTGCGCGCAGCGCAGCGGGAGCTGGCGCGGCGGCGCATGATGCAGGAAGTGCCGACGGCGAGCGTCGTGATCACGAACCCGACGCACTACTCGGTGGCACTGCGCTACGAGGCCGAGCGGATGCGCGCGCCGCGGGTCGTCGCGAAGGGCAAGGACCTGGTCGCGCTCGAGATCCGGCGCGTCGCCCGCGAGCACGGCGTGCCGCTGTTCGAGGCACCCTCGCTCGCGCGCGCCGTGTTCGCCTCGACCCCGCTCTACCGCGAGGTGCCGGCGGCCCTCTACGTCGCGGTCGCGCAGGTCCTCGCCTACGTCTTCCAGGTGGCCGCGGCGGGCGGCCAGGGCGCGCGCATCCGGCGGCCCGACCCGCGCGTCGACGACGCGCCGGAGGCCCCGTGAACGCGCGCGCCGTCGGCCTGACGATCCTCGAGTTCGGCCGGAACGGCCTCGCCGTCCCGGTGATGCTGCTGCTGATCGTCGGCATGATGGTCGTGCCGCTGCCGGCCGCGGCGCTCGACTTCCTGTTCACGCTCAACATGTCGCTCGCGCTCGTCGTGGTCCTCGCCGTGGTCTACGTGAAGCGCCCGCTCGACATCGCGGTGTTCCCCACGGTCCTGCTCGGCGCGACCCTGATGCGCCTCGCGCTCAACGTCGCCTCCACGCGCGTGGTGCTGCTGCACGGGCACGAGGGCACGGGCGCGGCAGGCCGCGTGATCGAGTCCTTCGGCGAGTTCGTGATCGGCGGCAACTACGCGGTCGGCCTGATCGTCTTCGTGATCCTCGTCATCATCAACTTCGTCGTCGTAACGAAGGGCGCCGGCCGCGTGTCGGAGGTGAGCGCGCGCTTCACGCTCGACGCGATGCCCGGCAAGCAGATGGCGATCGACGCCGACCTGAACGCAGGGATCATCACGAGCGCGGAGGCACAGGCCCGCCGCCAGGAGATCCGCGAGGAGGCCGACTTCTACGGCTCCATGGACGGCGCGAGCAAGTTCGTGCGCGGCGACGCGATCGCGGGCGTGTTGATCGTCTTCATCAACCTGTTCGCGGGCCTCGTGATCGGGACGCTGCAGCATGGGCTGTCGTTCGGCGAGGCGGGGCGCAACTACTCGCTGCTCACGATCGGCGACGGCCTCGTCGCGCAGATCCCGGCGCTCCTCCTGTCGGTCGCGACGGCGGTCCTCGTGACGCGCATGTCGCGCTCGGCCGACATCGGCAAGGCGGTCGCCGCCCAGGTGCTCGCGCAGCCGCGCACGCTCGGGATCGCCGCCGGGATCCTCGCCGTCATGGGCCTGATCCCCGGCATGCCCAACTTCGTCTTCCTCGCGATCGCCTCGCTGCTCGGCGGCTGCGCCTGGCTGATGACGCAGCGCGCGGCCCGGGCGGCGCGCGAGCCCGCGCCCGCGGCCGGCGCCGAGTCCGTGCAGCCGGCCGCCAGGGAGCTCGTGGACCTGTCCTGGGACGAAGTGGAGACGGTGGACCAGGTCGGCCTCGAGGTCGGCTACCGCCTGATCCCGCTGGTCGACCGCGCGCAGGGCGGCGAGCTGATGGCGCGCATCAAGGGCGTGCGCAAGAAGCTGTCCGAGGACCTCGGCTTCCTGGTGCCCCCCGTGCACATCCGCGACAACCTCGACCTGCCGGCGGGCGGCTACCGCATCACGATCATGGGCGTCGCGGTCGGCGAGTCCGAGGCCTTCCCCGACCGGGAACTCGCGATCAACTCCGGCCAGGTGTCGGGCCCGCTCGTCGGCACCTCCTGCCAGGACCCGGCGTTCGGGCTGCCTGCGGTCTGGATCGACAAGGCGCGCCGGGAGCACGCGCAGTCGCTCGGCTACACGGTCGTGGACGCGGGCACCGTGGTTGCGACCCACCTGTCCCAGCAGATGGGCCAGCACGCCCACGAGCTGCTCGGCCACGAGGAGGTCCAGCAGCTCCTCGACCGCCTGAAGCGCAGCGCGCCGCGCCTCGTCGAGGAGCTGGTGCCGAAGGCGCTGCCGATGAGCCTGCTCGTGCGCGTGCTGCAGAACCTGCTCGCGGAGCGCGTGCCGATCCGCAACCTCCGCGTGATCGGCGAGACGCTCGCGGAACAGGCGCCGCGCAGCCAGGACGCGCAGGTGCTGACCGCGGCCTGCCGCGTCGCCCTCGGGCGCGGGATCGTGCAGGAAGTGGCGGGCCTCCGGCAGGAGCTGTCGGTCATGACGCTCGACTCGCGGCTCGAGGACGTCCTGCTGCAGGCGATGCAGGCCGGGGAAGGAGGCGGCGGCTTCGAGCCCGGCCTCGCGGACCGGCTGTTCAAGGCGCTGACCGAGGGGGCGCGCCGGCAGCAGCTGTCCGGCGATCCGACCGTGCTCCTGGTCGCGCCGAAACTGCGCTCCTGGATCGCGCGCCTGACCCGGCACGCGCTGCCGGGGCTGACCGTGCTCGCCTACAACGAAGTCCCGGAAAACCGGCGCATCAACGTCGTCGCGGCGATCGGCCGCGCCGGCTGATGCGATTCACTGAGAGGAAGACCGCGTGAAAACCAGGCGATACGTGGCGGCGAGCATGCGGGAGGCGTTGCTCGCGATCCGGCGGGACCAGGGACCCGATGCGGTCATCGTCTCGCAGCGCGAGGTGGCCCAGGGCGTCGAGGTCGTGGTCGCGCTCGACTACCGCCCGGAGGCCGAGGTCACGCATCCTGCGGCGGCGCCGGCGATGCCCGCGCCGGCGCCAGCGCCCGCGGCCCGCGTCGCACCGGTGCCGGCCGAGCCGCCGCGCGCCGCACCGCCGCCC
>DASSUW010000276.1:0-13444 GCA_035706585.1 Solirubrobacteraceae bacterium | reverse complement strand
GAACGCGGCCAGCAGGCGGCGCCCGACCTCCGGCCACGTGAACTGCTCGGAGCGGCGCTTCGCCGCCGCGCCGGTCTGTGCCGCGGTCTGCGGGTCGGCGAGCCGGCGCATCGCCGCCAGCAGCGCGTCGGGGTCGTGCGGGTCGACGACGATGCCACCGTCGCCGATCAGGTAGTCCGCGCCGCCGCGGATCGTGCCGATGCTCGGCAGCCCGGCGGCCGCCGCCTCGACGTAGACGATGCCGACCGCCTCCGCGAACGACGGCATCACGAAGCACGTCGCCTCGGCGAACAGCTGCTCGAGGCGAGCGCGCTGCGCCGGGTCGTCGCTCGCGAGGATCCCGTGGCCGGTCACGCCGGGCCGGTCGACCGGCGGGTGGCCGCCGACGAGGTCCAGCCGGGCGGCCGGCAGCTCCTCGCGCAGGCGGGCGAACGCCCGCAGGACCCCGGCGCCGTTCTTGCGCTGCCAGTCGACGCCGACGAACAGGAACCGCGGCGTGCTCCAGTCACGGTCGACGGCCGGGGCCGTGTGGTTGCGCCCGAGGCCGACCACGTGCACCTTCGCCGGGTCGATGCCGTAGTCGCCGATGACGGAGTCGGCCGCCCAGCGGCTCGTCAGGCAGCACGCCGCCGCCCGCTCGTAGTTGCGGCGCTGGCGCTCGACCCGTGCCGCGAACGCGCGCTCGGAGATGTCGCTCCAGCCCGCGTACGCCTCACCGCGCGTGAGCGCGATCGTCATGTCCTCGAACGTCGCGATCGGGACGTCCGTGGCCAGGCTGTAGCCGGTGCCGATCTGGACGATGCCGTCCAGGCGTCCGGCATCGCGCAGCCCGCGCGGCGCCGCCCACGAGTTGACGGCCGCGATCGCGGGCGAGGCCCAGGCGGCCGCCCGGGCGCGCAGTGCGATCGCCTTCAGGTCGCGGCCGGGGCGCAGATAGCGCAGCGTCACCGCATTGAGCGCCGCGTTGCGGATCAGGCGCGGAGGCTCGACGTTCACGGCGACCGGTTCCACGCCGGCGGCTTCGAGCCCCCGCATGACACCCGCGGGCGTACCCGACCACGTGGCGCCCTTGCGGGGGTCGCCCGGGAACGCGACGCCGATCCGCCTCACTGCGCTGTGCGGTCGCGCGCCGCCACGGAGGCGAAGCCGAGCATGATGAACGACAGGAACGTGACCTGGATGAACGCGAACGCATCGTACGTGGCCAGGCCGATCGTCCAGGCCAGCAGCGACGCGCACAGGCAGGTCGCGAGCCATCCGTCGGCACCGGTCTCCTCACGCGCGCGCCGCGCCATGTTGCGGATCCCGCGGATGAACAGCCACGCGAGGCCGATCACGCCCACGGCGCCGATCTCCAGCAGCGTCCCGAGCCATTGATCGTCGAGGATCTGCGCCCCGCCGACGACGTCGCCGGAGGTGGCCCGCGTGCCGAATCCCTGGCCGACGAACGGGTTGCCGTGCGCCCATTCGCTCAGGCTCGGCCCGAGGTCGGCGATGCGGCCGGCGCCGGTGCCCTCCGACTCCGACTGCTCCTTGACGATGTACGCCGGGTTCAGGATGAACTTGAACGACGCGAGCGTGCCGGGCATCACGGCCTGGATGCCGACCAGCAGGACGAGGAAGAGCGGCAGCATGCGGACGATCTCGTCGCGCTTGAGCCACGCGAACGTAGCGAGCACGACGACGAGCATGATCGCCGCGGTCCGCGAGCCGGTGGACAGCGCGCCGAGCGTCATGACGCCGGCGGCGCCGAGCCAGACCAGCTGGCGCGTGCGCTGGAACAGGTAGACGGCGAGCGGCAGCATCATCACGAGCGCCGCCCCGAGCGCGATCGGGTGCTGGGCCGAGGCCAGCGCGCGGGCGCCGGTGCCGCGGATCATCGCCTCGCCGATGTCCTGGTAGACGAGGAACGGGAGGAAGCGCCCGAGACCGTTGAACAGGTTGATGCCCGTGCGCCACTCGTAGAGCGCGCAGCAGGCGACGATCCCGGCGCCGGCGACGAGCAGCTTGATGATCCGGTCCAGCTGGTCGTCGCGCTTGACCACGCTGACGACGAAGCTCATGACCAGGAAGTAGCTGGCGAAGAACGTGATCGCCTTGAGCACGGCCTCGCTGTTGGCGTTCACGCGGCCGAGGTTGCCGACGACCGAGCCGAGGATGCCCACCCACAGCACGGCGATCGGCACGCCGTAGCCGGTGGCCTTCCAGCGCACGTCGGGATCGGCCGCCAGCGCGAGGAACCAGCAGCCGAGCACGACCGCGATCAGCACGCGGTACGGCTCGAGCTCGATCGGCCCGCCCGCCGCGACCGTGTAGCGCCGGATCGGGATGAAGAGGATCACGACGATGATCGCGCCGAGCATCGTCTGCCACGAGAGCAGCGTGCGCTGGAACGCGACCAGGACCAGCGGGACGACGCAGGCGCCGACGACGAAGGCCGGCTGGATGCCGCGCGTCGCGGCGCCGAGGGCGGCCGCGACCATGATCGCGACCACGACCCACAGCGCGATCTCCGCCCGCCTCGCGCTGCCCGGGGCGGCGCTGGGCGGACCGGGGAGGACCTCGGCCGCCCGCATGTTCACTGCTTCCGCCGGCTACCGGCGAGCTCCGGCTCCACGGCGGCGCCGCTGTCGCCGTGACGCCGCTTGTCGAGCGGCGTGGGGGCGTCCCAGTCGACGATCGTGGCCAGCGCCTCGCTCTGGCGGCGGTTGCGCAGCGCCTCGAGCAGGTGCGTGACGGCGAGCGTGCCGAGCATCACCATCATGAACGCGACCACCGACATCGTCGGCTTGGGGCCGGAGACGAGCGCGACCTCGGGAGCGTTGAGGACCTTCAGCTCGACGCGGCGGGCCTTCGGCACGTTGTTGGCGTCCGCCTCTTCGTCGAGGAAGTCGAGCAGTCCCTCGTAGACCGCGTGGTTCGTCTGCACGGCGCCGAGCGGGCTGCCGCCCATCGTCGTCAGCTGGATCACCGGCAGCAGGAGCCCGCCCTGGCTGGCGGCGAACGGGCTCGCCTGCACGGCGGCCGGCGTGGGGTGCGTCTTCACGCGCCGCAGGACCTCGTCGCTGGTGAGCAGCTTCGAGTACAGGTCGCCGAGCGCGGCGAGGCGCGCGGGATCGGCGAACTCGACCTGATCGCTCGGGGGCGCGTTGTTCGCGACGGCGTTGTCGCCGCTGGCGGTGACGGCGTCGTTGATCTGCTGCTCGGGCAGCGTCACGCGGCCCTCGGGGAAGCCGGGCTGGGTGACCCAGATCGAGGAGACGGCGCTGTAGGTGGCGCTGCCGCGGGGGCTGAGTCCGCTCGTGGACACGCGGTACGACGCGAGAACGGCGAGGACGATGCCGAGGACGACCCCGGCGGCGGTGACACGGCGGAATCGCCAGAGCACGGACGCGTGGCGAGCGAGATTCATGGCTTCGAGACTAGGTGGAGCCCGGCGATCTCGGCCTAGACCAACGGCCAGGACTCCCTGAGAGCACTTCTAGGATCAACGTCCATGTCGCGGGTGCTCATGCTGGCGCGTCACTTCCCACCGATCGGTGGAGCGGGAGTGCATCGCACCATCGGGTCCGTCCGGCATCTTCGCGACCACGGCTATCTGCCACTGGTCGTCACGAGCGCCGCCGAGCACCGCGACCGCTGGGAGCCCCGCGACGAGCAGCTCCTGGCGTCGGTTCCGCCGGATACGCCCGTGCACCGCGTCGACCCGCCGCCGCCCGGCCGCAGCTCCCGCCTGCGAGGGCTCGCCGGCCTGCCGCCCGCGTGGGTGGCATCGTGGGTGCGAGACAGCGTCCAGCTCGGGCGCACGGTCGGTGCCGACGCGGAGGTGATCTACGCGTCGTGCCTGCCGTACGAGACGGCGTTCGCCGGTGCGCAGCTCGCCCGCGACCTGGGCCGGCCGTGGGTCGCCGACCTCGAGGACCCGTGGGCGCTCGACGAGATGCGGATGTACCCCACCGGCGTCCATCGCGCGCTCGAGCTCCGGCGCATGCGCCGGGCGCTGGCGACGGCCTCGGCGGTCGTCATGGCCGCTCCGGAGGCCGCCAAGCGCGTGCGCGCCGCGATGCCTGAGCTGGCGCGTCGCGTGGTCGTGACGGGCATCCCCATCGGCTACGAGCCGGACGACTTCGACGTCGCCGCCGACCGCTCCGGCGCCGGCACCTTCCGGATCGTGCACACGGGCTCCCTGCACACCGGCCTCGGGCAGCAGCTCCGCCGGACGCGCACCCGCCGCCGCCTGCTCGGTGGAACCGTGCGCGGCCTCGACGTCCTGAGCCGTTCGCACGTCTTCCTGCTCGAGGCGCTCGCCGGCGACCCGGCGCTGCGCGGCCACGTCGAGGTTCACCTGGCGGGCGGGCTGACCGCCGCCGACCGCGCGGTCGCCGAGCGCTACGACTTCGTCCGCGATCACGGGCTGCTGCCGCACCACGAGACGGTGGCGCTCATGCGCTCAGCCGACCTGCTGTTCCTGCCGATGCACGATCTGCCGCGCGGCGTGCGGGCGGGCCTGATCCCGTACAAGACGTACGAGTACCTGGCCGCCCGGCGACCGATCCTCGCCGCGGTGCCCGACGGTGACGTGCGCGACATGCTGGCGCCGTTGCCGCAGGTCTCGCTCGTGCGGCCGTCGGACGTCGGCGGCATCGCCGCGGCTGTCCGCGAGCGGGTGGCCGCGGGCCCACAGCCGGACAGCGCGCCGCCGGAGGCGTACGAGCGCGCGCGCAGCGTCACGCGCATCGCCGAAGTGCTCGCCGCCCTCTAAGGGGCGACGAACCAGCCGTGGCGGGCGTTCAGCCGGCGCACGAACGGTACGCGCACCAGGACCCGCTTGACCGCGTCGCGGCGCGCACGCTTCGCGTGGTACTTGCGCCAGAAGTTCGTCTTCTCGGCGATCGGCTCGGTGTAGTAGGGGCCGCCGGTGTGGTGGACCTTGAGATCGGCGAGCACCGCGGGGCGGAACCCGATCTTCTGGATGTCGGCGATGTACGCGCCGTCCTCGATCCAGAAGATCTCGTCCGGCCGCTCCTGCCAGCCGCCGACGCGATCGTGCAGCTCGCGCGAGGTCATCGCGCAGCCGCCGCCGGCCGGGCCGGTGAGCAGCCGGACGCCGTTCTCCTCCACGAGCTGGTACTCGTCGACCCGGATCTCGTAGCGGTAGCGCGAGGCTTCGTCGTTCGGGTCGTCCTCGAGGTCGGCAGCCAGGTATCCGATGTCCGGGAGGCGGTTGAAGGCGTCGAGCAGCGTGGCGTCCCAGCCCTCGGGAGCCGCGATGACATCGTCGTCGAGCTCGACCATGTATGCGGACTCGGTGGCGCGGAAGCCGCGCGCGTAGCCGTTGTGGCCGACGTTCGTCTCGCTGCGCAGGATCTTGAAGCGCGGGTCGGTGATCGTGGCCAGGTACTCCGGCGTGCCGTCCGTGGACCCGTTGTCCCAGATGACGATCTCGCGCGTGTGGTCCGACGTCCGCAGCAGCACGTTCTCGACGCACTTGCGCAGGAGGTGGACGCGGTTATGGGTCAGCACCACGATCGCGATGCCGTCATCGGTGCGCTGCATGGCCACAACGCTAGAAAACGGGCCGCCCGGTCGGCATGGACTTCTGGCTAGGTTTTGCGCTCCGCCGGGCCACTACGCTGGCACATCGACGTGCCGAAGATCGGTGTGGTGATCCGAACCCTCAATGAGTCCGAGCTCATCGGCCGGTGCCTGGACAGCCTGGCGCGCCAGCAGCCGGGCTTCGACCTCGACGTGCTCGTCGTGGACAGCGGCTCCACCGACGCGACGATCGAGATCGCCCGCTCCGGCGGCGCGCGCATCCACGAGATCGCGCCCGACGACTTCGACTACTCCACCGCGCTCAACGTCGGCATCGAACGTGTCGAGGGCGACCTGGTGCTGATCCTGTCCGCGCACGCGATACCGACGGACGAGCACTGGATCGCGCGGATGATCGCCCCGTTCGCCGACCCCGAGGTCGCGGGCGTGGCGTGCCGGCAGGTGCCGTGGGAGGGCGCGCCGTGGCGCGAGGTCGCGCGGCTGGAGCGCGAGTTCGGCCCCGCGCGCCGCGTGTACGCGGGCAAGGGCTCGCGGCCGCTCTTCAGCAACGCCGCGTCCTGCATCCGGCGCACGGTCTGGCAGCAGGAGCCGTTCACGCTCCCGGCCGCGGAGGACCTCGAATGGGCGCGGCGCGTGGTCGGCGGGGGCTGGTCGGTGGTCTACGAGGCCGGCGCGAGCGTCTATCACTCGCACGACGAGACGCCGCGCGAGCAGGCGCGGCGCCTGCTCGACATCAACCGGGCGGCCGATCCGGGCGCGCCGCGCCGGCGCGCGCTGCGCGAGGCCGCGGCCTACCTGCGGCGCGACGCGACGGCGATCGCCCGGCTGGACGCGCCGGTTCGCCGCAAGGTCGCGTACCTCGGGGACGTGCTCGCCATGGTCGCCTACTACGTGGCCGACTTCTCCCGCAGAGGCACGACGGCCGAGCGCCGCCGCGAGGACGTTCGCGCCGCCTAGGATGCCGGCGCGCCGCGCCGGAGTGCCACGCCGAGCCGCTGGCGCTCGCGCAGTACGCGCACGACCTGCGTATCCGGGCAGCGCGGAGCGCGCCGGGCCGCCGCGGCGGCGTAGCCCCACAGCATCGCCAGCGCGGCCGGCTCGCGGCGGGCGCGGTAGACCGCGCGCATGACCATGTACGTGGGCCTGTAGCCCATGTACCAGGACGCTCGTCCGAGCGCCTCGCCCTGGTGCAGCGACGTCAGCTCGCGGCCGCCCTCCGGGCGGTGGTGGCGGAACGGCAGGTCGACGAACGCCTGCGTGCGCAGGCCGCGCAGCTGCACGCGGATCTCGTCGAGGCCGTCCCAGCCCATGCACGGCTCGAGCGCCTCGACGTCGGCCAGGCAGTCGGCGCGGTAGGCGCGCGTGGCACCCCAGACCGTGCTCTCGGCCTTGGTGCGGCGGACCCACTGGTCGCCCTCCTGCTCGTAGCAGGTGCCGCTGGCGATCGCGAGCGTCTCGTCCGCGGCGAAGCGGCCGATCAGCCGCTCGAAGTAGTCGGGCTCGAACGAGATGTCGGCGTCGACCTTGACGATCACGTCGACCGGCACGGTGAGCGAGCGGGCGCCGCGCAGGAAGCCGTCGAGGTCGCGGGCGCGGCGGCGGCCGTCGGCCAGCGGCTCGTCGCGGTCCGCGCCGTCGCGCGCGAGCGGCCGGACCCAGTCGTGCGCGGCGGCGAGCCCGGCCAACACGCCGGCCGTCCCGTCGGTGGAGCCGTCGTCGACCACCACCCACGCGACCGGCGGGTGCGTCTGGGCCGCCAGCGCGGCACCGAGACGGCGCAGGTTGGCCTCCTCGTTGCGGGCCGGCGTGGAGACCGCGTAGCGCAGCGTCATGCGGCGACCCGCGCATCGACGGGCGTCATCGCGCGCGGCAGGTACTCGGTCATCCACAGCTCGAGCATCACGAGGCCGAGCAGCAGGTTCGAGTGCTCCGCGCGGCCGCCGCGCCACTCGGCGACGGCCGTGCGGACCGTGCCGGGGTCGACGACGGAGGCGTACGCCGGGTCGTCCGAGAGCAGCAGCCGGCGCACGACGGCGGCGTCGTCGGCGGCCATCCACGTCGAGACGGCCTCGTTGAAGAAGCCGCGCTTGCGCTTCTCGAGCACGAAGTCCGGAACGCGCCCCTTGGCGGCCAGGCGCAGCACGTGCTTGCCCTGCAGGCGCCGCACCTTGTGGCCGGTCGGGATCGTCGCGGCGAGCTCGACCAGCTCGTGGTCGAGGAACGGCACGCGGACCTCGAGCGAACAGGCCATCGACGCACGGTCGAAGTACGTGAGCATGTCGTCGACCAGGCCGAGCCGGGCGTCCATGTACAGGGCCGCCTCGAGCGGTGCGGCGCCCGGCGCGCCGGACAGCCGGTCGCGCAGGACGGCCTCGGCCGCGCCGGCGTAGTCGGCCAGCGCACCGCCGAAGATGTCGCCGCGCAGGTCGGGACGGACGAAGCCGCTGGTGGCGAGCACGCGGGCGACCGGATCGGCCGCCTGGAGAGCCTCGGCCATGCGGCCGCCGCGCCCGCCGGCACGCGCGATCGCCGCCGCGGCGGGGCCGCGGAGCAGCGCCGGGAGGCGGTTCCAGCGCTCGGTCAGCGACGCCACGCGGTGCTTGCGGTAGCCGCCGAACAGCTCGTCGGCGCCCTGGCCGGACAGCGCGACGGTCACGTGCTCGGCCGCCAGCTCGCACAGTGGCAGGAACCCGAGCGAGGACAGGTCGGCGAGCGGCTCGTCGAGATGCCAGATCAGCTTCGCGAGCTGGTCGTAGGACGTGTCGAGCGCGATCTGCAGCTCGTGATGGTTGGCGCCGAGCGCGTCGGCGACGCGGCGCGCGTCCGGCAGCTCGGAGTCCTCGCCCGCGAACCCGACGGCGAACGTGTCGACCGGCTGGTCCATCTGCTTGGCCATCAGCGCGACGATCAGGCTCGAGTCCAGGCCGCCGCTGAGCATCGCGCCGAGCGGCACGTCGCTCATCAGGCGCATCTCGACGGACTCGTCGAGCTTGGCGAGCACGATCTCGGCCCACTCCTCCGACGAGCGCTCGACCGGGTCGGCGGCGGGCGCCGGGTAGTGCCACCAGCGCTCGACCGTGACCTTGCCGTCCTCGACGATCAGCCGCTCGCCCGGCTGCAGCTTGCGGACCTGCTTGAGCGGCGTCATGGCGCCCGGCACATAGCCGAGCATCAGGTACGCGGCGAGCGCCTCGGGGTCGAGCTCGCCGGAGACCACGCCGCTGGCGAGGACGCACTTGAGCTCGGAGCCGAAGACCACGACATCGCCGACGATCGCGTAGTAGAGCGGCTTGATGCCGAGGCGGTCGCGGATCAGGACGCCGCGGCGGCGATCCTGATCCCACACGGCGACGGCGAACATGCCGCGCAGGTGCTCGGCCAGGCGCGGGCCGTGCTCCTCGTACAGGTGGGGCAGCACCTCGGTGTCGCAGCGGCTGCGCAGCGTGTGGCCGCGGGCGCGCAGGCCGTCGCGCAGCGCGTCGTGGTTGTAGATCTCGCCGTTCTGGGCGCCCCAGATACGGCCGCGCTCGTCGGAGAACGGCTGGTGGCCGCCCTCGACGTCGATGATGGAGAGCCGTCGCGCGCCGAGCGAGCACCCGTCGCCCTCGACGAAGCCGGCGTCGTCCGGTCCGCGGTAGGCGATGATGTCCGTCATCGCGCGGAGGACGTGCTCGGGGAGGACCGGTCCGGGCCGGCCGTCCAGCCGGAAGGCGCCTGTGATGCCGCACATGGCGGTCAAGGTAGAGGCCGGAGCCGGCGCGCAGCCTGGCCATCCGTCCAGGACCACCGTGGCCGGGTGCACCTAATCTCGGCAGCGATGGAGGCAGCTCCCACCACAGGCGTCCCGGATCTGCGGCGCCGGATTCTCCGCGGGCTCGCGTGGGTCGGCGCGTCCCAGGTGGGGCTGCAGATCACGCGGGCGCTGGTCGCGGTCGCCGTCGCCCGGATGCTGACGCCGGCCGAGTACGGCCTGGCTGCGCTCGCGCTCGTGTTCTCGAGCCTCGTCCTCATCTTCTCGGATCTGGCGCTCGGCGCCGCGCTGATCCAGCGCAAGACGCTCAGCGCGGTCGACAAGGACACGGCGTTCTGGGTGACCGCCGCCAGCGGTGTCGTGTTCACCGTGCTCGGCGTGGTGTTCGCCGGCCCGCTGGCGGGCCTGTACGGCGAGCCGGACGCGAAGCCGCTGCTCGCCGCGCTGTCGGCGACGTTCCTGATCGCGGCGATCGGCGCTCCGCAGCAGTCGCTGATGCTGCGCGACATGGACTTCCGGCGCGTCGAGATGCTGCCGATGGCGGGCGCGATCGTCGGCGGGATCGTCGCGGTGACCGCCGCCGCGCTCGGCGCCGGCGCCTGGGCGATCATCCTTCAGTACATGGTCACGACGGTCGTGACGACCGTCCTCGTGTGGCTGCGCTCCACCTGGCGTCCGCGCTTTGCCTTCTCGCTCGCCAGCCTGCGCGACCTCGGCGGCTTCAGCATCTACATGCTCGGCCACCGGATGCTGTTCTACACGCAGGTCAACGGCGACCGGTTCCTGATCGGCAAGTTCCTGAGCACCTCGGCACTGGGCGTCTACGCCGTCGCCTACAACACGATGCTCGTGCCCGCCAGCAAGATCGGCGCGCCGCTCCAGCGCGTGTTCTCGCCGGCGTTCTCGCGGATCCAGGACGAGCCGGAGCGGATCGCTGCCACGTGGGCGCGCGTCACCCGCCTGATGGCCGCGGTATCGGTGCCGGCGCTCGCCGGGTTGATGGTCGTGGCCCCGGACTTCGTTCCGGTGGTGCTCGGCGACCAGTGGGACGAGGCGGTGCCGGTCGTGCAGATCCTCGCGTGGGTCGGGATCGTGCAGGCACTGCAGGTGCTCAACAGCGACATCCTCATGGCGCGTGACCGGACGCGCACGATGTTCCGGTTCTCGCTCGTGCTCACGTCCGCGCACCTGATCGCGTTCTCCAGCGGGCTGCACTGGGGCGTCGTCGGCGTCGCCACCGCTTATGCGATCTCGACGACGCTCGTGGAACCGTTCCAGACGGTCCTCGCGGCCCGGGCGCTCCACGTTTCCCCGCTCGTGTTCTTCCGCAGCGTCAGCGGCGTCTTTCAGGCGGCCGTCGGGATGTGCGCAGTGGTTCTGCTCGTGCGGCTCGGGCTCGAGGACGCCGGCGTGAACCAGATCGCCCGGCTGCTCATCTGCATCGCCGCCGGCGCCGTCGTCTACGGCGCCCTCTGCCTCTGGCGCGTCCCGGAGCTCGCCGACGAGGCGCGAAACCTCGTCCGGCGGCGGCTTCCGGCCTCGCCCAAGCTCACGTCCGCAGCCGCGGTCGCCGAGTCCTGAGCGCCGCCGGCGGCGTGCGCCGCCGTCCGATCGGCTAGTCTGTCGCGCTCGCGGCGGGGCGATTGCCTGACAGCGCGCGTCAAGGAGCTGACGCGCGGGTCGATAGCAGGGTCAGGGCCTCGACCCGATGCTTCCTTGGGGGGTTGTTCCTTTTGACGTTCTCGAACATCGTCGCTGTCCCGCGTGCGCGTACGCTCGCTTTCGCCGTCTTCCTCGTCGCGCTGCTCACGAGCGTGCCCGCATCCGCGGCGACACGGCACGTCGCGCGTGTCGGCGTCGACGTCGGTGACTGCGCCCTCGCGCCCTGCGCCTCGTTCGAGTACGCCTACGGCCGCGCCGCGAGCGGCGATCTGATCCAGGTCGCGGCCGGCACGTACGGCCGCCAGTCGACGCCGAACGGCACGAAGGCCGTGACGTTCCGCGGCGGTCCCGGCGTCGTGCTGCGGCAGATGGTCAATGACGCGAGCAACGTCACGTTCGACGGCATCAACGTGGATGCCGGCGGCGCCCGGACCGACGGTGCCGCGTTCGAGCTCGGCGGCGATCGCGTGACGGTGAAGAACGCGGTGATCGGCAACGTCACCGACGAGAAGGTCATGCTCGCGTCGGGCCAGCACCAGACCGTCGACAACGTCACGTTTCACGACGCGATCTACAGGACCGACGGCACGCACATGGAGTGCCTCTACGCCATCGGCGTCGAGGGCTTCACGCTGCGCAACTCGTACTTCCGCGACTGCGCGGTCTTCGACGTCTTCTTCACGTTCGGCACGTGGTGGAGCCCGCCGCCGCCCGCGTACGGTCGCATCACGATCGAGAACAACGTGTTCAGCCACCCCGAGATGGAGAACAACAGCGGCTGGCACTACTACAGCGTGTACGTCGCGGACACCGGCCCGAACGGGGAGGGCGGCGACCCCATGAACGGCTGGGTCGTGCGTAACAACACGTTCGAGAGCCCCGTCTTCATCTCCTCGAGCGGCGGCGCCGGCGGCACGGTCTGGTCCGGCAACCTCGGCGGCTGGGACTGCAAGGGCGGCATCACCTACCAGTACAACGTGGGCGACAAGTGCGGCCCGACCGACAAGCGGGTCTCGCCGTCGTCGAGCTCGTCCGATCGCACCGCCGCGTTCTCCTGGCTGGATCCCGCGCGCGGCGACTTCCGGCTGCGCGCCGGCTCGCCGGCGATCAACACCGGCAGCCCGCAGTCGGCGCCGCCGGTGGACAAGCTCGGGCTGGCGCGCGACAGCCGTCCCGACGCCGGCGCGTACGAGTTCGGCGCCAAGGCGCCCGGTGCCGGTGCCGGTGCCGGTGCCGCAGTGCTGCGGATCGTGCGTGCGAAGCTGAAGCCGAAGGTCATCTGCAAGCATCGGCGCCGCGGCTGTCCGCGCAAGACACGGCTCCGCGTCGGCCTCTCGCTGAGCGCCCGCGTGTCGGTGCGCGTCAAGCGTCTCCGCGGCAAGCGCCCGCCACGCCGCGTCCGCAGCTTCAAGTTCGTCGCGGCTCCGCGCGGCGCCCACAAGATCAAGGCTCGGCGGCTCAAGAAGGGTCGCTACCGGGTCGTGGTCCGGGCCATCGGCGCCGGCCAGCGGACGCACGCGCGCGCCCTGCGGCTGCGCGTGCGCTGAAACTGACGCGTTGGCGTCATGGTGACCGCAAGTTGTGCGGTCGCCATGCGTTGATGCCATCAACACCGGGCGGTAGTCCGGGGCGGAAGCCGGGGGAGCCCTCGATCGCGCCGGCGACGCCGGATTCCGGCCCCGTGGACATCGGAATTCTGGGGCTCTAGCACTCCTGCAAATAGGGGGAAGGGTCTTGGGTGCCAGACCCTTCCCCCGTTCGTGGTAATTGCCGGCTAAAGCCCTCAAGGGATCGCCTCAAGCCCCGATAAACGGAGAGATCTGAGCGCCAATTCGAATGCTCAGAACGTCTGAATGCCGGCGCGGGCGGACGCCGGGTTCGGCCCCTCTCAAATAACCACGAAAAAGGAGTGACCGCATGCGTCACGCCTCGATCGCCCCTGGGCGCCGGCTGCGCTCCGTGGCCGCCGCGCGCCGACCGGCCGCATTACAACCAGACGGGTTTGATGCCATCAACACCGGGGAACTAAACCGGCGCGGTAGGCAGGGGCCCTCGACGCCGACGGAATTGGATTCCGAACGGCGGCGGCGCCGGGGGAGTCTTACCTCGAGTCCTGATCGACCCATCTCTCAGGGAGGCGCACGGTTGCGCGCCGGTGGGTCCGGTCCAGTGCGCCTGACGGCGGTTGTCCACCGCTCGCTGCGCGCTGTGTCAATTCGGCCCAAGAAGGAGCGACCTGTGCGTCGTGTTGTGTTCCTTGCGCTCTTTTGCGCTCTCGGTGTTGCCGCCCCGGCCCAGGCGGCGACGCTCAACGTGAGTCCCAACGGCTCGGATTCGGGCTCGTGCACGTCGGCGGTGCCGTGCAAGTCGCTGGGGCGCGCGTATGCGGTGGCGGCCTCCGGCGATGTCGTCTCGGTGGCGCCGGGCACCTACCCGTCGCAGACGGTGCCGTCGGGCAGCAAGTTCGTGACGTTC
>DASSUW010000275.1:0-4314 GCA_035706585.1 Solirubrobacteraceae bacterium | reverse complement strand
TGTGCCAGCCGAGACGTACGAGCAGCGCGTCACGCCGCTCGAGCTGTTCTTCGACCTGGTCTTCGTGTTCGCGATGACGCGCGTGACGGCGCTGATGGCGCACGACCTGTCGTGGGCGGGCATCGCGCAGGGCCTGCTGGTGCTGGCGGCGCTGTGGTGGGGCTGGGGCGCCTACGGCTGGCTCACCAACCACGTCTCCGGCGAGGACGACCGCGCCCGCGTCGTGGTGATCGTGGCGATGGCGGCGATGGTGCTGGTGGCGCTCGCGGTGCCCGAGGCGTTCGACGCGCACGCGCTGCTGTTCGCGCTCGCCTATCTGGTGATGCGCGTCGCGCACCTCGCGCTCTGGTGGGTCGCGAGCTCCGACGACCCGGACGTCCACGTCGCCGTCGGCCGGCTGGTGCCGACCGCGGTCACCGGGCCGCTGCTGATCGTCGCGGCGTCGCTGTTCGACGGGACGCTCCAGGCGGCGTTCTGGCTCGTCGCGCTCGCGCTGGACTACGGCGGACCGTACGTGCGCGGCGTGGCCGGCTATCGCGTCCATCCGGCGCACTTCGCCGAGCGCTTCTCGCTGATCGTCATCATCGCGCTCGGCGAGTCGATCGTCGCGATCGGCGTGGGCGCGGGCGGCGAGCCGCTCGACGGCGCGATCGGGCTCGCGGCCGTGCTGTCGCTGCTGACGTCGGCGGCGCTGTGGTGGGCGTACTTCGACGTCGTCGCCGCGCTCGGCCAGCAACGGCTCGGCGAGCTGCGCGGCGAGGCGCGCAACCGGCTGGCGCGCGACGCGTTCGCCTACCTGCACCTGCCGCTGATCGCCGGCATCGAGCTGTTCGCCCTCGGCGTCGAGCAGGTCGTCGCCCACACCGGCGAGCCGCTCGAGATCGAGGCGGCGACGGCGCTGTTCGGCGGCGTGGCGCTGTATCTGCTGGCACACGTGGCGTTCAAGCTGCGCCTCGCCGCCGGCTTCGGCCCGCAGCGGCTGGTGGCGGCGCTGCTGTGCGCCGCGTGCGTGCCGCTCGGCACCGAATGGAGCGCGCTCGCCGCGCTGGCGGTGGTCACCGGCATCGCGGTCGGGGTGATCGCCTACGAGGTCGTGCGCTTCCGCGACGCCCGCGCCCGGGTACGGATGGTGTCATGACGGACCCGGGTGGAGGCTACGGCTGGCGGAGCGGGCGGCACCTGCCGCGCCAGCGCGGCGGCATCTTCGGCTGGGGCCGGATCGCCGACGCGGAGTCGCGCCGCTTCGACGAAGAGCGGCCGCTCGGCGTGCTGCTGCTGCCGGTCGCGCTCGAGCGGTTCGCGCTGCGCGAGCGCGCCGAGGATCTCCTCGCCGCCCCGGGCGTCGTCGCCGTCGACCCGCCGCGGCTGTCGTACGCCGCGGTCGCCCGCGTGAGCGACACGGTGGCCGACAGCCTCGCCGCCGTCCAGGCGCGGCGGATGCGGCTCCCCGGGTTCCCGCGCGTGCTGATCGTCTTCCATCCCGATCAGTACCCGCTGGCGCGCTCGCTGCGCGACCTGCACCCGGATGCGGAGCTCTGGTACGGCCCGCCGGGCGAGCCGGACGACGAGCGCCGGAAGGCCCTGCACGCCCGCGCGCTCGAGCGGGCGACGTGGCAGTTCGATCACCCCGGCGGACCGGCGCACACGCAGAACCTGCCGCTGTGGGAGCGGCTGGAGGGGCTCGGGATCGAGAGCGGGCGCCTCGGCTCCGAGCGCGCGGACGTCACTTAGGCGGGGTGTGGATCTTGGCCGGCAGGTGGCGCAGCAGGTCCGCGATGTTGAGCGTGATCTGGGCCACCTGACGGTCGCCGAGGCGCTGGGACCACTCCGGCAGGCCGACGCGGATCATCACGCCCTTGCCGATCTCGGTGGCCGCCACGGCGGGGCGCAGCGGCGCCGGCGGCTCGTCGGCGTCCGCGGTCGGGTCGTCGGACGCGTTCTCGACGCCGAGCGCGGCCAGCACGCGCTCGCGGCCCTCGGGCGCCGGGTCGCTCTCCTCGAGCACGCTGAAGCCCCCGAGCGTGCCGTCGAACCCCTCCAGCAGCGCGTAGGCCGGGTCGCCGTCGATGACCGTGAGCGTCGCGGGCGCGTCGGTGCGGCGCACGGGCTCGAAGCGCGTGCCGAACGGATCGCTGACCGACATCTGCGTCGGCCGCAGGAAACGGCCGGCGGTCGCGGACGCGTTGGCGCGGACCGTGACGCCCCGGCGGAGGCTCTCGACGCCGATGCTCGCCAGCCGCCCGCCGTCGGCCACGTAGTCGCGCAGGCGGCGCGCGTAGCTGCGCGGGATCCAGCGCTCGGCGCCGGCCAGCAGGACGCCCGGCCGGTCGGACGCGCGCGGCGAGCGCGACAGCGCGAGGTCGAGGTCGCTCGTGAGGTCGTAGCGCACGCCGGCCTTGTCGAGGAAGCGCAGCAGCGGCGCGACGTTCTCCCGGAAGTCGGCCGGCAGGCCGTCGGGCTGCGGGCGCGGCCAGCTCACGGGGGCGCCGGTGGCGAACGTGTTGAAGACGCCGTCGTGGTCCTCGTCGACCGCCTCGGTGCCGGTCCAGGTGATCGTCGGCACGACCACGAGCATGCGGGCGCGCTCGCGCGACTGCACGAGCACCGGCACGGTTCTCGTGTAGGCGCCGACGGACAGCTCGAGCAGGTAGACGCCCGAGTCGCCCTTGGGCGCGACGAACGTCACGGGTTCCTTGGCCTGGCCGCGGCCCTTGCGCACGGGGCGCGACGCACCGATCCGCCTCAGGCGCCAGTGGTAGGGGCGACCGCGCGCGTCGACGAACACCGTCACCTTCGTGCCGGCCGTGACCGGCCGGACGGGCGGGACGCCCGCGATCGCGCGGATCGTGAACGCCGGCACGCCGCGCGACTCACCGCGCTCGGGCGGCACCTTCGCGGGCGTGACGCCGTCGTTGCCTGCGCGGTCGCGCGCGATGACCTGCACCAGGTAGGAGCCGAGCGGCGCCGGCTTGCCGTCGATCTTGCCGTCCCAGGTCAGCGTCCGCGTGTCGGTCGCCGGCGGCAGCTCGGCCACGACGCGTGACGTGCCGCCCTCGATCTTGTAGATCCGCGCCCGCTTGGCGAGCCGGCGCGACACCGAGCCGACCTCGATGTTGAACGGCGTCGTGCCCGGGGCGACGATCGAGGCCGGCAGGACGCGCTTGACGCGCGGCCGCGGCGCCTTGGTGTCGACAAGGGTGGTCCGCGGTACGGTCACCGACCGGCCCTCGCGGCGCAGGATCACGCGGACGCGGTAGCGCCCGTCCTGCACGAGCCGGCCGTCGTCGGTGCGGCCGTCCCAGCGCAGCCGGAGCGGCGCCTGCGGGCCGACGTCGGCGCGGTCGGCGAGGCGGCGGACAGCGTCGCCGGTGGCGTCGACCACGTCCACCGACACCTCGCTGCGCTCGCGCAGCTCGACCCGGAACACGTTGACGTCCTTGACCCCGTCGCCGTTCGGCGAGAACACCGCGGCCAGGCTCTCGACCTGGGCGACGGCGGGCTCGCCCTTCAGGCGCTGGGCAGCGAAGAAGGCCGCGACCGTGGCGCCGACCAGGAGGATGAAGACGGCGCGAGCGAGCCGGGTCAACGAGCGCGGCTAGGAGGCCAGGTCGGCGCCCGCGACGACGACGACATCGGTCTCGTGCCCGGCCGCGTCGTCGCCGGTGTTGTTGGCCAGCGCCAGCGTGTCGGCGTCGACCTCCTCGGGACGAGCATTGATGCCGAGGATCTGGGCCACGTCACGGGCGAGCCGGCGCTTGCCGGACGCGTACAGGACGACGGAGTCCTGGCGCTGCTGATCCGTGTTGTTGCCGGTCCGGATCATCCCCGGGTCGGACGAGTAGCCCGCGTCGATGAGATTGTTCGCCAGGTCGCCGGCGAGGCCGTCGGTGGCCGTGCCGTTGAGCACGACGACCACGGCGTCGGGCCGCTGGTCGGCGACGTCGGAGCCCCCGCCGCCGGGCGTCGCGTCGGGCGGCTGGGTGACGTTGGGGGCGGGCGCGGGCTCGTTGCCGCCGCCGCCGAGGAGCTGCGTGGCGCCGAAGATCACGAGCCCGGCCGCGACGATGCCGCCGATCACCATGAGCGTGAGCCGGCCGGCGCGCGACGAGCCCCCGTCGCTGTGCCGAGCGGGCGCCGCCGGCCGCCGGGGCGGCGCGGTCGCGGTGCGCGACGGCTGCGAGGACCGCAGCGGCGCGGCCGGCGCGGGCCGTGCCTGCGGCTGCGGCCGCGGCGTCGCCCGCGGGATCACGGCCTCGACCTCCCCGGTGCCGTTGCCGCTGGACGCGTGCTCGGCCACGCGCGTCGCGTCGCCCG
>DASSUW010000274.1:0-2435 GCA_035706585.1 Solirubrobacteraceae bacterium | reverse complement strand
GAGCAGCGTGGTCGGCACGTTCACCACGGGGATGCCGCGCATGTACGCCGACGCGACCCAGCCGCCCAGGTCGGCGACGACGCCGCCGCCGAACGCCACGAGCACGTCGCGCCGTGCGGCCCCGGACTCCGCGAGCCAGTGCCACAGCGCCACCGCCTGGTCGATGCTCTTGCTCGGCTCGCCGGGCGGGATCGCCCGCACGAGCGGATCGAAGCCGGCGGCCCGCAGCGCGCGCACGAGCGTCGCGCCGTAGAGCGCCTCGACGGTCTCGTCGGTGAGCACGGTCACCGACGGTCCGGGCCCGAGCGCGGGAACGAGCTGCTCGACGAGCCCCTCGATCGTGGTCGTCACATGGATCGGATAGCGGTCACGGCGCTGGGCGCGCGCCACGAGCGGCTCGCCCGGTGCCGGCAGCGCCAGCGCGTCGCGGACCCGGTGATGTTCGGTCGTCATGCCCGCAGCGTCGAGCCGGCACGCGGGCCGCACCATCGGCCGGCGGGCCGTATCTGCGGCCGACCCCCGCATCGGGCGATTATGCTAAATCACTCTGACTATTGACCATTCGCTGCGCGGGAGATACCTTGCCGAGTGAGCGACATGTCGATTCGCGTGATCACCGGCGACGCGCAGCCCCTCTTCCGTGACGCCGTCGCCCGCACGATCCGCCAGCGCGCTGCGTTCGAGCTCGTCGGCGAGGTGGCGGACGGCCGCGCCGCCCTCGACGCGATCGTCGCCCTGCAGCCCGACGTCGCGGTGCTCGATCTGCCGCTGCCGCGGCTCGACGGCGACCGGGTCCTGCGAGCCGTGCGACGCGACGGCATCCCCACCCGGATCCTCTTCCTGTGCGCCGGGCCGAGCCCGGATCGCGCCTACCGCGCGCTCGAGGACGGCGCCGCGGGTGTGCTGACGAAGGACGCGAGCGCGGACCAGCTGTGCGACGCGATCGGCGCCGCCGCGCGCGGCGAGACGGTCCTCTCGCGCGGCGTGCTGACCGACGTGGCGGGCGAGATCCGGCTGCGTGGCGGCGCCGGCCGCATCCGGCTGACCGAGCGCGAGCGCTCGGTGCTGCGGCTCATCGCCGACGGGCGCAGCCTGCCGGAGATCGCCCGCGACCTGCATCTCGCGCGCGCGACCGTCAAGACTCACGTGGCGCACATCTACGAGAAGCTCGGGGTCTCCGAGCGCGCGGCGGCGGTCGCCGAGGCGATGCGTCGCGACCTGCTGGAGTAGCCGGCGAACCCGGCCCGGAGGGCCGGGTCGCACGGGAGCGACCCGTTCCGTCCCTCGCCGTTTGAGCTATTGGCTCTAGACCGATTGGCTGGCCTGGCTGAGCATCCGGCCCGGTGCAGCCCCAGGACCAGCTCGGCGCCAACATCCGCGAGCTCAGGCGCGCCGCCGGGCTGTCGCAGATCGAGCTCTCGCACCGCTGCGGGCTGCACTTCAGCGAGATCTCGCGCCTCGAGCGCGGAGGCCGTGACGCCCGCCTGAGCACGATCGTCAAGGTGGCCCAGGGTCTCGGCGTCGCTCCGGCCGCGCTGCTTGCCGGGATGACCTGAGCATCGGCCGATCGTCGGCGCGCCGCGGACCGCCGACCGTCCGATCGGCCGATGGCGAGGTTGCCGTTCCGCCTCGATCGTCGCGAGGGTGATCGCGATCGTCGAGGCCAGGCGCGACCAGCTCGTCCCGGCGGCCCGCCTGCTCGGCGCGGTGCTGGGGTTCGAGCCGGCCGACAGCGTGCCGCCGTGGCTGATGCTCACGGCGGCCGCGAGCGGCGGGCTCGTGCTGGTCGCGTGCAGCGGCGACGAGGTGGTCGGCGCCTCGTTCGCGATCCACGGCGTGCGCGATCGGGTGCCGTTCCTGTTCTCGTGCGGCCTCGCCGTCGCGCCCGCCCACCGGCGCCGGGGCCTCGGGCGAGCGCTCAAGCTCGAGCAGCGCCGGCAGGCGCTGCGGCGCGGGATCGAAGTCATCCGGTGGACGGCGGATCCGCTCAACGGCCCCGGATTGATTCTCTACCTGTCGGGCTTGGGCGCGCGGCTTACGGCGTACCGCGCCGAGCTCTATGACGGGCTGCGCGCGGGCGACGGCGTCCCGCAGGACGACGTCGAGATCGAGTGGCGGCTCGGCGACGGGCCGGTGCGGGCGGCAGCTGCCGGGACCGTCGTCCGCGTGGCGGGCGACGGTGATCGGCTCAGCCGGCGCCTGCAGGTGCGCGAGGCGATGACCGCGGCGCTCGCGGACGGTGCCGTCGGCGTGGCCGCCGAGCCGTGCGCGGGCGGGTTCCTCATCCGGTTCGCGCCGTGAGCGTGTCGGTGACGGTTGATGTGGATGGGGTGGCGGGGTTGGCGTGTCGGTCGGGTGGGCCGTGGGGGTTGACGGCGCGTTCGGAGCATGAGTTCGTGTGGCGGGGATTGGAGCGGGTGCTGGCGGTGCTCGCG
>DASSUW010000273.1:0-18346 GCA_035706585.1 Solirubrobacteraceae bacterium | reverse complement strand
AGATCGGGTCGATGTCGGCGAGATCGACGAAGTCCTCGATGTCGACGGTCCGCGTCTTCTCGGGGTCCAGCGCGTCCATCTCGTCCGGCGTGATGACCACGTATTGGTCCTTGGTGAGCTCGAAGCCCTTCACGATCTGCTCGTACGGGACCTCCTCGCCGGTCTCCGGGTCCACCCGCTTCTGCTGGATCCGGTTGCCCGTCTCCGCGTTGAGCTGGTTGAACCGCACCGTCTTGCGGGACACCGCGGAATAGAGCTTCACCGGCACGTTCACCAGTCCGAAGGAGATCGCGCCGCTCCAGATCGATCGAGCCATGCCTCACATTGTGACGTTCAGCCGGTCTGAGCGGCAATCGTGGCAGCCGTATTGCGGCCGCGGACGACCAGCACGTCCTCGTGCTCGACCGCCGGGATCAGCCCGGCGGCGCGGCGGGCACGCATCAGGGGGCCGAGCCGGCCGCGCTCGGCCGCCGCGACGTCGACCTCGAGGCCGTCGAGCGCCTCCGCGGTCGGCTCGTAGCCGAGCAGCGACGAATGGACGAGCAGGATCACGCCGCCAGGGCGCAGATGCCGGGCGGCGCCGGCGCAGATGCGGTCGAGCAGCGCGCGGCCGTCGCGGCCGGCGTCCCAGGCGCGTGCGAGCCCGTGCGCGGGAAGCTCGTCGGTCGCCGCCGGCACGTACGGGGGGTTGGAGACGATCGCGTCGAAGCGCTCGCCCGCCACGGCGCCGAACAGGTCGCCGCGGCGCGCGTCGACCCTGACGCCGTTGAGTGCGGCGTTGAGGCGAATCGTGGCCACGGCGCGGCGCGAGACGTCGACCGCGACCACCGTGCGCGCCGATCCCGGAGCTTCCCGGTCGCGCGCCGCGGCGCGGCGTCCGCCGAGGGCCGCGCGGATCGCCAGCGCGCCGCTCCCCGAGCACAGGTCGAGCACGCGCGCGCCGGGCGGCAACGGCTCGCGGTCGAGCGCGTCGGCCAGCAGCCAGGTGTCGCTGATCGGACGGAACACGCCGGGCAGGGTCACGAGGCGCACGCGCGGGACCTACCCTCCCGGGCCGTGTCCGACTCGCCCGCTCCGATCGGGGACTCGCCCCGCCGCAAGGCGGGTGGGGCGCCCGCGGCCGCCGAGCTGCGCGCCGCGTTCGACCGGCACGACGCCGTCACGGTCGGGCTCGAGGAGGAGCTGATGCTGCTCGACCCCGAGACGCTCGGCCTGTCTCCGCGCGCGGCCGCGGCGGTCGCGGAGCTCGACGACCCGCGGTTGAAGATCGAGATGCCCGCCGCGCAGCTGGAGATCGTCACCGGCCCGCACGCCACGGTCGCCGCTGCTGCCGCCGAGCTCGCGGAGGCGCGCCGGCGGCTCGCGGCGCGCCACCGCGTCGCCGGCGCCGGCGTCCACCCGTTCGCCTCCGGCCTCGGTCCGCTGAACCCCGGCCGGCGGTACGAGGCGATCGCCGCCGAGTACGTGTCCGTGGCCCACCGCCAGCTCGTGTTCGGCCTGCACGTGCACGTGGCGATCCCCGGCGCGGACCGCGCGCTCGCGGTCTACAACGCCCTGCGCTCCCACCTCCCAGACCTCGCGGCGCTGGCCGCGAACGCGCCGTTCTACGAGGGCAGTGACAGCGGCCTGGCGTCGGTCCGCCCGCGCATCAGCGGGCTCCTCCCGCGCCAGGGCATCCCACCCGCGCTCGACAGCTTCGAGGCCTACGCGGACGCCCTGCGCTGGTGCGGGTTCGACGATCCGCGGCAGTGGTGGTGGGAGCTGCGCCTGCACCCGATCTTCGGGACCGTCGAGATCCGCGTGCCGGACACGCAGGCGACGATCGCCGACACGGCAGCGGTCGCCACGGTCGCCTACGAGCTGGCGACGCGGGTCCCCCCAGGACCGCCCGCCGAGTCGTGGAAGCTCGACCAGAACCGCTGGGCCGCCGGCCGCCACGGGCTCGACGCGGTGATGACCGACCCGCACACCGGCGAGCGCGCCACGGCCCGCGAGCGCCTCGCGCGGGCGCTCGGCCACGCCCCTCCCGAGCTTGCCGGGGCCGCCCGCCAGCGCGCGCTCGCCGCCGCGGACGGCGTCCACGGTCTCGTGCGAACGCTGGCCGACGAGTTCGCGTCACAGGTCTGACCGCAGGGGCGCGTTTCGCCCGTTCGAGCGCCAGGGTAGGGCTCGCTTGTGATCGCCCTGCCAGAGCCCCGCGGGGCCGTCACCGACCTCCTGCTGACCGCCCTTCCCGCGGGCGTCTCAGATCTCCCCGCGACCGCGCCCACCGACGCCGAGGACCTGCACCTCGGGCTGTACCTGTGCTACGAGCTGCACTACCGCGGACTGCCCGGCGTCGACGACCGCTGGGAGTGGGCGCCGTCGCTGCTGGCCCTGCGCGGCGACCTCGAGGCACGGTTCGAGGCGGCGCTGCGGCGCGACGTCCCGCTGCCCCGGCCGCGCCGCGCCATGGACGTCGAGCTGCGCGAGCTCGAGGCCGCCGACGACGGCCCGTCGCTGTCGCGGCACCTCGAGCGCAGGGGCACGCTCGACCAGTACCTGGAGTTCGTCGTCCACCGCTCGGCGTACCAGCTCAAGGAGGCCGATCCGCATTCGTGGGCGCTGCCGCGGCTGTCCGGGGGCCCCAAGGCGGCGATGGTCGAGATCCAGACCGACGAGTACGGCGGCGGCGAAGCTCCTCGCATCCACGCGCAGCTGTTCGCCGACGCGATGGACGCGCTCGGCCTCGACTCCCGCTACGGCGCCTACATCGACCACCTGCCCGCGGTCACGCTCGCAACCGTCAACCTCATGTCGATGTTCGGGCTTCACCGGCGGCTGCGCGGCGCGATCGTCGGCCACCTCGCGCTGTTCGAGATGACGTCGTCGGTCCCGAACCGCCGCTACGCGAACGGCCTGCGCCGCCTCGGGTTCGACGGCGACGCGCTCGACTTCTACGACGAGCACGTGGTCGCCGACGCGGTGCACGAGAACGTCGCGGCGGTCGATCTCGCCGGCGGCCTCGCCAAGCAGGACCCGACGCTCGCGCCCGACATCCTGTGGGGCGCGGCCGCGCTGCTCGAGTTCGAGCGCCGCTTCGCCCGCCACCTGCTTGACGCCTGGAGGGCGGGCGAGAGCTCGCTGCGCCGGCCTATCGAGCCGCCAGCAGCCGCCGCAGGAACCGCTGCGTCTCCGGCTGCTCGGGGTCGCTGAAGATCCGCTCGGGCGCGCCGCGCTCGAGGATCCGGCCCTCGTGCAGGAAGCAGACCTCGTCGGCGACGTCGCGCGCGAAGCCCATCTCGTGCGTCGCGATGATCATCGTCATGCCGTCGGCCTTGAGGTCGCGCACGACGGCGAGCACCTCGCCGACCAGCTCGGGGTCGAGCGCGCTCGTGACCTCGTCGAGCAGCAGCGCCCGCGGGGAGGTCGCCAGCGCGCGTACGATCGCCACGCGCTGCTGCTGGCCGCCGGACAGGTTGTCGGGCCTGTCGTCCTCGCGTCCGGCCAGCCCGAACCGCGCCAGAAGCTCGCGACCGCGCTCGCGCGCCTCGGCCGCCGCCACGCCGTGCGCGCGCACCGGCCCGAGCACGACGTTCTCGAGCACGGTCTTGTGCGGGAACAGGTTGAACGCCTGGAAGACCATCCCGAGCCTGCGGCGCACCGCCACCGGGTCGACCGCCGGATCGGTGATGACCTCGCCGTCGAGCAGCACGTCGCCGTCGTCGATCTCCTCCAGCAGGTCCACGCAGCGCAGCAGCGTCGACTTGCCCGATCCCGACGCCCCGATCAGCGCGACGGCGTGGTGCTCGGGCACCGACAGGTCGATCCCGCGCAGGACCGCGACATCGCCGTAGGCCTTGGTGACAGCCTGGAGCTCAAGGACCGCGGTCACCCGCGCTCCTGCAGCCGGTCGACCACGCGCGCGAGCGGCACGGTCACGCACAGGTACAGCAGTGCGGCGGCCAGCAGCGGCGTGTAGTTGAAGTTCGACGACGCATAGATCTGCGCGACGCGGAACGCCTCCAGCGGGCCGAGGATCGCCACCAGGGCGACGTCCTTCTGCAGCGAGATGAAGTCGTTGAGCAGCGGCGGCACGACGCGGCGCACGGCCTGCGGCAGGATCACGTGCCGGAGCGCCTGCGACCCGGTCAGCCCGAGCGCGAGCGCCGCCGCGCGCTGGCTGGGATGCACCGACCGGATGCCCGCGCGGTAGACCTCGGCCACGTACGCCGAGTAGGACAGCGCCAGCGCGGCGCAGCCGAGCACGACCGGGTCGGACGGGACGCCGGAGAGCTGCAGCGCCGGCACGCCGAAACCGACCAGGAACACGAGCAGGATCGTCGGCACGCCGCGCAGCACGTCGGTGAACACGACCGCGAGCAGCCGCAGCGGGAACAGCGTCGCGGCGCTCGACGTGCGGGTCAGCGCCACGACCAGACCGAGGACGAGCACGACGCATTCGACGATCACGAACATCTTCACGTCGAGCCAGAAGCCCTTCAGCACATCGGGGAACGCCTGCTCGAAGTCCTCCCACGAGAAGAACAGCTGCCGGACGTCGTGCCAGCCCGGGCTGGTGACGACCAGCGCCACCAGGCCGCCGACCACCACGACCGTCGACAGCGCGGAGATCGCGGCCCCGCGCCGCCCGCGGCGCCGCCGCGCCGCGGCCCGCACGGCCTGCCGGCTGGCGACGACCTCCGCCACGGTCAGTTCAGCTCAGGTGCCGTCTCCGCGCCCATCCACTTCTCGGTGATCTGCTCGAGATCGCCCGATTCGCGCAGGTCGGAGATCGCCTTGCTGACGCACGCCGTCAGCGGCGAGTCCTTCTCCAGCAGCGCACCCCAGGTGTCGCCGCCCGGAGCCGAGAACTGGCCGACGACGGTGGCGCTGGGGATCTCGGCCGCGGTCAGGTACAGCGCGGTCGGCAGGTCGGTGACCACGGCCTCCACCTGGTTCTGCTTGAGCGCGGTGACGGTCGCGTTCGAGTCGTCGAACACCTTCGGCTGCTTGGAGGGCTGGATGCTCGCGTTGACCGCGTCGAGGCTCGTCGTGCCGATCTGCACGCCGATCTGCGTGTCCTTGAGGTCGGCGAGGCTGGTGGCGTTCGCGGCCGGCGACTTCTTCTGGGCGATCACCGCCTGCGGCGACTCGTAGTAGGGCTCGGAGAAGTCGACCGCCCGCTTGCGCGGCTCGGTGATCGAGATCTGGTTGACGTCGAAGTCGAAGTCCTTCGGCCCCGGCTTGAACGAGGCGTTGAACGGGACGACCTTCCACTTGACCTCGGACGCGTCGAACCCGAGCTTGTCGGCGATCGCGTACGCGACCGCGCTCTCGAACCCCTTGCCGTTCGTGGGGTCGTCGTTGACGAAGTACGGCGGGAACGCGGGCTTGTCGGTCCCGACGGTCAGCTGCCCGGCCGTCTTGAGCTCGAGGTCGGCCTTCTCGCACGACGGCCCGGCCGGCGTGCCGGCGGCCTGCGGCTGTGCGGGCTCCGGTTCATCGTCACCGCAGGCGGCGACGGCGAAGGCGGCGGCAGCGAGCAGGGCGATGAGCAGGCGAGGGGTCGTCACGCGCGGGAGCGTAACTGAGCCCCCGGCCGTCAGGGAGCGATATCCGGCGGGTTGCGCCCGTTCTCCGGCGCGCTGGGTGCGCGGAAGCGCACCAGCTTGTGCGTGCCGTCGCAGAACGGCCGCAGGCGCGACTTGCCGCAGCGGCAGAGCGCGATCGTCTCGCGGTCGATCTCGATCTCGTTGCCGTCCTGGTCGGTCAGCCGGACCGGCCCGCGCACGAGCAGCGGCCCGTCGCGGTAGGGGGTGATCACCACGTCCCTCATTCCGCCCCGATCGCCGCCAGCTCGTCGGCCGACAGCTCCAGGTCGACCGCCTTCACCGAGTCGGTGATCGACTCTGGGCGGCTCGCGCCGGGGATCGGGATCACGACCTCGCTCAGCGACAGCAGCCACGCGAGCGCGACCTGCTGCGGCGACACGCCGTGGGCGTCGGCGGCGGCCTGCACCGGGTCGTGGCGGCCCGCGGCGTCCGCGGCCGACCTGATCCCGCCGAGCGGCGACCACGGCAGGAACGCGATCCCGCGCCGCTCGCACTCTGCGACCTCGCCCTTGGCGATCGGCGAGCGGTACTCGAGCGAGAGCTGGTTCTGGACCGCGACGACGTCGACGATCGAGCACGCCAACTCGATCTGCTCGACGTTGGCGTTCGAGATCCCGACCCAGCGGACCTTGCCCTCGTCCTGCAGCTCCTTGAACGTGCCGATCGCCTCGGCGTACGGGACGTCCGGGTCGGGCCGGTGGTACTGGTAGAGGTCGATCCGGTCGGTCTCGAGCGCGCGCAGCGACGCCTCGCACGCCGCGCGGATGTGCTCCGGCCGGCCGTCGAGCTCCCAGGCCTCGCCGTTGCGGGTGTGACCGCCCTTGGTGGCGACGATCACGTCGTCGCGGCGGCCCTTCAGGGCCTTGGCGATCAGCCGCTCGCCATGGCCGATGTCGGTGTGGTCGCGCGCGTACGCGTCAGCGGTGTCGATCAGGTTCACGCCCGCGTCGAGCGCCGCGTGGATCGTGCGGATCGAGCGCTCCTCGGGCGGGCGCGAGGAGAGCGACATCGGCATCTCGCCGAGGCCGATCGGGAACACGCCGGTGCCGTCGATCTGTCGGTCAGGAATCGTCGAACTCCACGGTTTCGGGGTCGATGTCGTCACGCAGGCCGAGGTAGCGCGGGTGCCGCAGCGTCCTCGTCTGTGTCCATTCCCCATACCCGACATGGGCGATCAGCACCGGATCGACGAACTGGGTCTCGCGCGGGGGCTGGCGGCCGGCGAACGGGCTCGCATCGCGCGCGAGGCCCTCGAACAGGCGTCCGAGGCGGCCCAGCTCGGCCTCGTCGAAGCCGGTCCCGACCCGCCCTGCGTACTTGAGCTCGCCGTCCTCGTAGAAGCCGACGACGAGCGCGCCGAGCCGGCCGGAGCGCTTGCCCTCGCCCGGGAGCCAGCCGCCGACCACCACGTCGGTCTCGCGCACGTTCTTGACCTTCACCCAGCCCGGCGAGCGGCGACCGGACAGATAGGCGCAGTCGAGCCGCTTGGCGATGATCCCCTCCAGCCCCTGGGCGCGCGAGGCCTCGAGCATCGCCGCGCCGTCGCCGACGTGGTTGGCGGGCGTGCGCCAGGTCGGGCCGTTCAGCTCGAGCTCGGTCAGCCGCTCGCGCCGCTCGCTGTAGGGCCGATCCAGCAGCGAGCGGCCGTCGAGCCACAGCAGGTCGAAGATCACGTAGTGCACCGGGTCGCTCTGCGACAGGCGGCGGACCGCGTGCTCGGACGTGAGGTGCATGCGGCCCTGGAGCTTCTGGAAGCTCGGGCGGCCGTCGGCGTCGAAGGCGACGACTTCGCCGTCGAGCACCGCCTGGCGGCCCGCCAGCGCGCGGCCGAGCTCGCGCAGCTCCGGATAGCGGGACGTGATGTCCCGGCCGCTGCGCGCCTCGATCCTCAGGCGGCCGCCGTCGATGTAGGCGATCCCGCGGACCCCGTCCCACTTGATCTCGTACGCCCACTTGTGGTCGTCGCTGGGGAGGTCGCCGGTGCGGGCGAGCATGGGCTTGATGTGCTCGGGCATCGGCTCGCGGTCCGGATCCTCGGGCGGATCCATCCGGTGGATCATCCAGTTGTTGCCGCCGGTGCGGAACAGGACGTACTTGCCGCGGATCCGCTCGCCGTGGAACGTGACCATGACCTCCTTGTCGCGCCACTTGTGCGTCTCGTAGGTTCCGCGGTCCCAGATCCGCATCGTGCCGGCCCCGTACTGGCCGGCCGGGATCTCGCCGTGGAAGTCGAGGTACTCGAGCGGGTGGTCCTCGGTCCGCACCGCCAGGTGGTTCTTGCGCGGGTCGGGCGGGATGCCTTTCGGGACCGCCCACGAGGCCAGCGTGCCGTCGCGCTCGAGCCGCAGGTCCCAGTGCAGCGAGCGTGCGTGATGCTCCTGAACGACGAACCTGGAGGTGCGCTCAGCGGGTGACGCGACACCTTCGCCCGACGGCTCGGGCGTCGCCGTGAAATTACGCTTGGCGCGATACGAATCCAGGTTGGACGGCATGGATTTGCGGGTATCCGCCCTTGGGAGTTAGCGGGCCGGGGTTCCGGGTATCTTGCATGCCCGTATGGAAGCCAACCCCATCGTGCTCGACGACACCGCAGGGGATGTCGTGGTCGTCGTCGTCGAGGGCGAGCACGACATCTACACCGCGCCCACCCTTCGCGAGCGCCTGGACGAGGCGCTTGACCGTGGCGGCGGCATCGTGGTCGACCTGACGGCCGCGACGTTCGTCGACTCGTCGGTGCTGGGCGCGCTGCTCGACGCACGGCGGCGTGCGCTCGAGGGCAAGCAGGGCTTCGTGGTCTGCGTGGGAGAGACCGTCGAGCCCGGAGTGCAGCGGATCCTCGACATCACCGGGCTCGTCCCGGTCCTGCCGGTGCTCCGCCGAAGAGACGAGGCCATCGCGGCGGCGAGGACGAACGGCGCGAGCACATGACCGCTCGCCCCGAAGTGGTCCTGACCATGCCCGCGCGACCCGAAGGCGTCGGGGTGGTGCGGCAGGCACTGGCGGGCATGGCCGATGCGCTCGACTTCGAGGCCTCGGTGCTGGCCGACATGAAGATGGCGGTCACCGAGGCGTGCACGAACGTCGTCGTCCATGCCTATGACTCTGACAGCGGCATGCTCGAGGTCGAGATGCGCGCCGGCGAGGACGGGCTGACGATCGTGGTGCGCGACCACGGCAGCGGCATCCAGCCGCGGCCGGCGCGCTCGGAGCCGCCCGCGCTCGGCCTCGGGCTCCCGCTGATCGCCGCGCTGTCGGACGCGTTCGAGCTGCGCGGCAGCGCGGGAAGCGGCACCGAGGTGCGGATGACGTTCGCCTACAACCGCGAGAACGATCCGGCCGATGCCAATCCGGTGACCGGCACGGTCGGCGTCGACGGCCGCTGGGACCCCGACGCGCCGTCGCACGGCGCGCCCGCGGGCGGTTAGCCCCACTTCCAGCGGCGCGCGGCACCCCCTATCGTCCCGTGCGAGTGCCTCTGCTGACTCGCGTTTCACACCTGCCTGCCTGCTCCTGAGGCGGATCGGCGCCGCGCCGGTCCGCCACGTCCGCGACCCGCGGCGCGCCGTGCGCGCGCCGAGACCGGGCGCGTGTCCGCGCGCGCCCAGACCCGGGCGCGTATCGGTGCGCGCCCAGACCCCTCAGGAGCCTTTCAGTGGAATCGCTTGGTTGGACCTCAGAACGCGCAACGCAACTGGCCGCGCTCGATCGCCCCGGGCTCGTGGGCGCCCGCGTGGCGTCCGCGCACCGCGGCCGGCTCGACCTGCTCGGACCGGACGGCGCCCTCGCCGGCCGCGTCGCGGGGCGGCTGCGGCATGCCGCGTCCGCGCCGGCCGACCTGCCGGCGGTCGGTGACTGGGTCGCGGTCGATCCCCGCACGGGCGTGGTGCACGCCGTGCTGCCGCGCCGCGGCGGGATCGCCCGCGCCGCGCCGGGCGGGCAGTCCCAGTCGCAGGTGCTCGCCGCGAACGTCGACGTGGCGCTGATCGTCGGCTCGCTCAACCGCGACCTCAACATCCGCCGGCTCGAGCGCCTGCTCGCGCTCGCCGCCGACGCGCGCGCCGACGCGGTCGTCGTGCTCTCCAAGGCCGACCTCGTCGCCGACCCGTGGGCCCACGTGGCCGACGTGCGGCTCGCGCTCGGGTCGACGGTGCCGGTGATCGCCCTCAGCGTCCACGCCGGCAGCGGCCTGGACGCGCTGGCCGCGTGGCTGCGGCCCGGCGTCACAGCCGTCCTGCTCGGCTCGTCCGGCACGGGCAAGACCACGCTGCTGAACGCGCTGAGCGGCGGCCCGCCGCGCCGGACCGCCGAGATCCGCGCCGGCGACGACCGGGGCCGCCACGCGACCACCGCCCGCGAGCTCGTCCCGCTGCCGGGCGGCGCGATCGTGATCGACACGCCGGGGCTCCGGCTGCCGCGCGTCTGGGACGACGCCGCGGGACTGGACACGGCGTTCGCCGACATCGCCGAACTGGCGCGCTCGTGCCGCTTCGGCGACTGCCGGCACGAGGGCGAGCCGGGCTGCGCGGTCGCCGGCGCCGTGGCCCCGGAACGGCTCGCCGGGCTGCGCAAGCTCGAGCGCGAGCGGGATCGGATCGCCGAGCGCCGGCGCGGGCGCATCGGCGCGCGGGCGTACCGGGCCTATCAGCGGGAGCGAGGGCGCTGACGAACGTCAACGGCGGCTGGGTAGGGCGGCGAGGGTGTCGGCCGCGCCGCGGTCCCCTGGCGCGTTTACGTCGATATGCGATGAAAAAGCGCCAGGGATCGGCCGATGGCGCGTTGCCGCTCGCGTCGCCTCCCTGAGTGCGCAGTTGACGTTCGCCGAGAGTGCGTTCAGGCCGCCTGGCGCAGCGCGTCGAGCTCGCGCATCCGGCCCAGCCGGCCGAGCGCCTTTGACTCGATCTGGCGCACGCGCTCGGGCGTGATCCCGAGCCGGCGGCCGATCTCGCGCAGCGGGGTCGGCTCGCCGCCGTCGATGCCGTAGCGCAGCGCCACCACGGTCCGCTCGCGCTCCGGGAGCTCGTCGAGGGCGTGGCGCAGCGCCTGCTCGCGCAGCGAGATGTGGACCTCGTCCTCCGGGCCGGGCGCGTCGGCGGGCAGCAGGTCGCCGAACGAGGCGTCCTCCTCCTCGCCCAGCGGCCGGTCCAGCGACGTCACGGTCCGTGCGGCGTCGCGCAGCGCGTGCAGGTCCTCGAGCGAGATCTGGGCCTCGACGGCCACCTCGGCGTCGGTCGGCGCGCGGTCGAGCTTGACCACCAACACATTCTCGGCCCGGGCGACCTTGCGCTGCGCCCGCACGAGGTTGATCGGCAGCTTGATCGTTCGCGCCTTGGCGTCCATGCCGCGCTCGACGGCCTGGCGGATCCACCACGTCGCGTACGTGGAGAAGCGGTAGCCGCGGCGCCAGTCGAACTTCTCGACCGCTCGGATCAGGCCCAGGATGCCCTCCTGGATCAGGTCGAGCAACGTGAGCTCGGACCCCTGGTACTTCTTGGCGATCGAGACGACCAGCCGCAGGTTCGCGTTGATCATGCGCTCCTTGGCTGCCAGGTCGCCGCGCTCGATGCGGCGCGCGAGGTCGATCTCCTCGTCGGGGGTGAGGAGCCGGTGCCGGCCGATCTCGTTCAGGAACAGCTGCAGCGTGTCGGTCGTGACGTGCGCCAGCGCGGCGTCGTCGACCGGTGCGACCGGCGCCGTCTCGCGCCCGCAGTCGTCCCGCAGCGCGATCCCGCGCGCGTCGAGCTGCTCGTAGAGCCCACCGAGGTCGCTCTCCTCCAGATCGAGCGCCTGGGCGAGCTCGTCGACCTCGCTCAGCTCCAGGCAGCCGCGATCCTCGCCGCGGTCCAGGAGAGCGGCGAGCGCGCCACTCATCGCGTCGTGGGCCGAGCTCATATCCGATGTCTTCGTCACCGGATGCCGAAACCTGTAAACCCGGGCGCACCGCAAGTCGGGGTGTTTGGTCTCCCGGGCATGCGGGGGATCACTGATCAGAGACCCATCTTGGCCGGGAGGGGACGGTTCGATGCTGGACGTGAGAGACGACGCCGGCGCGCGCGAACGGCACCGGATGCGCGCCATACGCGCGCGGCAGCAGGAGGAGTTCGGAGGCGTCAACTGGGGCGCCGCGTTCTTCGGGTGGCTCGTGGCGATCGGCCTCGGCGCACTGCTCGTGGGGCTGCTGGCGGCGATGGGCGCCGCGGTCGGCCTGACCGAGCTGTCGGAGACCGAGGCGGCGGGCAACGCGAGCGAGCTGGGCATCGGCGGGGCGGCCGGGCTGCTCGTCGCGCTGGGGCTCGCGTACTACTGCGGCGGCTACGTGGCCGGCCGGATGTCGCGCTTCGACGGCGCGCGGCAGGGCATGGGCGCGTGGCTGATCGGGCTGATCGTGACCGTCATCCTCGCGATCGCCGCGGCGCTCCTGGGCGCCGAGTACAACGTGCTCGAGCGCCTCGACCTGCCGGCGCTGCCGGTCGGCGACAGCGAGCTGGCGTCCGGCGGAGCGCTTGCGCTCGCGGCCGTCGTGCTGGTCACGCTGCTGGCCGCGATGGCCGGCGGAAAGGGCGGTGAGCACTATCATCGCCGGGTCGATCGCGCCGGGTTTCTGGAGTGATGCCGGCCATGCCCGGTAGGGTCTGGAATCCGACGACGGTGGGTAGGGCAAGTCAGGTGGCGGGACCCCAGACACGAATGTCACGGACCTCGGAAACGGTCCGACTTCTCGAGGCAGACCCGGAGCTCGGGTCCCTGCTGACCGGCACCCGACGGGCCGAGGCCGAGCGCGACCTCGTGGTCCGTACGCACCGGCTGTCCGTGGGTCCGTGGGACGTCTCCCGCCTGTCGGGGGCGAGCGCCGACCACGTCGGCCTGCTCGTGCTCGACGGCGTGATCTCGCGCGAGCTCGTGGTCGCCGACCACGTGAGCGCGGAGCTGCTCGGTCCGGGCGACCTCGTGCGCCCGTGGCAGGGCTCGGCCGGCGCCGGCCTGCTGCCCGTGCACGCCGTGTGGTCGGTCCTCTCGTCCGCGACGCTCGCGGTGCTCGACCGCCGCTTCGCCGCCGAGGCCGCGCGCTACCCGGAGATCACCGCCGCGCTGTTCGACCGCCTCGGCGAGCGCTCGTTGCGCCTCGCGACGACGCAGGCGATCTCCCAGCTCACGCGCGTCGACCGCCGGCTGAAGGCGCTGTTCTGGCATCTCGCCGAGCGCTGGGGCCGCGTGTCCGGCGACGGCGTGGTCGTGCCGCTGGCGCTGACGCACCGGATTCTCGGCCAGCTCGTGGGCGCCCGCCGCCCGACGGTGTCGACCGCGCTGAGCGAGCTCGCCGAGCGCGAGGAGCTCGTGCGCCGGGCCGACGGCTCGTGGCTGCTCCGCGGCGACCCGCCGGACGCGCAGACGTTCTCGCGGCGCCCCACGGCCGCCGAGCTGCGCGGGCAGGACGTGCTGCGCCCGACGCGGCGGTTCGGCCGCAGCGAGAGCGAGGACGTCGAGCCGGGCGACCTGGTGGCGGCGATGGACCGGCTGCGGGACGCGCTGAACCCGCGCGAGATCACGTAGCGCTGCGCGCCGCGCCGGGCGGGAACTCCCGCTGCCGCAGCCGGCCGCCCGCATGCCGCTCCAGCGGCGGCGTCGGCAGCCCGTCGGAGTGCCGCAGCCCGTCGAGCAGCTCGAGCAGCGCCTCGCCGGCGTCGTAGCGCGGCGTCCACCCGAGCTCGGCGCGCGCTCGCGAGCTGTCGAGCGTCGGCACCGCGAGCCCCATGTCGAGCCAGCCCGGCGGCGTGGGCTGCAGGCCGGCCCGCCAGCTGAGATCGGCGGCGGCGCGCACGAGCCGCGCCGGCAGCCGCAGCGGCCGGGCGCCGAGGAGGCGGCCGAGCGTGGCGCCGTCGAGCACCGGGTCGGCGGCGATGTTGTAGGCGCCGCGGGCGTCGTCGCGCGTCGCCGCGAGCCGGTAGGCCTCGCCCACGTCGTGCGCATGCACGGCCTGGAGCACGAGGTGGTCGGGCAGCGGCAGCAGCGGGATCAGCCGCGGATGCACGAGCGGCGACGGCAGCAGCGGTCCGATGAAGTAGCGCCGGATCTCGGCGGCCGCCTCGCGCTTGAAGATCAGCGCCGGACGCAGCCGGACGATCCGCATGCGGTCCTCGAACGCGTCCAGCAGGCGCTCGGCCTCGGCCTTGTGCCGCGAGTAGAACGACGTGGCGATCCCGTCGCGCGGCCACGACTCGTCCACCGGTCGGTCGTCCGGTCCCGGCGAGTAGACACCGACCGAAGACGCGTGGACCAGCGCGCCCACGCCGGCGCGCGCGGCGGCCTCGAACACCCGACGCGAGCCGTCGACGTTGACCGCCCGCAGCATCGCGGCGTCGCGCGACGGCTGGATCGCCCACGCCAGATGGATGACGGCGTCGGCCCCGGCGAAGACGTCCTCGAGCGGGCTTGTGACGATGTCGGCCTGCACCCAGCGCGTGCGCGGGTTGCTCCAGCCGCCGAGCCGGCGGGCGACGCCGACGATCTCGTCGACGTCGGGATCACGCGCCAGCGCGGACAGCACGCTCGTGCCTGCATTCCCCGTGGCGCCGGTGACGACGATGCGCATGCCGTCAGCCTGCCCGGGTAGGTAACTTCAGTACCAGTAGACGCCCAAGGAGACTCCCCATGGCAACTGTCCGTTCCAGTTCGGAGGGCATCCTCTCCGACGACAAGGCCGCACAGCGCGAAGAGCTGATCGGCCTTCTGCAGAAGGCGTACTGGATGGAGATCGAGACGGTGATGAGCTACATCTCCAACTCGATCAACCCGGACGGCGTTCGCGCGCAGGAGATCGTCGAGTCGCTGCAGGAGGACATCCAGGAGGAGCTCGGCCACGCGCAGCAGTTCGCGCAGCGGATCAAGGAGCTCTACGGAGTCGTGCCGGGCTCGCTGCAGTTCACGGCCGAGCAGACCTACCTGCAGCCGCCCGAGCACCAGACCGACATCGTGCACGTCATCAAGGGCGTGATCGAGGCCGAGACCGGCGCCATCGAGCACTACAACCGCATCATCGAGTTCACCGACGGGCTCGACTGGGTGACGCAGGACATGGTGATCGCGATCCTCCACGACGAGGAGGGTCACCGCCGCCTGTTCGAGGGCTACCTGCGCGAGTACGAGGCGGAGGGCCTGGCATAGCCGACAGCGGCGACGTCCTCGGACGGTCGCTGGACCTGGGCGAGACGCTCGCCACGGTGGCGCGTCTCGCCGTGCCCGAATTCGCGGACTGGTGCTTCGTCGAGCTGCTGCGGCCGGACGGCGCGATCGAGCGCGTCGTGATGGAGCACGTCGACCCCTCCAAGCGCCGGTTCATCGTCGAGTACGACGAGCGCTACCCGCTCGACCCCGACTCGCCGGTCGGCTCACCGCAGGTGATCCGCACCGGCGAGCCGGTCCTCATGCCCGAGATCCCGGACGAGCTCTGGGAGGCGGCGGCGCAGGACCCGGAGCAGCTGCGGCTGATGCGCGAGGCCGGGATGGTCTCGGCGATGATCGTGCCGATGCGCGTGCGCGGCACGGTGATCGGGGACCTCGCGCTCACCACCGCCGAGTCGGGGCGCCGCTACACCGAGGACGACCTGGCGCGCGCCCAGGATCTCGCCGACCGCTGCGCGCTGGCGATCGACAACGCGCGCCTGCACACGACGCTGCGGGAGACGCGCGACGACCTGCAGGCGATCCTGGAGGGGGTCGCCGACGCGGTGACCGCCCAGGCGCCGGACGGGCGGCTCGTGTACGCCAACGAGGCCGCCGTCCGGCTGCTCGGCTTCGCCAGCGCCGCGGACATGCTGGCCGCCGAGCCGCGCGCGATCCTCGGCCGCTTCGCGATGAGCGACGAGCGCGGCGAGCCGATCCCGCTCGAGCAGCTGCCCGGCCGCCGCGCGCTGGCCGGCGAGCACCCGCCGCCGCTGACGGTCAACTACCGCGACGCCTCGGGCGGCACCGAACGCTGGTCGCGCATCCAGTCGACGCCGGTCTTCGACGCGGACGGCGGCGTCCGGCTGGCGATCAACGTGATCGAGGACATCAGCGAGCTCAAGCGCACCGAGCAGGGTCACCGGTTCCTCGCCGAGGCCAGCCGCGTGCTGGCCGGCTCGCTGGACTACGAGGAGACGCTGCGCCGGGTGGCGCAGCTCGCCGTCCCGCACGTGGCGGACTGGTGCGCGGTCGACCTCGCGGACGGGGACGGGCTCGCGCGCGTCGCCGTCGCCCACGTCGATCCCGCGAAGGTCGAGCTCGCCCGCTCGGTCCAGGAGCGCTACCCGCCCGATCCGCAGTCGGGCACCGGCGTCTACGGCGTGCTCGAACGCGGCGCCGCGGAGCTGTACGGCGAGATCGGCGACGAGATGCTGGCGCGGACGGCGCACGACGCCGAGCACCTGGAGATCCTGCGCTCGGTCGGCGTCGAGTCGGCGATGCTCGTGCCGATGCGCGTGCGCGACCGCGTGCTCGGCGTGATCTCGTTCGTGTCCTCCGAGTCGGGCCGCCGGTTCGACGAGCACGACCTCCTGCTGGCCGAGGACCTCGCGCTGCGGGCGGCCGCCGCGGTCGAGAACGCGCGCCTGTACGCGACGGCCGCGTCGATCGCCGGCACGCTGCAGTCGTCGCTGCTCCCGCCGGTGCTGCCCGAGATCCCGGAGATCGAGCTCGCCGCCGCCTACCGGCCGGCCGGCGCCGGGCTCGAGGTCGGCGGCGACTTCTACGACGTCTTCAACACCGCGGACGACCAGTGGTACGCGGTGGTGGGCGACGTGTGCGGCAAGGGCGCCGAGGCCGCGGCGGTCACCGCGCTCGCCCGCTACACGATCCGGGCCGCCGCCGTGCGCCGCCGCTCGCCGAGCGCGATCCTGCGCTGGCTCAGCGACGCGATGGTGCAGCAGGCCGGCGACGAGGACAGCCGCTTCTGCACGATCGCGTGCGCGCACCTGGACGTCAGCCGCTCGCCGGCGCGGATCACGATCGCGTGCGGCGGCCATCCGCTGCCGCTCGTCGTGCGGGCCGACGGGACGACCGAGCAGCTCGGCGCGCCGGGGACGCTGCTCGGCCTGGTCGAGAACCCGGACCTGCAGGACCGCACCGCCGAGCTGCGCGGCGGCGACACGCTGGTGCTCTACACCGACGGGCTCACCGAGGCCGGCGCGCCCGGGCGGGTGTGGACGCCCGAGGAGCTCGAGGCGACGGCGCGCGGCGCCGCCGGCAAGTCGGCGGCGGCGACCGTGGATCACCTGCTCGCCGCGGCTGTCGATCCGGTGCCGGTGGCGCGCGACGATGTGGCCGTGCTCGCGCTCAGGGCAGTCTGACGGTCCCGGTCACGAGGACGACGACGTCACCGCTCACGCGCACGCGGCCGTCCTCGACCTGCGCGAGCAGGCGGCTGGGGCGGCCCATCTCGACGCCCTGGGCGACGGCGAGCGCGTCGAGCCCGAGCCGCTGGTGCACGTACAGCATCAGCGGCCCGGCGGCCGAGCCCGTGGCCGGGTCCTCCTCCTCGACGTCGAGCGCCGGGAACGAGCGGGCGCGCGCGGTGCCGGCGTCGGCATCGACGTGGCACAGGTAGAAGTTCACGACCCCCTGGCCGAGCGCCGCGATCGCGGGCACGTCGGGCCGGGCGCGGCTGACGGCGGCGCGGTCGGCCACCGGGGCGATCAGCGCCGGCAGGCCGGTGGAGACGCGCTGCGGCGGCAGGTCGGGATGCGCGTCGGCGGCGGTGAGCCCGACGGCGGCCATGACCGCGGCGGGATCGAGCTCCGGGCCGGTCTCGACGTGCGTCTGCAGGACCGCCGCGCGGGCACGGTCGCCACTGCGCGCGACGGTGACCTCCTGGATGCCCGCCAGCGTCTGCTGGTGATAGACGACGTCTCGGTCCCCGCGCGCGAGCGCGACCGCCACCGCCGTACCGAGCGACGGGTGCCCGGCGAACGGGATCTCGGTCGAGACCGTCCAGATCCGGTTGCGGTAGTCGGCCTGGGCAGCGGACGCCGTCTGCACGAACGTCGTCTCCATCAGCTTCGTCTCGCGCGCGAACGCGAGCATGACCTCGTCGCTGACGCCGTCCGCGTCGTGGACGACGGCGAGCCCGTTGCCGGCCAGCGGCCGGTCGGTGAAGACGTCCAGGAGCGTGTACGGATGCGCGGCCAGACCGCGCAGCCTACGTCAGGCGCGGGTTCGCACCGCGTCCGTGGAGCGCGCCGGCCGGTTACTCGTCGACCTGCGGGTTACCGGTCGCCTTGCCGTCGTCCTGCTTGGGCGCGCGCTCGGCGTCCTCGCGGGCCGGCGTCTCCTCGCGCCGGTCGCCGCCGCCCGGATCGGCTCCGGGCGGCTGCTCCTCGGGGTAGCCGCCGCTCGATTCGTCTATGTGCTCCATGATCTTGCTTTCGCCCGCTAGGCGATGTTACGTCGTCTTGCGCTCGAGATCGGCGACCTCTTCGGCCTTGCGGTCGGCCTTCTCGTGCGCGTCGGCGAGCTCGTCCTTCGCCTCGCCCTTGCGCTCTTCCTGGCGGCCTTCGCGGCGCAGCGACGGATCATCCGCGAGATCGCCGGCCGCCTTCTTCGTCCGTCCTGTGATCTTGTCGAGCAGTCCCATGCCGCTGGCCTACCCGTGCCAGGGCCGAAACAACCGCGGGGGCGGTGATCTCCAGCAGCCCCGGGTCGGGCTCGGCGCCGTGGGGGTCGCCGCGCCGACCGGCCCACAGCGCGATGTGGCGCGGATCCGGCGGCGGGCCCCACTCGGC
>DASSUW010000272.1:0-9494 GCA_035706585.1 Solirubrobacteraceae bacterium | reverse complement strand
CGTAGCCGCTGCCGAGGTTGCCGGTCGCCATCCCCGGCGCGGGGCGGGCGATGTGCGCGGCGAAGCCGGCGAGCTGGCGGCGGTACGCGTGCCGCAGCAATCCCCAGCGCCCGGACACGACGGCGGCGGCCGCGTACAGCTCGGCGTTCCAGTTGATCTGGTTGCTCACGCGCACGCCCTGCCACGCCCGGCTGCGCGCGCAGGCGGTGACGGTGCGCGCGATGCGCCGCACCGCCGTCGCCGAGAGCCCCAACGGGCCGCGCGCCCGCCACGCCCACGCGAGCGCCTCGGCGACCTTCGGTTCCAGCGACGCGTGCTGCCGTTTGACGCGATCGAGATCGCGCGACCAGCACGTCGTCAGGCCCGGGGCGCCGCGCGCGCCGAGCCAGGCGGGTGATGAGGTCAGGCGGTGCACGAGTACACGTGCGCGCGCGTCGCGGCGGGTCGGGCCGCCGTGCCCGGCCTGAGCCGCGACGGCGTGCGCGAGCAGCAGCGCGCTGTTGACGCGGACCGACGGCCTGCCCTTGAGGATGTACGCGCCGCGACCCGCGTCCCACCAGGCGTCGAGCTGGCCCATGACGCGGTCGGCGAACGCCCAGTAGTCGGCGTTCGAATGCGGAGGCGCGGCGGCACGGGCCGGCGCCGCGCCGGCGACCACCGCCACGACGACCAGTACCAGAAGACGGCGCATCGCGGGAAGGGTCGCGAGCCGTGACGGCCACGGCATCCGTTCGAGTCCGCGCGGATGGGCGGGTTTCCACGCACCGCCGGTCAGCGCCGACCCCGATGCCGCCGCCGGCCGGCGCTGGTTCGCTGTGCTTGAACCACTCGGAGGTGACCCATGCCCAAGCCAATCCTGGTCGCGTACGCGACGAAGCACGAATCCACGCATGAGGTCGCCACCGCGCTCGCCGTGCGCATGCGCATCCGCGGCGCGGCGGCCGATGTCCGGCCCGCGTCCGAGATCCGCTCGCTCGAGGACTACGGCGCGGTGGTGCTCGGCGGCGCTCTGTACGCCGGCCGCTGGCACCGCGACGCCCGCCACTTCCTGGCCCGTCACCGCGACGCGCTGCGCAAGCTGCCGCTCGCGGTGTTCGCGATGGGGCCGTTGAAGCTCGAGACTGGCGACATCGACGCGTCGCGCCGCCAGCTCGATCGCGCGCTCGCCAAGGAGCCGGACCTGGAGCCGATCTCGGTCCGCATCTTCGGCGGCGTGATCGATCCCGAGAAGCTGCGCTTCCCGTTCACGCACATGGACGCCGCGGACGCGCGCGACTGGGACGCCATCAGCGCGTGGGCCGAGGAGCTCGTGCGGCGGCTCGCCGAGCCGGCGCCGGTCTGACATGCGGGAAGCTACGGACACGGGCGCGTGGCCTGCACGGCTGTCGGCCGGCCGCGCTAGGGCGATGCTCTCGGCATGAGCTCCCAGACCGACAGCATCCTCACGCGCGTCGGCCCCACGTTCCCGTCGATCGTGTGCGGGGTCGACGGCAGCCGGCCCAGCAAGGAGGCGGCCCGTCAGGCGGCATTGCTCGCCGACCCCGGCGCGGTCCTCGCCTACGTCGCCGTCAGCTGGGAGACCGGCGTCGGCGCGACCGCTCAGGCGACGCTCACCCATGAGCACGCCCGCGAGTACCTGCACGCCGCCCGCGACGCGGCGCGCGAGCTCGGCGTGCGCGCCGAGCTCGTCGACGAGCACGACGACGACGCCGGGCGCCGCCTGCTTGCGTTCTCCGCGCAGCAGGACCTGCTCGTCGTCGGTATCCACACTCGTTCCCGCGCCGGCGGGATCATGGTCGGCAGCGTCGCCACCGCCGTACTGCACCGCGCCCGCATCCCCGTTCTCGTCGCCCGCCGGCCTCCGGAAGGCGTCGATTTCCCGGGCCGGATCGTGGTGGCCAGCGACGGCACGCCGCTCTCCGACGGCGCGATCGAGCTGACCGCGCGGATCGCCGCGCGGCACCGGTCGCACGTCGCGATCATCGGCGCGCGCGATCACGAGCGGCCGTTCCGGGCGGGCCTCGCCGAGCACGCGACCCAGATCCTGGAGGCAACCGGCAGCGAGCCCGTCATCCTCGACGCCCCGGGGGCGCCGCACCACGCCGTCGCGGCCGCCGCTCGCGACTTCGACGCATCGCTCGTCGTGACCGGGAGCCGCGGCCTGTCCGGGCTCGCCTCGCTGCGCAGCGTGTCGGAGCGGATCGCGCACGCCGCCCCCTGCTCCGTGCTCGTGGTGCGGCGATGATCACGGCGACCGCTCGCTGGGCGTACGACTTCGGCGAGGGCTCGCGCGAGATGCGCGAGCTGCTCGGGGGCAAGGGCGCCGGCATCGCAGAGATGACGCGCGTGCTCGGCCCCGACCTGGTGCCCGCCGGCTTCACCATCACCACGGAGGCGTGCGTCGCCTACATGCGCGCCGGCACGGTTCCCGAGGGCTTCGGCGAAGCGGTCGAGGCCGCGATCGCCCGCCTCGAGGCGCACGCCGGCAAGCGCTTCGGCGATCCGTCCGACCCGCTGCTCGTCTCCGTCCGCAGCGGCGCGCGCGACTCGATGCCGGGCATGATGGACACGGTCCTCAACCTCGGCCTCAACGACGAGTCGGTCGCCGGGCTCGCCGCCCGCACCGGCCGCGATCGCTTCGCCTGGGACTCCTACCGCCGCCTCGTGCAGATGTTCGGCGACGTGGTGTGCGGCGTCGCCGGCGCCCGCTTCGAGGACGAGATCGCCGCGATGAAGGCCGAGCGCGGCGTGCAGCTCGACACCGAGCTCGACACCGACGCGCTGATCGCGCTCACACGGCGCTTCCAGGCGCTCTACGACTTTCCGCAGGATCCACGCGAGCAGCTCGACCGCGCGATCCGTGCCGTGTTCGACTCATGGATGGGCGACCGCGCCGTCGCGTACCGGCGCATCAACGCCATCCCCGACGACTGGGGCACCGCGGTCAACGTCCAGCAGATGGTCTTCGGGAACAAGGGGCCGCGCTCGGGCTCCGGCGTCGCCTTCTCGCGCGACGAGGTCACCGGGGCGCCGGAGCCCAGCGGCGACTTCCTGATCGACGCGCAGGGCGAGGACGTCGTCTCCGGCGTGCGCACGCCGCGCGACCTGTCCGAGCTGGCCGCGTGGATGCCCGACGTGCACGCGCAGCTGGTCGACATCCTGCGCCGGCTGGAGCGGCACTACCGCGACATTCAGGACACCGAGTTCACGATCGAGGACGGGCGGCTGTACATGCTGCAGACGCGCGCGGCCAAGCGCCCGGCGCAGGCTGCCGTCCGCTTCGCGGTGGATGCCGTCGACGAGGGGCTGCTGACGCCCGCGGAGGCGATCGCGACGATCGACCCGGGCGGGCTGGACGCGCTCCTGCACCCCACGTTCGACCCGTCGGTGCCGTACAAGGTGGTCGCGCGCGGCGTGGCCGCCTCGCCCGGCGCCGCCAAGGGCACGATCGTCTTCACCGCCGACGAGGCGGTGGCCGCCGCCGAGCGCGGCCAGGCGGCGATCCTCGTCCGTCCGTTCACCGAGGCCGACGACGTCGCCGGCTTCCACGCCGCCAAGGGGATCCTGACCTCGGAGGGCGGCAAGGCCTCGCACGCGGCGCTGGTGGCGCGCGGCATGGGCCGGCCGGCGGTGACCGGGGCGGGCAGCGTCGAGATCGACCTGCACGCCGGCACCGTGAAGATCGGCGACCTGTTCCTGCGCGCGGGCGACCTGATCGCCATCGACGGGACGACCGGCGCCGTCACGCTCGACGACGTCCCGCTCGTCCGCCCGCGCGTGAACCCGGATTTCGAGCGCGTGCTCGAGTGGTGCGACGGCATCCGCACGCTCGGCGTGCGCGCCAACGCCGACACGCCCGAGGACGCCCGCCGCGCCCGCACGTTCGGCGCCGAAGGGATCGGGCTGTGCCGGACCGAGCACATGTTCATGGCGGCCGACCGCCAGCCGAAGATGCAGCGGATGATCATGGCCGACGACGACGACGCCCGCCGCGAGGCGCTCCTCGAGCTGCTGCCGCTCCAGCAGCGCGACTTCGAGGGCCTGTTCGAGGCGATGGCGGGCCTGCCCGTGACGATCCGCCTGCTCGACCCGCCGCTCCACGAGTTCATGCCCGACCACGTCGAGCTCGCCCAGCGCCTGACCGCGGCGCGCGCCGCCGGGTCGCGAGACGTCGCGGCGCTCGAGCACAGCCTCGAGCGGATCCGCGCGCTCGAGGAGGGCAACCCGATGCTCGGGACGCGCGGCGTGCGCCTCGGCCTCATCCACCCGGAGATCTACGCGACGCAGGCGCGCGCGATCTTCCGCGCCGCCGCCGCGGTGCGCGCTCGCGGGCTCGAGCCGGGGCGCCTGGAGATCATGGTGCCGCTCGTCGCCTACGTGCGTGAGCTCGTGCTCTGCCGGGACCTGATCGAGCGCGTCGCCGCCGAGGAGGGCTTCGCCCGCAGCGACTTCGAGATCGGCTCGATGATCGAGCTTCCGCGCGCCTGCCTGCGGGCGGCCGACATCGCCACCGCCGCCGAGTTCTTCTCGTTCGGTACCAACGACCTGACGCAGACTGCGCTGGGGTTCTCGCGCGACGACATCGAGGGCCGCCTCGTCCCGCCCTACATCGACAACGGCATCCTCGACCGCTCACCGTTCGGCACGATCGACGCGGACGGCGTCGGCGAGCTGGTCACGATGGCCGCCGAGCGCGGCCGCGCGGCCCGCCCGGACCTCCAGCTCGGCGTGTGCGGCGAGCACGGCGGCGACCCGGCCTCGATCCGCTTCTTCCACAGCGCCGGCCTCGATTACGTGAGCTGCTCCCCGTACCGCGTCCCGATCGCCCGGGTCGCGGCCGCCCAGGCGGCGCTGGCGACGCGCGTCTGAGCAGCCGCGCCGCGGTTGCGCGGCCGGCCGGAAACCGCGACGATCGTGCTTTCCGGCCGAGGAGACGTGTCCGTGCTGGTTGACACTGATTACCTGGTGATCGGGGCGGGCGCGAGCGCCCTCGCGTTCGTCGACGCGCTGGTGGCCGAGGCGGACGTCGACGTGACGCTGGTCGACCGCCGGGCCGCCGTGGGCGGGCACTGGCTGAACGCGTATCCGTTCGTCCGGCTGCACAGCCCGTCGGCGTACTACGGCGTGAGCTCGCTGCCGCTCGGCACGGATCGCATCGACCAGGCCGGGGAGAACGCGGGCTTCTACGAGCGCGCGACCGGCGCGGAGGTGTGCGACTACTTCGCCGCGGCGGCCGGACGCCTCACGCAGACGGGGCGCGTACGCGTCCTCACCGGGCACGAGCATGCGGGAACGTCGCGGGTTCGAGATCTGCGCAGCGGCGTGGTCCACGATGTGGCGGTGCGTCGCAAGGTGGTCGACGCCCGGTACCTGGAGGCGTCGGTGCCGGCGACCCACACGCCGTCGTTCGACGTCGCGGCGGATGCCCGCGTCGTGGCGGTCAACGACCTGCCCGCGGCCGCGCGGCCCGGGTGGTGCTACACGATTCTCGGCTCCGGCAAGACGGCGGTCGATGCCTGCACGTGGCTGCTTGACAACGACGTCGCGCCGGAGCGGATCCGCTGGGTCCGGCCACGCGACGCCTGGTTCCACGACCGCCGTCACTTCCAGCCGCTCGAGCAGGTCGGCGCGATCATGGCCGGGATCTCGTACGACGCCGAGGCCGGCGCGCAGGCCGTGGACATCGGCGATCTGTGCGACCGGCTCGAAGCCTCGGGGCGGCTGTTGCGGATCGACACGTCGCGCCCGGCGACGATGTATCGCGGCACGATGCTCAGCGCCGGCGAGCTGCACGCCCTACGGCAGATCGAGGACGTCGTCCGGCTCGGCCACGTGCGGCGCATCGAAGCCGACCGCATCGTCCTCGAGCGGGGCGAGGTGGACACCGGTCTCGACGTCCTGCACGTGGACTGCACGGCCGTCGGCCTGCGCGACGCGCCCGCCGTGCCGGTCTTCCAGCCCGGCCGGATCGTGCTTCAGCAGGTACGGCACAACTCGCCGCCCTTCAACGCCGCTCTCATCGGCTTCGTGGAGGCCCGCCGCGACGACGACGCCGACAAGAACCGGCTCTGCCCGCCCAACCCGTACGCCGGCGCGATCGCCGACTGGCCCCGGATGATGAGGCGCACGTGGACGACCGAGCGGCGGTGGCTGAGCGAGCCCGATCTGACGGCGTGGATCGCCGGCAACCGGCTCAACCTGCTCCGCGGGCTTGCCGATCACGCGGCCGAGCCGGCCACCAGCGCAGCGCTGCAGCGCTTCCTCACCCACGTCGGCGCTGCGACGGAGCGGCTCAAGCAGCTCGCCGGCGACGGCCGCGTCGCCACGGTGGAGGCGGCGCCGGCATGAGGAGCATGCGGTTGAAGACCCGACGAGAGGAGCGTTGACGTGTACGTACGTGTTGTCAGGTTCGCCGACGTGACGGCCGAGCGCATCGAAGGGCTGCTCGCCAATATCGAGGAGTCCGAAGGCCCGCCGCCGGGCGTGCCGACCACCGGGCTGCAGGTCCTCTTCGACGAAGCCCAGGGCACGGCGGTCGTGCTGCAGCTGTTCGACAGCGCCGAGGACATGCGCGTCGGCGCCGAGGCATTCGCCGCGATGGATCCTGCGGAGACCCCGGGCACGCGCGTCTCGGTCGACATGTGCGAGTCGAAGGTCGAGCTACACGTATAAGCGCCCCGCCCCGCGTGCGCTCTCGATTCGCGTCGGGGTTCAGCGGTCGAGCGAGGGATACGGCCGCGGCGGGCGCGGGGCGGCGACCCGCACGCGGGCGTCGACGACGGTGGCGCCGCCGGGGCCGACGAGGACCGGGTTGCAGTCGAGCTCGGCGATCTCCGGGTGGGCGGCGGCGAGCGCGGCGATGCGCACGAGGATGTCCTCGAGCGCGGCGATGTCGGCGCGCGGGGTGCCGCGGTAGCCCTCGAGCAGCGGGAACGTGCGCAGTGCGCGCAGCATGTCGCGGGCGTCGCCGCGGCTGAGCGGCGCCAGGCGCGACTGGACGTCGCCGAGCAGCTCGACCGCACGGCCGCCGGCGGCGCAGGCGACGACCGGGCCCCAGTCGGGATCGGCGGTGACCCCGACGAGCATCTCGACGCCCTCGGCGGCCATCGACTGGACGAGGTAGCCGACCGGCTGGTGGCCGGCCGCGCGGACGGCCGCGGCAATCTCGCGCGCGGCGCGGGCGGCGGCGGCACCGCCGCGGATGCCGAGCCGGACGCCGCCGACGTCGGACTTGTGCAGCAGGCCGGGGGCGATCGCCTTGATCGCCACCTCTCCCCCGAGCTCGGCCGCGGCGCGGCCGACCGCGGCCGGCGTGGCCGCGACCGTGGCGGCGACCTGCGGGACGCCGTACGCGGACAGCAGCTCGGCGACCCGGTCGGGCACCAGCCATCCGCCGCCCTCGGCGAGCACCTCGGCGATCGTCGCGGCGGCGGCGTCGGCGTCGATGTCGGCCGGCGCCTCGGCGCCCTCGTCCGCCGTACGCCGCCACTGGGCGTAGCGGACCGCGTGCGCCAGGGAGCGGACGGCCTCCTCCGGCGTGCCGTAGGCGGGCACGCCGTCGGCCAGCGTCGCGAGCGCCGCGTCCTCCTGGGCCATCCACACTGCGAGCAGGGGCTTGTCGGCCGCGTGCGTCGCGTCGCCGGCGGCCCGCACCGCGGCGGCGACATCGCACGCCTGCGTGACGAGCGGCGGGATGAAGATCGCGACGATGGCGTCGACCGAGGGATCCTCGGCAAGCGCTTCGATCGCGGCGCGATAGTCGTCGGCGGACGCCGACGCGATCATGTCGACCGGGTTCGTGGTCGTCGCCTCGCGCGGCAGGTGGCGCGCGAGCCGGCGACGTGTCTTGGTGGGCAGCGGCTCGACGCTCAGGCCGGCGGCCTCACAGGCGTCGGCGCACGCGATGCCGGGCCCGCCGGCGTTCGTCACGATCCCGACCCGCCGGCCGCGCGGCAGCGGCTGGTCGGCGAGCAGCGCCGCGACGTCGAACAGCTCCCCGACGGTGCCGGTGCGGATCACGCCCGCGTGGCGGAACAGCGCGTCGACGGTGGAGTCCGAGGCGGCGAGCAGCGCCCCGGTGTGCGATGTCGCGGCGCGCGAACCGGCGGCCGAGCGCCCGCTCTTGACCGCGATCACCGGCTTGCGGGCCGCAACACGGCGCGCGATCTGGCCGAACCGGCGCGGGTTGCCGAACGACTCGAGATACAGCCCGATGACGTCGGTGCCGTCGTCGTCCTCCCAGAAGCGCAGGAAGTCGTTGCCGGAGAGGTCGGCCTTGTTGCCGGTCGAGACGAACGAGGACAGGCCGAGCCCGCGCCGTGCGGCCTCCGCCACCGCGGCGATGCCGAACGCGCCGCTCTGCGATGCGAACGCGACGCCGCCGGGCGGCGGCGCGACCGGCGCGAACGATGCGTTGAGCGCGACGTCGGCGTTCGTGTTCAGCACGCCGAGGCAGTTCGGCCCGACGAGCCGCATCCCGCTGGCGCGGCACACGGACAACAGCTCAGCCTGGCGGTCGCGACCGCGGCCGCCGACTTCCGAGAACCCCGCCGACAGCACGACCAGGGCGCGCACGCCCGCGGCGCCGCACTGCCGGGCGACGTCGACCACGGACGCGGCAGGCACGGCGATGACGGCGAGCTCGACCGGCTCAGGCACATCGGCGATCGACCGGTAGGCCTCGATGCCTTCGACGCTCGGCTCGCGCGGATGGACGACGGACAGGCGGCCGGCGTAGCCGGCCGCGCGCAGGTTCCCCAGGACGGCGGCGCCGACCGAGTCGGGCCGCGTCGAGACGCCGATGACCGCGACCGACTCGGGTCGCAGCACGTGCGCCACCGCCGCCGCCGCGGCGATGTGATCGCGCTCCTCGAAGCGGGCGCGCGCCTCGGCGCCGAGCGCCGCCGGGAGCTCGATGCGCAGCTCGCCCGGGTGGGACTGGACCTCGACGGCGAAGCCGGAGTCGCGGAAGACCTGGATCATGCGCCGGTTCTCCGGCAGCATCACTGCGGTGAAGGTGGCGATGCCGTCCGCGGTCGCCAGCTCGGACAGATGCGCGAGCAGCAGCGTCGAGATCCCGCGCCCCTGGAACTCGTCGGCCACCTCGAACGCGACCTCGGCGCGATCGGCGGTCTCGCGGATGTACGCGGCGTGCGCGACGATCCGCTCCGGCTCGCCGGCGACCGCGACGAGCCCGCGGCCCTGCTCGGGCTCGAGCGCGGCCATGTAGGCCGCCGCGCGATGGAGGTCCGCGCCGGCGCTGAAGAAGCGCAGCCAGCGTGACTCGACCGACAGGCCGTCGAGGAACGCGCAGAGCCCCGGCTCGTCCTCGGGAGCGAGCGGGCGGACGGTGACCGTGGCTCCGTCGCGGAGGGCGACGTCCACGGTGGCGGGGGCGATAGACGGCATGTGACCAAGCTATGCGTCATGGGCCGCCGGTCCATCCGGCTCAGACCACGGTCCCGCTCCGTAGTTCACCGCGCAGCCGCGCGTCG
>DASSUW010000271.1:0-8171 GCA_035706585.1 Solirubrobacteraceae bacterium | reverse complement strand
CGGGGTGGACGCGGAGCTGGACGCGCTGGCCGCCCGCGGTCGCGCGCTGGCCCTGGAGGCCGAGGACCTGCTGCACGACCTCCACCGCTACGCCGAGGGCGTCGAGGCGCCACCGGGCCGTCTCGACGAGGTCGAGGAGCGCCTCGCGCTGCTCGACCGGCTCAAGCGCAAGCACGGGGGCACCATCGCGGCCGTGCTCGCCCACGCCGAGTCGTGCCGCGCTCGGCGCGACGCGCTCGTCGGCGCCGACGAGGCGTTGGAAGCGGGGGAGGCCGCGCTCGCGGCGGCGCAGGCCGAGCTGGCCGACGCGGCCGAGGGATTGCGGGCGGCGCGGCTCGAGGCCGCCGGCGCGCTCGCCGGCGCGGTGGTCGATCGGCTCGCCGGCCTGGCGATGGACGGTGCGTCGTTCGAGGCGCGCGTCACGCCGCGCGACGGCTACGGCCCCACCGGCGGCGACGACGTCGAGTTCCTGATCGCGCCGAACCCGGGCGTGCCGGCCGGGCCGCTGCGCGAGACCGCCTCCGGCGGCGAGCTGTCGCGCGTGATGCTGGCGCTGATGGGCGTCGCCGCGGAGGCCGGCCCAGCGACGCTGGTCTTCGACGAGGTCGACGCCGGCATCGGCGGCCAGACCGCCCGCGCGGTCGGCGAGCAGCTGCGCGACCTCGCCGCCGGGCGCCAGATCATCTGCATCACCCACCTGCCCCAGATCGCCTCGCTCGCCGACCGCCACTTCACGATCGTCAAGGACACGTCCGCCGACACCGCGCTCACGACCGTCACGCGCCTCGAGCGGTCCGCCGTGGTGGGCGAGCTCGTCCGCATGCTCGGCGCCGAGGACGGCGACGCCGCCGCCCGCCGCCACGCCCGCGAGCTGCTCAAGGCCGCGTAGCGCGATGTCCGCAACCATCGACAGGGTCCCGCCGCTACGGCCTCTAGACTGGCGGAGCAGGAGGATCTCGCTTGCCTGAGTCACGACCCCGTACCCGTTTCATCTTCGTCACCGGCGGGGTCGTCTCCTCGCTCGGCAAAGGCATCGCGGCCGCCTCGATCGGCCGGCTGCTGGTGTCCCGCGGCCTGAAGGTCGCCCTGCAGAAGTTCGACCCGTACATCAACGTCGATCCCGGCACGATGTCGCCGTTCCAGCACGGCGAGGTGTTCGTGACCGAGGACGGCGCGGAGACCGATCTCGATCTCGGCCACTACGAGCGGTTCACCGACGCCAACACGTCGCGCGGCTCCAACGTCACCGCCGGCGCGGTCTACAACAGCGTCATCCGCAAGGAGCGCCGGGGCGACTACCTGGGCGGCACGGTCCAGGTCGTGCCGCACATCACCGACGAGATCAAGCACCGCATCAAGCTGATCGCGGAGAGCCAGGACGTCGACGTCGTGATCACGGAGATCGGCGGCACGGTGGGCGACATCGAGTCGCTGCCGTTCCTGGAGGCGATCCGCCAGTTCCCGGTCGACGTCGGGCGCCGGCGCTGCATGTTCATCCACCTCACGCTGGTGCCCTACATCGGTCACGCGGGCGAGCTGAAGACGAAGCCGACCCAGCACTCGGTCAACGAGCTGCGCCGCATCGGTATCGCTCCCGACATGGTGATGTGCCGGTCCGAGGGCGGCCTGCCGCACGACGTGCGCAAGAAGATCGCGCTGTTCGCGTCGCTGCCGCCGGAGGCGATCATCTCGGCGCGCGACGTGGACAACATCTACAAGGTGCCGCTCTACTACCACGCCGAGGGCGTCGACGACTTCATCCTCGAGCACTTCGGGATGGAGGACGCGCAGGCGCCCGAGCTGGCGGACTGGGAGCGGCTCATGCGCCGCGCCACCGACGCGGCGGCCGACGATCCCGTGCGGATCGCTCTCGTCGGCAAGTACGTCAAGCTCGAGGACGCGTACCTCTCGGTCGCCGAGGCGCTGCGGCACGCCGGCTTCCACCACGGCTGCCCGATCGAGATCGACTGGGTGGACTCCGAGACGCTCGACGACGGGGAGGTCCGGGCGCGCGTCGCGCAGGCCGACGGCATCCTGATCCCCGGCGGCTTCGGCGTCCGCGGCATCGAGGGCAAGATCACCGCCTCGCGGATCGCCCGCGAGCAGAAGATCCCGTTCCTGGGCATCTGCCTGGGGATGCAGATGGCGGTGGCCGACTTCGCGCGCCACGTCGTCGGCATGGACGGCGCGAACTCGACGGAGTTCGACCCCGAGACGCCGGCCCCGGTCATCGACCTCCTGCCCGAGCAGAAGGAGGTCGCGGACATGGGCGGCACGATGCGCCTGGGCGCCGACCCGATCAAGCTGCATCCCGACACCAAGGCGCGCGAGCTGTACGACGAGGCGGTCATCTACGAGCGGCACCGTCACCGCTATGAGGTCAACAACTTCCTGCGCAAGCGGCTCGAGTCGGCCGGGCTCGTGATCTCGGGCACGTCGCCCGACGAGCGGCTCGTCGAGATCATCGAGATCCACGATCACCCGTTCTTCGTGGCCTCCCAGTTCCATCCGGAGTTCAAGTCGCGGCCCCAGCGGCCCGCGCCGCTGTTCCGGGAGTTCGTGAAGGCGGCGCTCGGCCGCGCACGCGAGCGGCGCCCCGCCGCGGTCGCCGAGCAGCAGCCGGCCCACAGCACGTGAGGCGCGCCGCCGGGGGCGGTCGGGCATGAGGCCGGCGTCCGAGGCCGAGAAGGCCCGGCTCGCTGAGCTGTTCGCGGCGCTGTGCCGGATCCCGAGCCCGTCCGGGCAGGAGCGCGAGTGCGCGGACCGCGTGCTCGCCGAGCTGCGCGGCATGCGCGTCACCGCCGACGCCGACGCATCCGGCAACCTGCTCGCGCACATCCCCGGCCGGTCGGAGCGCTCGGTGCTCATGTGCGCGCACATGGACACGGTCGAACCCGCCGCGCCGATCGAGCCGGTGCTGGTCGACGGCGGCTGGGAGAACGCGAACGACGGCATCCTCGGCGCCGACAACAAGGCGGCGCTCGCGGTCATGCTCGAGGTCGCCCGGCGCGTGAGCATCGAGGGCTCGCCCGTCGGGCTGGAGTTGCTGTTCACGGTGTCCGAGGAGCATGCGCTCGCCGGCGCCAAGGCGTTCGACGTGGAGCGCCTGCGCTCGGACTTCGGCTACGTGTTCGACCACGCGACACCGATCGGCGAGGTCGTGGTCGCGTCGCCGACCGCGTACGTGATCGAGGCGGAGTTCCACGGCAAGGCCGCGCACGCCGGCATCCGCCCCGAGGACGGCCGCAGCGCCGTGCTCGCCGCGGCGCGGGCGATCGCGGAGATGCCGCTCGGGCGGATCGACCCCGAGACGACCGCCAACGTCGGGTCGGTGCACGGCGGCGTCGGCACCACGAACGTCGTCCCCGAGCGCTGCAGGCTCGCGGCCGAGGCGCGCTCGCTCGACCCGAGCCGGGCCGAGACCGTGGTGTCCGGCATCATCGACGCGTTGTACGACGGCGCCGCGCACACGGAATGCGATGTCGACGTCGTCTCCGAGAAGACGTTCGGGGGCTACCGGGTGCGTCCCAGCGCGCCGGAGCTCGCCGCCGCCGAGGCGGCGCTGCGCGCGTGCGGCTACGAGCCGCGCCGGATCGCCAGCGGCGGCGGATCGGACGCCAACGCGCTCCAGGCGTCCGGCTTTGCCTGCATCTGCCTGGCGAACGGCACCGAGCGCAACCACGAGCCGGGCGAGCGCGTGTCCGAGACGGCGCTCAACGGGATGCTCGACGTGGCGCTGACGCTGCTCGAGGAGGCCGCCAGAGCCTGATGCTCGCCCTCCGCCGCGGTGTCGTGCTGGCCGCCGGCGATCCCGGTGGGCCGATGCAGGAGCTCGACGTTCGCCTGGGCGGTGACCGCCGCCCCGCCGTGGCCGACGTCGCACTGGTCGGGCCGTGTCACGTAGGCGACGACGTGGTCGTCAACGTCGCGGCGGTCGACCTCGAGCTGCGGCCCGGCGGGTTCGACGTCGTGCACGTGAACCTCACCCGCGGCCTCGAGGGCGCCGGCACGCCGGGCGCGCAGGCGATGAAGCTCGGCTACACGAGCCTCCAGCACGCGGTCGTGCCCGTCGAGGCCGGCGCGCCGGCGGGCGGTCCGCTCGTGCTTCCGACGGGGGCGCCGGTGGCCGTCACGCTCCTCCACGGTCAGCTCGCACCGCTGGCGTGGGCGTTCGCGCAGGCGGCGCCCGGCGCGCGGCTCGGGTTCGTGCAGACCGCCGGCGGCGCGCTGCCGGGTGCGCTGGGGGAGACCGTCCGGCTGCTGCGCCGTCGCGGACTGCTCTCCGCGCACCTGACGGCCGGCCCGGCGTACGGCGGCGAGGGCGACGCGCTGACGACCGCCGGCGCGCTCCAGCACGGCTTTGCCGAGCGCTACTGGCACGCGGCGGTCTGCGGTCCCGGCCCGGGGGCGCTCGAGTCGGGAACCGCTCTCGGCCACGGCGGCATCGTCGCGCTCGAGTCGGCGCACACGGCCGCTGCTCTCGGCTGCCAGGTGGTGATCTGCCCGCGCCACCGCGACGTCTCGCACGACGCCCGCATGCTGCTCGAGCTCGCGCTCGTCCCGTTCCTGGTCGCCCATCGCGGCGCACGCCCGGCCGCCGGCCGCGGGCGCCACGAATGGCGAGCCGGCGCGGCGGATCTCGACGGCTACGCTGCCGCCGCCCTGCCGGTACGCGCCGCGGGCCGCTCGATCGAGGAGGACCCGGAGTTCCTCGCCGCCGCGCTGGCCGCCGGCAGCGTGCTGGCACAATGCGCCGCGTGAGCAGTCGCTTCGAACGCATCAAGTCACAGACCACGTACGAGGGCGGATTCTTCACCGTCCTGAAGGAGACGTTCGGCCACGAGGACGGCGAGGAGGTCGAGCGCGACATCGTCCGGCACACCGGCGCCGTCGGCGTCGTCGTGCTCGACGGTGACCGGCTGTGGTTCGTCCGCCAGCCGCGCGAGGCGATCGGGATCCCCGACTTCCTCGAGATCCCGGCTGGCAAGCTCGACGAGGAGGGCGAGTCGCCGCTCGACACCGCCAAGCGCGAGCTCGCCGAGGAGATCGGCAAGCAGGCGGCGACGTGGGAGCAGCTCGGCCCGCCGTTCTACACGTCGCCCGGCTTCACCGACGAGCAGGTCCACCTGTACCTCGCCACCGGGATCTCCGACGCCGCCGAGGAGCCGGAGGTCGACCACAACGAGCGGATCGACATCGAGACCCGGCCGGTCGCCGAGCTCGACGCGGTGCTCGGCGAGACGCAGGACTCCAAGACGCTGATCGCGCTCGCGCGCCTGCGCGAGAGGCTCGGCGCATGACCCGCGCACGGGGCGGCGCATGACCCGCGCACGGGGCGGCGCATGACCCGCGCACGGGGCGGCGCATGACGCGCGCAAGGGGCGGCGCATGACGCGCGCGACCGCGAGCCGCGGGCGCCTGGGCCGTGGGAGGCGCGGCCGAGGCTGATGCTGCACGCGCTCGTCGCCTTCGTCCCGGTCGCGGCGATGCTCGCGATCTCGCCCGGCCCGGCGACCGCGCTCGTGATCCACTCGGCGGCCCGCGGCGGCCGGCAGCCGGCCGTGATGGCGACCGCGGGCGACGCGACCGGACTGGCGCTGTGGGCGGTCGCGTCGATGTTCGGCGTCTCGGCCCTGGTCGCGGCGTCCGCGACCGCGTTCGCGGTGCTGAAGGTCTTCGGCGCCGGCGTGCTGATCTGGTTCGGCGTCCAGGCGCTGCGGCGCTCGCGCCGGCCGACCGACGCGGGCCGCGCCGGCGGCGGGTCACGGCCGTTCCGGCGCGGCGTCGTCACGGCGCTCGCCAACCCGAAGGTCGGGCTGTTCTACGTGGCGTTGCTGCCGCAGTTCGTGCCCGAGGGCAGCCCGCTGCTGGCGACGACGCTGCTGCTCGCCGCTTCGCAGATCACGCTCAGCGTTCTCTGGTACCTGCTGCTCGTCACGTTCATCAGCCGTGCGCGCACCGCGTTCACGCGCGGCGCGCGCCGGTTGGAGGCGTTCAGCGGCGCGGCGATGATCGGCTTCGGGATCAAGCTCGCGTCGGACGCCCGCTGACTACTCGCAGACCGGCACGAACGGCACGCCGATCGAAGAGATCCGCCGGGAGTCGGAGTCGATGATGAACATCATCTTGATCGCGCCGGGCGGGTCCGCGCGCGGGACGAACACGAAGAACGCACGGAACACGTCCTCCTGGGTGCGATCGATCGTGCGCTTCGGGAACTTGGCTTTGATGTCCCTGAGCTTGTCGCCGATGCCGACGCCACGCGCCTTCGCACCGCCGCGGACCGTGATGTCGTTGACCCGGTGGGGCCGGCCCTTCGTGAACTCCACCGTGCCCTGCAGCGGCGAACGCAGCCTCGCGAACGGCAGAGCGTTCGAGCCGGCCGCGTCGCACCGGCCCTTGTGCAGCTTGCCGACGAGGCCGGCATTCCGCAGCGACTTGAACGTCTTGCCGAGCTTGACCTGACCGACGCCCTTGAACGTGATCTTCTGCGGCGCGGCGGCCGTCGCCGCCCCCGGGCCGAGCGCGAGCGCCGCCAGCACCGTGCCCACTGCGAGTGTGCGTCTCATGGGCCGACCCTATCCGAGGTCACCAGGGCCAGCGCAAACCCGTCATAACCCTTGCAACCGACCGTCTGGATCGCCGTCGCGACCAGCCGCGGCTCGGCGGCGACCGCGTCGAAGAACGCGCGCACGCCGCGGACGCTCGGATCGTCGCTGTCGGGATCGAGGACCGCGCCGCCGCGGATCACGTTGTCGGCGACGATCAGCGTGCCGGGGCGCGCGAGGTTGAGCACCTCGTGCAGGTAGTACGCGTTGCTGCGCTTGTCGGCGTCGATGAAGATCAGGTCGAACGGGCCGCTCAACCCGGGCAGCGCCTCCAGCGCGGGCGCGACGATCAGCTCCACGCCGGCCGGCAGGTTGCCCCGCGCGATCTCCGCCGCGCGCGGGTCGGACTCGATCGTCACGAGCCGGCCGTCGGGCCCGAGCGCGCGGGCGAGCCACAGCGTGCTGTAGCCGGCGAGCGTGCCGAGCTCGAGGATCGCGCGGGCGCCGACGGCGCGGGCGAGCAGCTCGAGCAGCGCCCCCTGCGGCGCCGAGACCTCGTGCGCGGGCAGGTCACCGCGGTCGACCGCCGGCTCGGCGAGCCACCGCTCGGTGATGAACGCATCGACCTGACAGGCGCGTTGCATGGGGCAGGCGGGTCCTTCGCGGCGGCGAAAGCAGTTCCTCCCATGGCGATCGCCGCCCCGACCCAGCCGTTCGAGCACCTCGTGCTCGACTTCCTCGCGTACCTGGAGTTCGAGCGCGGGCTGTCACGCAACACGCTCGAGGCGTACCGGTCCGATCTCCTGCAGCTCGGCGCGCATCTCAGACGCACCGGGGCCGACGGACTGACCGCCACGCACGCCGACCTCGCCGCGTTCGTCGCCGACCTGGCGGCCGGGAGCGAGCAGCGCCCGCCGGTGTCGCCGGCGACGCTGCAGCGCAAGGTCGCCTGCCTGCGCTCGTTCTATCGCCACCTGCGCCGGCAGGAGCTCGTGGGCGAGGACCCGACCGCGCAGCTGCGCGCGCCCAAGCAGAACCGGCGGGCGCCGCAGGTCCTGACGCGCGACGAGGTGGCCCGGCTGCTGGACGCGCCGCGCGGCACCGAGCCGCCCGCGCTGCGCGACCGGGCGCTGCTCGAGCTCATGTACGCGTGCGGGCTGCGGGCGTCCGAGGCGATCGCGCTCGAGGTCGGCGACGTCGACCTCGACACCGGCGTGCTGCGCACGGGCGCCAAGGAGCGGCTCGTGCCGATCGGCTCCGCCGCCTCGCGGGCGCTCGTCGCCTACCTCACGCGCGGGAGGCCGCGGCTGGTCGGCGACCGGCTGGAGTCGACGCTGTTCCTCAACCACCGCGGCGGCCGGCTCACGCGCCAGGGGCTGTACAAGATCGTCCAGCGCCACGCGCGCGCCGCGGGGCTCGAGGGCAAGATGAGCCCGCACACGCTCCGCCACACGTTCGCGACGCACCTGCTCGCCGGCGGCTGCGACCTGCTCTCGCTGCAGGAGATGCTCGGCCACGCCGACATCGCCACGACGCAGGTCTACCTGACGCGCCGGTAGGCGTGCGCCCTGCGCCCGACACCGCCGGGCGCGGATATCGTGCCGCCTTACATTGCGCGCCTTC
>DASSUW010000270.1:0-12459 GCA_035706585.1 Solirubrobacteraceae bacterium | reverse complement strand
GGGAAGGACCAGCGCGTTCACGACGAGCGCGACCACCCCGCCCGCCAGCGCGTCGAGGAAGCGGGCGAACGTCACGCCGTCGGTCGGCGGCTGCAGGGTCGCCACCAGCGCCGCGGAGACCGCCGCCTGGTTCGCCAGCATCTGGCCGGATCCGATGAAGATCGCGATCGAGAACGCGAGCATCACGACGAGCGACAGCTGGGCCGGCCCGACCCCGATGACGAGGACGAGCAGGTCGCCGACCGCGACGCCGACCGCCACGCCGATCGCGAGCTCGACGGCCCGCCGCCCGCGCTGCGAGATCGTCAGGCCGAGCGTGATGATCGCCGCGACCGGCGCGAAGAACGGGCGCTGATGCCCGAAGACGTCCGTCGCGATCACCCACGCGACCCCGGCCGCGACGCCGGCCTGCAGGATCAACCGCCACGAGACGCGCAGCCGCTCGACCCGCGTCCGCATCGAGACGCGCGACCGCTCGGCCGCCTCCTCGATCAGCGGCCCGGCGCGGTCGCCGAACGGGCGGAGGTCTCGCTCACGCAGGCGCGGCACGGCCACGGATGCTGGCAGGCAGATCGCGGCGGTACTCGACGAGGTCGAACGCGAGCATCGGCTCCCAGCGCGGAGCGCCGTCGAGCACGAACCCCTCGCGCTCGTAGAACGCCCGCGCACGGGCCTGGCCCGCGGGGGTGAACAGCCGCATCGCGGCATAGCCCTGGTGGGCGGCCGCGGTGACCGCCAGGTCGAGCAGATGTGGCGCGAGGCCGCTGCCCCACCACGGCTCGCGGACGAACAGCATCCACAGGTGCGCGAGGCCCGGGATGACCGCGCGCTCGCCGGTCTGCTCGCGCGCGGCCAGGAACGCGACGTGGCCCGCCGGCCCCGCGTCGACGGCGACACGGCACCAGGTGTCCTCGAGCGCAAGCCGCTCGCTGATCCGCGCCGCCTCGAACTCCGAGGCCGGAGGCTCCCACCCCGGCGGCAGGAACGCTCGATAGCCCTCGAATCCCTGCCGCACGGTCTCCGCCATGACCGGCACGTCGGCGCGCGTCGCGGGCCGGATCTCGAACCTCGTCATGGCGAGATCATCGCATATCTAAGGCTCAAGTAGAGATTGATATCGCACGCGGCCGCGGCAAGTGGGGCCGCGACCCCACGCCCGAGGCTCAAGAGCGGCCCTCGCGATGCCGACCAATTGAGGGTCGGGCAACCCCTGCCTTCCTGCTTGTGACGGCCATCAACCTCCTTAACCCGCGCGTGTACGCGCCGAGCTCGTGACGCGCCGCGTCCTCGCCATCGGCCTGGCCGTGGCCGCGATGGTCGCCGCACTGCTCGGCCCCGCCGCGCCGGCCCAGGCCCCGTCACCGGAGCCCACGGCCGAGCAGGCCACGCCGGAGCCGATCACGTCGCCGGCGCCCACCGCCACGGTGGAGCAGTTGCAGGCCACGCCCACGGCCACGGCCACCGCGCCGGCCACGCCGACGGCGTCGCCCACCCAGACCGCCACCGCCACCGCCACTGCGACCGCGACCGCCACGGCCGCGCCTACGCGCACCGCGACCGCGACGCCCACGGCGACCGCGACGGCCACGGCGACCCCCACCGCGACCGCCACGCCGGAGAACAAGCCGCGCAAGCGCCGGAAGAAGAACGCCAACTCCGGGGAGGGTCAGGTCGTCAAGTGCGGCGACCTCGTCGCCTCAGGCTCACTCTCGACTTCAGCTCGAGAGTGTGAGGCGGCTCGTGAGGAAGCGCACGAGCCGGTCGTCCATGCGCCGATCCTCACAAACGCGGACGGCTCCCCTGCGCCGACCAACCCCGGCTACTCGGTCTCGACGATCGGTCCGGCTCGCGTCGGCGTCCCGAACTTCTTCATCGACAAGTTCCGGATCCCGCCGTTCCTGCTCCCGATCTACCAGGCGGCCGGCATGCAGTACGGCGTCCGCTGGGAGATCCTCGCGGCGATCAACGAGATCGAGACCGACTACGGGCGCAACCTGAACATCTCCTCTGCCGGCGCCGTGGGCTGGATGCAGTTCGTGCCCGCCACCTGGGAGATGTACGGCGTCGACGCCAACGGCGACGGCATCAAGGACCCGTTCAACCCCGTGGACGCGATCTTCGCCGCCGCGCGCTACCTCAAGGCCGCCGGCGCCGACAGCGACATCCGCCGCGCCGTCTTCGCCTACAACCACGCCGACTGGTACGTGGACTCCGTGCTGATGCGCGCCCAGGTCATCGGCGGCCTGCCGAGCGACCTCGTGGGGTCCCTCACCGGCCTGACCCAGGGCCGCTTCCCGATCCACGCCAAGGCCACCTACGCGGGCCAGCTCACCAAGAAGGGCAACAAGGTCAAGTCCGGCAACGCGGCGATGGTCGTGGAGTCCGACGAGGCCCGCCGCGGCATCGACATCTTCTCGCGCAAGGGCGCCCCGGTCATCACCGTCAACGACGGCAAGATCGTCAAGATCGGCAAGAGCAAGCGCCTCGGCAGGTTCGTGATGGTCCAGGACGTGTACGGCAACACGTACACGTACGGCGACCTCGGCGAGGTCGAGAAGACCTATCCCGCGCCGAAGGACCGCTCGCGGCGCGACGGCAAGGGCCGCACCGAGCACGAGTCGGCCGGGACGAAGGACGCGCCGGCGGCGAGCAAGGACGCCCCGGAGGCCACGGCCGAGCTCCCGCCGAGCACCGACGAGAGCGCGACGCCGCTCCCGACCAAGGAGCGCCTGTTCGCGCACCCCGACCGCCCGGCCGCCCGCGCCGCCGGCGGCGACCTCCAGCTCGTCCCGACGACCGAGGAGCTGACCCAGGACGCCCCGCTCGGCTTCAAGCCCCGCGACTTCGAGCCCAAGGCGCTCAAGAAGGGCGCCCGCGTCCTCGGCGGCACGATCATCGGCCACCTCGGCGACGGCACCGAGTCCGCGGCGCCGCACCTGCGCTTCGAGATCCGGCCGGCCGGCCAGGGCGCCCCGCGGATCGACCCCAAGCCGATCCTCGACGGATGGAAGCTGCTCGAGTCGACCGCCGTCTACCGCGCCAAGGGCAAGAACCCGTTCTTCGGCGAGGACGCGGAGAACCCGTCGATCGGCCAGCTGCTGCTGCTCAGCAAGGAGCAGCTCATCCAGCGCGTGGTCAACGACGACCGCATCCAGATCTACGGCTGCGGCCTCGCCGACGTCCGCTCCGGCCAGATCGACCGCCGTCCGCTCGCGACGCTGCTCTACCTCGCGTCCAACGGCCTGAAGCCGACCGTGACGTCGCTCAAGTGCGGCCACGGCTACCTGACGAGCTCGGGCAACGTGTCCGAGCACTCGACCGGCACGGCGATGGACATCGGCGCGATCAACGGCATCGTCATCCGCCCCGCGACGCAGGGCCCCGGCTCGATCACCGACGTGACGATCCAGGCGCTGCTCAAGCTCCAGGGCACGATGAAGCCGCACCAGATCATCTCGCTGATGACGTTCGAGGGCACCGACAACACGCTCTCGATGAGCGATCACGACGACCACATCCACGTCGGCTGGCGCCCGCTGTACGGCGAGAACCGCCGCGCCGCCCGTCAGATCAACGCGGTGCTCAAGCCCGAGCAGTGGATCAAGCTGATCGACCGCCTCGGCGACATCGACAACCCGACGGTGCGCGAGCAGCCGTCGCGGTTCGCGGTCAAGGTCCGGCGGAAGCCTGCGTCGCAGGCTCACCGCGGCGAGTAGCCGCCCGTTCTTCGCGGCGGGCCAGCCACTCGGACCCGGGCGTGTCCGTCAGCCCGTGGAGGATGATCGAGCAGAACACGGCCAGCGCCGCGAGGTTGAAGATCCGCTCGCCCTCGGCGAGTCCCTGCGCGAGGATCAGGATCGAGAACGTCATAGTGGCCACGCCCTTGGGGCCGAACCAGGCCATGAACCCCTTCGTCGCGACGTCGATCTTCTCGCCCACCAGCGAGATCCAGATCGCGATCGGCCGCGCGAGCAGCAGCGTGAAGGCGACCACCCCGACGGCCGCCCAGCCGTCCCCGAACAGACCGTCGAGCGTCAGCAGCGACCCGAAGACGACGAAGATCCCGAGCTTGACGATCTCGACGATGTCCGACGCGCGCTCGGCGAACGTGTGGGCGAGATCGGACCGCCGGATGCCGAGCGTGATCGCGCACACGAAGACGGCGATGAAGCCGTTGCCGCTCGGCTCGGCGACCGTGATGCCGTAGGTCGCGAACGCCACACCGAACACGTAGAGCGCCTTGTGGTGGTCCGGGATGGCGGCGGCGATCCCGCGCCCGCGCGGCATCGCCCAGCCCGCGAGGACCCCGAGCACGATGCCGAACGCGAACCCGAGCCCGACGTCCTGGAGCACGAACTCGTACCAGACGAAGTTGTCGTGGGTGGTGGCCAGCGCGGCCGCGAACGCGAGTACCGCCGGCAGCGCCAGACCATCGTTCAACCCCGACTCGAGGTTGAGGGAGTGGCGCACGAGCCGCGGCACGCGCGGGTTGGTCACGACGCTGGACGACAGCACCGGATCGGTCGGCGAGAGGAGCGCGCCGAGCAGGAACGACTCCGTCCACGTGAGATCGGTGAGCGTATGTGCGGCAAGCGCCACGAGCGCGGCCGTGATCGGCATGCCGAACGCGAGCTTGCGCGCCGGCAGCCGCCACGCCTTCTGCAGCATCTCGGACTCGACCTCGAGTCCGTCGCGGAACAGGATCACGATCAGCGCCACCGTCGCGAGGTCCTCGACGAACGCGGACTCGGCGTCGAACGTGAGCACCTCCAAGCCGCCGTCGCCCAGCACGAAGCCCGCGACCACGAAGAGCGCGGTCAGCGACAGGAAGCTGCGGTGCGCCAGCCCCGAGGCGAGCGCGCCGACGATCAGCAGCCCCCCGAAGACCAGCGTGACGATCTCGAATTCCGTCACGGACCGGGCACAGCGTACGCTGGCGGTCCGATGCACGACGCCTCTCCCACGCCGTTCTGGCTGGATCGCACGCGGCCGGCGGCAGCCCCGCCGCTGGAGGGCGACGTCGAGGCCGATCTCGCGATCGTGGGCGGCGGCTTCACCGGTCTGTGGGCCGCCGTGCTCGCCAAGCGCGACCGGCCGGACCGCGAGATCGTGCTGCTCGAGGCCGAGACGGCCGGCTGGGGCGCGAGCGGGCGCAACGGCGGCTTCGTCGACGCCTCGCTCACGCACGGGCTCGTCAACGGCGCGAGCCGCTTCCCGCGCGAGCTCGACGCGCTCGAGGCGGCGGGCCGCGCCAACCTGCGCGGCCTCAAAGCGGACCTCGCGGCGCTCGAGATCGACGCCGCATGGCAGGAGCCCGGCCTGCTGTCGGTCGCCACGCAGCCGCACGAGCTGGCCGACCTCGCCGACGAGGTCGCGCTGCTGCGCCGCTACGGCTGGGACGCCGACATGCTCGATCGCGACGCGGTGCGGGCGCAGGTCGCCTCCCCCACCTACCTCGGCGCCGTCCTGCAGCACACCGGCGCCGCCCTCGTGGACCCGGGCGCTCTCGCCCTCGGGCTGCGGCGGGCGGCGATCGCGCTCGGCGTCCGCGTCTACGAGCGCACGCCGGTCGTCAAGGCGACGAGCGCGGCGCTGACGACCCCCGGCGGCATCGTCACGGCCGATCGCGTCCTGCTCGCCACAGGCGCCTACAAGCCGCTCACCCGCGCGATCCGCCGCCTCGTGGCGCCGGTCTACGACTACGTGCTGGTGACCGAGCCGCTGACCGCCGAGCAGCGCGGCGCGCTGGGCTGGCGCCGCGGCCAGGGGATCGCCGACCGCGGCAACCAGTTCCACTACTACCGGCTCACGCCCGACGGCCGGGTGCTGTTCGGCGGCTACGACGCGATCTACCACTTCGGCAACCGCGTCAGCCCCGCGCTCGAGCGGCGAGCCGCCAGCTTCGAACTGCTCTACGACCACCTGACGGCGACGTTCCCGCCGCTCCGCGGCATCGGCATCACGCACGCCTGGGGCGGCCCGATCGACACCTGCAGCCGCTTCTGCGTGACGTTCGGCCGCGCGCTCGGCGGCCGCGCCGTCTACGCGGTCGGCTACACCGGCCTCGGCGTGGCCGCGACGCGCTTCGGCGCCCGCACCGCGCTCGACCTGCTCGACGGCGCCGAGACCGAGCGCACACGGCTCAAGCTCGTGCGCAGCCGCCCGCTGCCGTTCCCGCCCGAGCCGGCGCGCTGGGCAGTGATCGAGGCGACGCGGCGGGCGCTCGCGCGCGCCGACGCCCGCGGCGGCCGGCGCGGCCCGTGGCTACGGCTGCTTGACCGGCTGGGGCTGGGTTTCGACACCTGACGGGCGCGCGGCCAGCGCCAGCTGCCAGTCCGGCGCGTCGCGCGTGACGACCGCGATCAGCGCCGCGACGACGTCGGGCGCGAACTGCGTGCCGGCGTTGTCGCGCAGCTCCTGGATCGCGACCTCGAGCGGCAGCGCCTTGCGGTAGGACCGGTCGGTCGTCATCGCGTTGAACGCGTCGCAGGCCGACACGATCCGCGCGGGCACCGGGATCGCCTCGCCGACGAGTCCGTCGGGGTAGCCGCCGCCGTCCCAGCGCTCATGCGAGGAGCGCACGACGATGCCGACGTTGGACAGCAGCCCGCCGACCTGCTGGAGCATCCGCTCGCCCTCGACCGTATGGGTCTTCATGATCGCCCACTCGTCGTCGTCGAGCGGGCCGGGCTTGTTGATGATCTCGTCGGGCACCGCGATCTTGCCGATGTCGTGCAGCAGCGCGCCCATCTCGGTCGCGCGCACGGCGTCCTCGTCGAGCCGCATCTCCTCGGCGACCTGGACCGACAGCTCGACGACGTCCTCGGTGTGGTGGCCGGTGTACTCGTCGTCCTCCTCGAGCAGGTCGCGCAGCAGCAGCGCGGTGCCGCGATAGGCGCGGCCGAGCTCGAGGCTGTGCTGGATCCGGCCCTCGCGCTCGCGCTCGAAGAAGCGCAGCAGCGGGATCAGCGCCAGCACCAGCAGCGCGCCCTCGGGCTCGTCGGCGGCGGCGAGCGCCGCGAGCAGGCCGACCGGGAACAGCAGGATGTCGACGCGGTGGGCGAGCCGCAGCTCCGCGAGGACCTCGGACGGCGGCATCGCGTGGAAGAGCTGCGCGCGCAGCACGTACGCGAGGTACTCGACCACCAGCTGCGCGGCGAGCGCGACGACATACAGCGGCAGGTGCTCCCATGCGGGAAGCTGAGCCCCGGCGACGACCAGCACGAACGCCGGGCCGAGCGCGAACGTCGCGTCGGCGGGCGAGAGCAGCAGGCGGCTCGGCGCGATCTCGCCGCGCACGAGATGCGTCGCGGAGGCCACGACGTTGGCGGCGGCGACGATCAGCGGCACGTACGGCGTCGGCAGGAGCAGCAGCATCGGCACGAACACGAGCTGCGTGGGGATCGCGTAGCCGGTGCCGGCCGTGAACTCGATCCGGGCGGTCACCGCGTACGCGACCGCGAACGCGACGGCGAGCGGCAGCGACAGCTCGCGCGCGGGCTCGGCGAGCACGGCGAGCGCGATCGCCAGCGCGAGAAAGCCGCCCGAGCACACGAGATTGGCCAGCCATTCGCGGCGGGTCAGCGTGCGCCGGCGGCGTTCGAGCGCGGCCTCGATGCGCCGCTCCGTGGCGGCGTCCATGTGCGTCGTCGTGCCTGACATGTCAGAGGCGTCGCCGAAACTCGACACCTGTTTGATCGTGTCGGCTCCGCGACGATCCGACTTTAGGAGTAGGCAAGCCAATGGAGGGCACCTTCTCGATGAACGGAATCATGCGCCGCGTACTGCTCGCGGCCATCACGGCGGTGGCGATGACAGGCGCCTTCGCCGCGCCCGCGAGCGCGGGCATCCTCACCGCGTCGGCCAAGGACTGCGGCGACGAATCGCTGTCCCAGCCGTTCGCCGGCTTCGGCGATGACGCGCAGTACAAGATCGTCCCCGGCGCGTCCTTCGAGGGCGCGCTGACGGACTGGACGCTGATCGGCAAGGCGAAGGTCGTGTCAGGCAACGAGCCGTGGAAGGTCGGCGGCTCGGAACACGGCAAGTCGCTCGTGCTGCCCGCGGGCAGCAGCGTGATCACCGCGCCGACGTGCGTAGGGCTCGCGGAGCCGACGCTGCGCTTCTTCGCCAAGAAGAACCGCGGCCTGCTCTCGACGCTCGCGGTCTCGGTCTACGTCAAGACCTCGCTGGGTCTCGTGGTCCCGGTGCCGGTCGGCGTCGTCCTCGGCAACGGTCAGTGGAAGGCCACGAGCCCGATGCTGATCGTCGCGAACCTGCTTCCGCTGCTTCCGGGGGATCGCACCCCGGTCGCGTTCCAGTTCACCCCGCTGCTGGGTGACTGGCAGATCGACGACGTGTACGTCGATCCGCTGCGGATGCGGTAGTCGGCAGGCTCAGCGTGCCCGCAGCTTCCGGCTGCGGGTGCGCTCTTCCTGCTTCTCCACGACGCTGGCGATCAGTCGCAGGATCTCCGCGGGCCCGGTGGCCCGCACGGTCCCGGACTCGAATGCCTCGCGCCAGTGCCGGATCGTGCCCTCGCGCGCCAGCTCGTTGAAGTGCGAGCGCGGCACCGAGAGCCGGACCTTCGCGTCGGACGCGATGTCCTTGGTGATCTTGGGGCCGGGAACCTCGACCCGGAAGAGCTGGATGTCACCGCGGCCGCGCAGCTCGAGCTCCATCACCAGCTTGAGCTTCTGCAGCGCCGGAACCTCCTTCTGGAAGTTCGCGATTCCGTCCTCGATGAGGGCCTTGGTGTCCGCGGTGGACATGTGACAGCATGTTACAAGGATGCAGGCCCGTTCCCCTGCTGTGGCGGCGGTCTTCGAGCCCGTCCAGACGGCCACGACCCTTGAGGAGACGGTCGAGCGCCTCGGCACCGCGATCCGCCTCGGGCTGCTCGGCCCGGGCGACCGGCTGCCGCCCGAGCGCGAGCTCGCCGACCAGCTCGGAATCGCGCGCTCGACGCTGCGGCAGGCCCTGACGTCGCTGACCGAGAGCGGCCATCTGGTGGCGATGCGCGGGCGCGGCGGCGGCACGTTCGTGTCCGACGCGCCGCCGCTCGCCGAGAGCAGCCGCGTCGAGCTCGCCGGCGGCCACTGGCGCGAGCTGCTCGACTACCGGATCGCCGTCGAGGTCGGCACCGCCGTGCTGGCCGCCGAGCGCGCCGTGCCGGAGGACCTCACGCCGCTGCGCGCGCACGTCGAGACGATGCGGACCACCGACTTCTCGGTCTACCGCCGGGCCGACGTGTTCTTCCACCTCGGGGTGGCCGAGGCCGCGCGCTCGGCGCGGCTCGTGGCGGCGATGACCGAGGTGCAGGGCAAGATGAGCGAGCTGATCGCGCACATCGCGCACCCGGCGCCGGTGCTCGCCCGCTCCAACGACCAGCACGCGGCGCTGGTGACCGCGCTCGAGCACGGCGACGGCTGGCGCGCCGCGCAGCTCGTGCGCGAGCACCTCAAAGGCACCGAGCAGGTCCTCGCCGGCCTGATGCCGTAGCGCGGCCCGGGACCGCCCTCGCCGGCACCGGCGCGGCGGTATCGGGCGGACGCCTGGCGCGTTTACGTCGCATAGCGACGTGTTCGCGCCAGGGGCGGGTCATCGCGCCGCCCGGGTGACCCCTCGCTGCCGCATTGAGTACGCTGCCAAAGGTTTGCCCGAGCGACCTTTGATCGGCCTGTGCGCAGCGCTGGAGCGAGCGCGCTTCGGCGTCTGGGACGACGACGCGGCGGTGCTCTCGCAGAGCTACATGGAAGCCGTTCAGCGGGCCGGCGGCACGGCGATCCTGCTCCCGCCGGACCCGGACGCCGACGCCGACCAGCTGCTCGACGTCGTCGACGGGCTCATCCTCGCCGGCGGGCGCGACATCGACCCGGCCACGTACGGCGCCGCGCGCGAGGCGGCGACCGACGAGCCGCACGCGCTCCGCGACGAGTTCGAGATCGCGCTCGCCCGGCGCGCCATGGAGCGCGACATCCCGCTGCTCGGCGTCTGCCGCGGCATGCAGCTGATGAACGTCGCCCGGGGCGGCACGCTCGTCCAGGACCTCCCCGCCCACCTCGGCCACCGGCGCTCGATCGGGACGTTCGACGGCAACGACCATCCCGTGCGCCTGGCGCCGGGCTCGCTCGCCGCGCGCGCGGCGGGCGAGGAGCACCACGGCACGCTGTCGCACCACCACCAGGGCATCGAGCGGGTCGGCGACGGCCTCACGGTCAGCGGCTGGTCGGACGACGACGACCTGCCGGAGGCGCTGGAGGATCCCGAGCTGCGGTTCGCGCTCGGCGTGCAGTGGCATCCGGAGGCCGACCCGCGCTCGCCGGTGATCGCCGCCCTGGTCGAGGCGGCGCGCCACTTGGCGGTTCAGCGGTGAGCCGGATACGTTCCGCACCCATGCAGCTCGACGACCTCAAGAAGAAGGTCAAGGACGGCGAGATCGACACCGTCCTGCTCGCCTTCACCGACATGCAGGGCCGCCTGCAGGGCAAGCGCCTCACCGCCGGGTTCTTCCTGGACTCGGTGCTCGACCACGGCGCCGAGGGATGCAACTCCCTGCTGGCCGTCGACGTGGACATGAACACGGTCAGCGGCTACGCCATGTCGTCGTGGGACACCGGCTACGGCGACTTCGTGATGCGACCGGACATGGACACGCTGCGCGTGGTCGGGTGGCACGACGGCACCGCGCTCGTGCTCGCCGACCTCGAGTGGGAGGACGGCCGGCCGGTCGTCGCATCGCCGCGCCAGATCCTGCGCCGCCAGATCGAGCGCCTCGCCGAGCGCGGGATGAGCGCCTACGCCGGCACCGAGCTCGAGTTCATGGTGTTCCGCAACACCTACGAGGAGGCGTGGAAGAAGGCCTACCGCGACCTCGAGCCGGCCAACTACTACAACGTCGACTACTCGATGATCGGCACCGCGCGCGTCGAGCCGCTCGTCCGTCGGATTCGCAACGCGATGGCCGGCGCCGGCATGAACGTCGAGAACGCCAAGGGCGAGTGCAACTTCGGCCAGCACGAGATCAACTTCCTCTACGGGCCGGTGCTGGAGACCGCCGACCACCACTCGATCTACAAGACCGGGGCCAAGGAGATCGCCCACCAGGAGGGGTGCGCGATCACCTACATGGCGAAGTTCGACGAGCGCGAGGGCAACTCGTGCCACATCCACCTGTCGGTCCGCGACGACGACGGCAACCCGGTGTTCGACGACGCGTTCCTGGCCGGCCAGCTCGCGTGCATGCGCGAGCTGACGCTGTTCTACGCGCCGAACGTGAACTCGTACAAGCGCTACGTCGAAGGCTCGTTCGCGCCGACCGCGATCGCCTGGGGCCACGACAACCGCACGTGCGCGCTGCGCGTCGTCGGCCACGGGCACTCGAAGCGGCTCGAGCTGCGCTTCCCCGGCGCCGACGTGAACCCCTACCTGGCGCTGAGCGCGATCATCGCCTCCGGCCTGCACGGGCTCGACCACCAGCTCGCGCTCGAGCCGGCGTTCGAAGGCAATGCCTACGTCTCCGACAAGCCGCGGGTCCCGCAGACCCTGCAGGAGGCGCGCGACCTGTTCGCCGGCAGCGAGGTCGCGCGCGAGGCGTTCGGCCAGGAGGTCGTGGACCACTACCTCAACTACGCCGACGTCGAGCTCGCCGCCTACAACCGCGCGGTCACGGATTGGGAGCGCTTCCGCGGGTTCGAGCGCCTGTGACGGCCGCCACTTGACTTCCGTCCGCCGGCGCAAATACCCTCGCGCGGCCTAGAGGTTGGGAAACCAGACCTTTTCTTCGAGGGGAGAGGGCGTTGGGATGAGCACCACGGTCCGGTCACCGGAGATCCACGACGACGACGAGCGGCGGCTCGCGGAGCTCGGCTACAAACAGGACCTGAGGCGCGGCTGGAGCTCGTTCTCCAACTTCGCGATCTCGTTCACGATCATCTCGGTCCTCGCCGGCTGCTTCACGACCTACGGTCAGGCCTGGAACAACGGCGGCCCGATCGCGATCTCCTGGGGCTGGCCGATCATCTGCGGCCTGATCCTGCTCGTGGCGTTCTCGATGTCCGAGCTCGCGTCGAAGTTCCCGACCGCGGGCGGCATCTACTACTGGGCGTCCACGCTGGGCGGCCCGCGCTGGGGATGGTTCACCGGCTGGTTCAACCTCATCGGCCTCGTCGGCGTCGTCGCGTCGGTCGACTATGCGGCGGCCACGTTCCTGAACGCGACGCTGAACCTGTACGGCGTCAACTTCATCCTCGACTTCTCCGACGGGACGACCGGGATCCTCGGCGAGACGATGGTGCTGTTCATCCTGATCCTGATCGCGCACGCGCTGATCAACATCTTCTCGTCGCCGCTCGTGGCGCTGTTCAACAACATCTCGGTCGGCTGGCACGTGCTCGGCGTCGCGGTGATCGTCGGGATCCTCGTCCTCGTGCCCGACCAGCACCAGAGCGTCGACTTCGTGTT
>DASSUW010000269.1:0-10758 GCA_035706585.1 Solirubrobacteraceae bacterium | reverse complement strand
CCTCGACGAACTCCAGGCCCGCCTCCTTGTGGAGCTGGCGCGCCCACTGCCGGTCGGCGGCGGCGGGGGAGACGAGCGCGACGATCGTGACCAGGCCGGCGTCGGCGAACATGCGCGCGACGCTCGCGACGCGGCGGGCATGCTCGGACCGGTCGGCGGGGGAGAAGCCGAGGTCGCCGCTGAGCCCGTGGCGGACGTTCTCGCCGTCGAGCAGATAGGCGGGCCGGCCGAGCGCGACGAGCTTGCGCTCGAGCTCTTCGGCGATCGTCGACTTGCCGGACGCGGGCAGGCCGGTGAGCCACACCGTCGCGCCGCGCAGCCCGAGCCGGCTCCAGCGCTGCCGCCGCGGCAGCGCCGGCTCGTGCCAGATCACGCCCGGGCTGTGCGGACCGGTCGGCGGACCGGGATCCTCGTAGGCCTCGAGCACGGTTCCGGCGGCGACGGTGTCGCGCGACTTCTCGTCGATCAGGATGAACGCGCCCGTCACGCGGTTGCGCGTGTACGGCTCGGCCATGATCGGCGTGGTGAGGTCCAGGTGCACGCGGCCGATGTCGTTGAGCTGCAGCTCGGCCGCCGGCTCGCCGTCGCGCAGGCGCGACAGATCGACCTTGGAGTCGATCGACTCGACGGTGGCACGCACGCGCCGGGTCGTCTGCTTGAGCTGGTAGCGCGCGCCGGGGCGCAGCGGCGCGTCGGTCATCCAGCACAGCCGCGCGTCGAGCCGGCGGGCGACCGGCGGCGGGCCGCCCGCGCCGCAGATCATGCTGCCGCGGCCGGCGTCGATGTCATTCGCGAGGTGCACGACCACCGACATCGGCGGGTACGCGACCTCGACCGGCCCGTCGAGCGTCTCGACCCGCTCGACCGTCGTGCGGTCGCCGCCCGGCAGCACCACGACCTCGTCGCCCGCCCGGAGCATGCCGCTCGCCATCTGGCCGGCGTAGCCGCGGTAGTCGGTCGCGCGGATGACCCACTGGACCGGGAAGCGGACGTCCTCGAGGTTGCGGTCGCGCGCGACCTCCACCTGCTCGAGGTGGCGCAGCAGCGGCGGGCCGTCGTACCACGGCGCCTTGTCCGACGGGTCGACGACGTTGTCGCCGTGCAGCGCCGAGATCGGGATGGCGGTCGCGTCCTCGACGCCGAGCTCGCGCAGCACCTCCCCGAACTCGCGCTCGATCGCCCGGAAGCGCTCCTCGTCCCAGTCGACGAGGTCCATCTTGTTCACGCAGGCGACGATGTGCTTGATGCCGAGCTGGGCGGACAGGTACGCGTGGCGGCGGGACTGCTCGAGCACGCCGTTGCGGGCGTCGACGAGGACGACCGCGAGGTCGGCGGTCGACGCGCCGGTGACCATGTTGCGCGTGTAGCGGACATGGCCGGGGGTGTCGGCGATGATGAACGAGCGTTCCGGCGTCGCGAAGAAGCGGTACGCGACGTCGATCGTGATGCCCTGCTCGCGCTCGGCGCGCAGGCCGTCGGTGAGCCGCGCGAGATCGACCTCGGCGTCGGCGACCTGGTCGGCCATCAGCGACTTGGAGTCGTAGAGCAGGCGGCCGATCAGCGTCGACTTGCCGTCGTCGACCGATCCGGCGGTGGCGAGGCGCAGCAGCGAGGCCATCAGAAGTAGCCCTCGCGCTTGCGGTCCTCCATCGCGGCCTCCGACGTGCGGTCGTCGGCCCGGGTCGCGCCGCGCTCGGTCAGCCGCGTGGCGGCGGTCTCGGCGAGCACCGCCTCGGGATCCGCCGCGTCGGACTCGACGGCGCCGGTGATCGTCATGTCGCCGACCGTGCGGTAGCGCACGCGCACGCGCTTCGGGACCTCGCCGTCGGACGGCTGGATCCACTCGGACACCGCGTACAGCATCCCGTCGCGCTCGATGACCTCGCGCTCGTGCGCGTAGTAGATCGGCGGCAGCTCGAGTCCCTCCGCGGCGATGTAGCGCCAGACGTCGAGCTCCGTCCAGTTGGAGATCGGGAACACGCGGACGTGCTCGCCCGGGCCCAGCACGCCGTTGTAGAGGTTCCACAGCTCCGGCCGCTGCGCGCGCGGCTCCCACTGCCCGTGGGCGTCGCGGAACGAGAAGATCCGCTCCTTGGCGCGGGCGCGCTCCTCGTCGCGGCGGGCGCCGCCGAACGCGGCGTCGAACCGGTGCTCGGCGATCGCGTCGAGCAGCGTGACCGTCTGCAGCCGGTTGCGGGACAGGCCCTGCTCGACGGCGCGGCCGGAGTCGATCGAGTCCTGCACCTTGGCGACGATCAGGTGCTCGCCCAGCTCGGCGACCCGGCGGTCGCGGAACTCGAGCACCTCGGGGAAGTTGTGGCCGGTGTCCACGTGCATGATCGGGAACGGGAACGGACCGGGGCGGAACGCCTTCTCGGCCAGGCGCAGCAGGACGATCGAGTCCTTGCCGCCCGAGAAGAGCAGGACGGGGCGCTCGAGCTCGGCGGCCACCTCGCGCATGATGTGCACGGATTCGGCCTCCAGCTCGCGCAGCTGGGACAGTGTCGGGGCGGAGATCTGCATATCAGCGGGCGTGCACGATAGCCTCGCGCGGGCTGGGCGGGCCCGAATCATGCTCTTCCGCCAGATCACCCACGACGACCTCGGCTGTGCCTCGTACCTGATCGGCGACGAGAACGCGGGTGTGGCCGCCGTCGTGGACCCCCGGTTCGAGGTCGACGACTACCTCGAGCTGGCCCGCTACATGGGCGTCCGGATCGAGCACGTCTTCGAGACCCACAACCACGCCGACCACGTGTCCGGGCACGGCCGGCTGGCCGCCGCCACCGGCGCGACGATCCACATCCATCGCGACGCCGCGCCCGACTACGAGCACGAGCCGTTCGACGACAGCGCCGAGTGGGAGCTGGGATCGCTGCGGGTGCGCGCGCTGCACACGCCGGGCCACCGGCCCGAGCACACGGCGTTCGCGCTGATCGACACGCGGCGCGGCGAGGAGCCGTGGGCGGTGCTGACGGGCGACACGCTGTTCGTCAACGACGTCGCGCGACCGGACCTGGCGATCGAGAAGTCCGAGGGCGCGCGCGGGATCTTCCGCTCGCTGCGCGGCAAGCTGCTGGGGCTGCCCGATCACGTGGAGATCTGGCCCGGCCATCTCGGCGGCTCGATGTGCGGCGGGCCGGGGATGGACCTCAAGATCGCGTCGACGATCGGCTTCGAGCGCGCGCACAACCCGACGCTGAGCATCGAGGACGAGGACCAGTTCGTGCAGGAGGCGCTCGCCGGGCTCGGGCCGCAGCCGCCGAACTTCAAGGCGATCGTCGCGCTCAACCGCGGGCCGCTGCTCACCGACGGCGTCGAGCTGCTCCCGCTGGCACCGCAGCAGGTCGAGCGCGAGCGGGCCGCGGGCGCGATGGTCGTCGACGTGCGGACCGACCAGCAGTTCGACGACGCCCACATCCCGGGCGCGGTGGCGATCCCGATGCTCTCCGCCGGGTTCGGCTCACGGCTCGCCTGGCTCGCCGACCGCGAGCAGCAGGTCGTCTTCGTCGGCCGCGACGACGAGGACGGCCGCCGCGCCGGCGCGCTGGCGGTGGCGGTGGGCATCCGGCGCCTGGCCGGCTTCCTGCACGGCGGGATGACGAGCTGGCGCCAGGAACGGCGCCCGGTCGCGCGGATCGAGCGCCTGCCGCTCGACGAGCTCCCGGCGCGCGCGCAGGACGTGCAGATCCTCGACGTGCGTGAGCAGAGCGAGTGGGAGGCCGGCCACATCCCCGGGTCGGCGTTCACGCCGTGGCACGACATCGCCGGCCTTCCCGACGGCGTCGACCCGGGGCGCCCGATCGCGGTCGTGTGCGCGTCGGGCCAGCGCGCGGCCGTCGCCGCCAGCCTCGTCGCGCGCGCCGGCGCGGACCACGTCATCCACGTCGTCGACGGCGGCGTGCCCCGCTGGGGCGACCTCGGCCACCCGCTCGAGCGTTAGACGCGCTCCACGGGAGGGCTCGCGGGGGCGCTCGGACTGCGGGTTTCTCCCGTCCAGGTGCGCGCCGATCAACGGATGCCGGACGTCCCGGCAGCCGTCATGGTCCTGGTATGTCCGCCAGGCCCAACATCCTCGTGCTCGGCGGAGGGTTCGCGGCCCTCGAGACGGCGTTCCTGCTCCGCATGCGCCTCCATGACGACGTCGACATCCGGCTCGTGTGCGACTCCGACCGGTTCGTCTTCCGCCCGAACAGCATCTACGTGCCGTTCGGAGCCGACCCCGAGTCGCTCTATGTCCCGCTCGCCAAGCCGCTGCACAAGCGCGACATCGACCTCGTCGTCGGTCGCGCCGAGAGCGTCGACCCCGGCGCCCAGCTGGTCAGCCTCGCCGACGGCCAGCGCTTCGGCTATGACCGCCTGATCATCGCCACCGGTGCCGGCATGCGGCCGGACGAGGTGCCGGGCCTGGCCGAGCACGCGGCCACGATCTGGACGCCCGACTCGATGCTCGGCGTGCGGCGCCGGTTCGAGGACGTCCGCGAGCTGGCTCGGCGGGGCCGGCCGCAGCGGGTGCTGTTCCTCGTGCCGCCGAACAACAAGTGCGCCGGCCCGCTGTACGAGCTCGTGCTGATGTTCGAGACCTGGCTGCGCCGCCAGGGCGTCCGCCACCGCGTCGACATCGCGTGGTCGACGTTCGAGGAGACCTACATCCAGGCGTTCGGGCCGCGGCTGCACGACGTCGTCACCGACGAGTTCCGCGAGCGCGGCATCGAGGGCCACACGGAGGAGGTCGTCAGCGAGGTCCACGCCGGCGAGGCGCGTTACGCCGACGGGACCACGCGCGGCTTCGACCATGTGATCGCGTTCCCGCCGTACGAGTCGGCGGTGCGCTACGACGGGCTGCCGAGCGACGACCGCGGCTTCCTGCACACCGAGCCCGGCACGCGGCAGGTGCTCGGACACGGCGACATCTACGCGCCGGGCGACGCCGGCGACTTCCCGATCAAGCAGGCGTTCCTGGCGTTCCTGCAGGCCGACACGGTCGCCGAGCACATCGCCGCCGAGGTCGACGGGCGCGCATTCACCCAGCCGTTCGACCCCGTGAGCATGTGCATCATGGAGATGTTCGACAAGGCGACGTTCGCGCAGGTGCCGGTCGAGGTGACCGGCGATCCGCGCCGGCCCGTCCGCGTGCGGGCCGACGCGGACGGCGACTACAAGGTCGGCACGTCGCCGGTCTGGCGCCTCGGCAAGAAGGTGCTCGGCGTCTCCGTGCCGATGCGCTTCGCCGCCGGCGAGCCGTTCCACGCCGGTGGCACCTGGAAGCTGATGGACGTCGGCATCCGCGCCATGTCCGGCGTGCTGGCCGACTGACGTGAGAAAGGACGCACGATGTCCCACACCTATCCCGTGCGCGTCGAGGGCCGCCTCGATCCCGGCCTCAGCCGCTGGCTGTGGCTCGTCAAGTGGCTGCTCGTGATCCCCCACTACATCGTGCTCGCGTTCCTGTGGCTCGCGTTCGTCGTGCTGAGCATCGTCGCGTTCTTCGCGATCGTCTTCACCGGGCATTACCCGCGCGCGATCTTCGACTTCAACGTCGGCGTGCTGCGCTGGACCTGGCGCGTCGGCTTCTACGCGTTCGCCGCCAACGGCACCGACCGCTATCCGCCGTTCACGCTCGCCGCCGCCGACTACCCGGCCGATCTGGCGATCGAGTATCCCGGCCGGCTGTCGCGCGGCCTCGTGCTCGTGAAGTGGTGGCTGCTGGCGATCCCGCACTACATCGTGGTCGGCATCTTCGTCGGCGGCGGGACATGGGTCGCCTGGCACGCCGACGAACGCGCGTACCAGTACGGCGGCGGACTCGTCGGCGTCCTGGTGCTGATCGCCGTGATCGCGCTGCTGTTCACCGGGCGCTATCCGCGCGGGATCTTCGATCTCGTGCTCGGCATGAACCGGTGGGCGCTGCGCGTGGCCGCCTACGCCGGGCTGATGACCGATCGTTACCCGCCGTTCCGGCTCGACCTGGGCGGCACCGAGCCCGGTGCGATCGACGTGCCCGACCGCGAGGCGCCGCCACCCGCCGGGTGGTCCGCGGGCCGCGTCCTGCTCGTGATCGCGGGCAGCATCGTGGCGCTGATCGCCGCCGCGCTGCTCGCCGCCGGCGTCGCGGGCCTGGTCGTCGATCAGGTGGCGCGCGACGACGACGGCTACGTGATGAGCCCGACGCACACCTACTCGACGAGCACCTATGCGCTCGTGTCCGAGCGCGCGAGCCTGGACCTGTCCGGGCCCGACTGGCTCGCCGACGACGTCGTCGGCACCGTGCAGCTGCGCGGTGAGAGCGCGCGGCCGCTGTTCATCGGCATCGGGCCGGCCGCGGAGGTGGACCGGTACCTGTCGGGCGTCGCTCACAAGCAGATCACCGACATCGACTCCGGCCACGGCACGATCGTCGGCGGCAGCGACAGCCCGGCCGCGCCGGAGGCCCAGGGGTTCTGGGTCGCGACCGGCGAACGCGCCGTTCGCTGGGATCTGCGCAGCGGCGACTGGCGCGCCGTCGTCATGAACGCCGACCGCACGACCGGCGTGACGGCCGATCTGAGCGCCGGGGCGCGGCTCCCGGACCTCGCGTGGTGGTCGGTCGGTGTGCTCGGCGCGGGCGTGGGCCTGCTGCTGATCGGCAGCCTGCTCCTCGTCAGCGGCGCGCGCAGCCGGTCGCCTCGACCAGATCACGAGCCAGTGACGTGACAAATCCCGCGATCTCGACGGCCGTTCGACGCTACGCCCGCGCACCGGTGCGCAATCCGCAACAAGTACGGTCGCGGAAGGGGCGCCTCAGCGGATGTGAATGCCGTGCCCGCGGCGGAGACTGATCGCATGGCCATCGCAGACACGCTTCACACGCCCGTCGGTGAGGATCAGGCCGAGCGCCTGGAGGCGGTCGTCGCCCGCGCACGGACCGCCGCCGACGCATTCCGCAGGATCGACGACCAGGAGGCGGTCGACAGGATCGTCTCGGCGATGGTGGTGGCGGGGCTCCAGCACGCCGTGGAGCTCGCCCGCCTCGCCATGGAGGAGACGCGCTTCGGCGTCTTCGAGGACAAGGTCGTCAAGAACTACATCGCCACCGAGTTCCTCTACGACCATCTGCGCGGCAAGCGCTCGGTCGGCATCATCGAGGAGGACGCCGAGCGCGCGATCCGCTACGTCGCCGAGCCGATCGGCGTCGTGCTCGCGCTCACGCCCATCACCAACCCGACGTCGACGGTGCTGTTCAAGGCGATCGTCGCGGCCAAGACGCGCAACGCGATCATCTTCCGTCCGTCGGCGGCGGCGGCCGGCTGCGCGGCCCGCGCGGTCGAGATCCTGCGCGAGGCCGGCGTGAGCGCGGGGATGCCGCCCGATGCGCTGCAGGTCATCCCCGACCCGTCGCTCGAGGTCTCCCAGTACCTGTTCCACCACCCCGGCGTCGACTTCATCTGGACGACCGGCGGCCCGAAGGCGGTGGCGGCGGCCAACGCGGCCGGAAAGCCGTGCCTGAGCGTGGGGGCCGGCAACGCGCCGGTCTACGTCCACGGCAGCGCCGACGTCCCGATGGCGGTCGTCGACATGCTGATCTCGAAGACGTTCGACTCGTCGGTGATCTGCCCGGCCGAGCAGACGTGCATCATCGACGAGCCCGTGTGGGAGCCGATGCTCGCCGAGCTGAGGCGGATGGGGGCGCGGCTGCTCACCGACGACGAGGTGAGCGCCCTGTCGGCGGTCTCGTTCGCGCCCGACGGGCGCGTCGAGCTGCAGGCGCTCGGGCGGTCGTGCCTCGCGCTCGGGGACCTCGCGGGCTTCAGCGCCGACGCGCAGGACAAGGTGTTGCTCGCGCCGCTCCCGACCGATCTCGACGAGCTCGCCCGGCACCCGCTCCTGCAGGAGAAGCTGATGCCGGTGCTCGGGCTGGTGCGCTCGCCCACGGTGGACCATGCGCTCGCGGTCGCCGAGCTCGTGCTCGAGCACGGCGGGATGGGCCACACGTCCGCCATCTACGCGAACGACGACGCGGTCGTGGACCGCTTCGCCGCCGCCGTGCGCACCGGCCGCATCCTCGTCAACGCGCCGACCGCCGTCGGTGCGCTGGGCGGCGTCTACAACGCGATGACGCCGACGTTCTCGCTCGGCTGCGGCACGTGGGGCGGGTCGACCACGACCGAGAACATCAACTACCGCAACCTGCTGAACATCAAGGCAGTGTCGCGGCGCCAGACCCCGCCGCAGTGGTTCCGCGTCCCGTCGGACACGTACTTCAACCCGGGCGCGCTCGACCAGCTGCGGCAGGTCAAGACCGCGCAGGCGCTGATCGTCACCGACGCCGACACCGAGGCGCGCGGCGTCGCCGACGAGGTGCGGACGCATCTCGACGGTCCGGTGCGCGTGTTCGCGGAGGTGCTGCCCGAGCCGAGCGAGGAGCTCGTGCGCGCGGGCGTTGACGTCCTCGACAAGGTGCGGCCGGACCTGATCGTCGCGGTCGGCGGCGGGTCGGTGCTCGACGCCGCGAAGGCGATGCGGCTGTTCTACGAGAGCCCGTCGCTGTCGCTGCCTGAGCTCACGCTGCCGTTCCTGGACGCGCGCAAGCGCGTCGCCCGTTATCCGGAGGTGTCCCACACCATGCGGCTCGCTGCCGTGCCGACGACCGCGGGCACGGGCTCTGAGGTGTCGCCGGCCGCGGTGCTCACCGCGGGGGAGCGCAAGCTGACGCTCGTCGACTACTCGCTCGTGCCCGACATGGCGATCGTCGACCCGCGGCTGACGCTGACGATGCCGGCGTTCCTGACCGCCGACACCGGCGTCGACGCGCTGACGCACGCGCTCGAGGCGGGCGTGTCGATCTTCGCGTCGCCGTACACCGACGCGTTCTGCATGCAGGCGCTGCATCTGATCCTCGATGCGCTCCCGCGGGCGTTCGCCGACGGCTCCGACCTCGACGCGCGAACGGCGATGAGCAACGCCGCCACGCTCGCCGGCCTCGCGTTCTCGAACGCGTTCGTCGGCGTCAACCACGCGCTGGCGCACGCGGTGGGCGCGCGGTTCGGCGTAGCGCACGGGCGGGCGAACGCGATCTTCCTGCCGCATGTGCTGCGCTACAACGCCGCGCTGCCGTCGAAGTTCATGCCCGCGCCGGGCTACACGACGTACGTGGCGCCCGACAAGTACGCGCAGATGGCGTGGATCCACGGGCTGCGGGGCCGTACCGCCGAGGCGCGCCGGGAGCACCTGTTCGAGCGCGTCGGCGATCTGCTGGCTGCCGTCGGGATGCCGCGGTCGCTGGCCGAGTGGGGCGTGGGCCGCGCGGAGTTCGACGCGGCGCTGCCGGAGCTCGCGGATGCGGCGTTCGCCGATCCGAGCCTGCGCACGAATCCGCGCATGCCGCTGGTGTCCGAGCTCGTGGAGCTGCTGGAGGCGGGCTACAGCGGGGACTGATGACCGGCGCCCTCATGCAACTCGGGACCGTCGCCCCGACGATCGCGACGGCGGTGGCACCGCACATCCTGGACCTCCCGCGCCGGGAGGAACCGCAGACGAAGGAGCGCAGATGTCTGAAGCATCGACACCATCCGTGGGGCCGCGACGCGGCGACGAACTGCTGTCCATGCTCGCCGAGCGGATCGGGGCCCGGCTGGGCACGGCCACCGTATTCGGAGCGCCGGTCGAGCGCGACGGCGTGACCGTCGTCCCCGTGGCCGTCGCGCGGTTCGGGATCGGCGCCGGCAGCGGTACCGATCCGGCCAAGGGCCAGGAGGGCGAGGGCGGCGGAGGCGGCGGCATCGTCGCGCCGACCGGCTACATCGAGCTCAAGGACGGCCGCAGCCGGTTCGTGCCGGTCATTCACCCGGCCCGAATGCTCGCAATCGTCCTCGGCGCCGTCGCCGGCCTCTTCCTGCTCACGCGGGCGACGCAGGCTCAGCCACGGACGCGCAGGCTTCCCTGGCGCTGAATAGCCTCTTGCGGACGCCGGTACCCGTCGCCTGTGGCCGCCCGGCGCGCGCTCGGTAGGCTGGGCGCTCCGATGCTCTCCGATCCGTTCCGCGCCGCCGTCGAACGAGGGAACGTCGATCGGGCTCTCGAGCTGTTCCACGAGGACGCCGTGTTTCGCAGTCCTGTGCTCTTCAAGGCGTACGAGGGGCGCGAGCAGGTCCTGAAGGTCCTGCGCGCGGCCGAGCGCGTGCTCGGCATCGGCGGCACGTTCCGCTACGTGCACCAGCTGGAGGATCCGGGCGATCGCGTCGCGATCTTGGAGTTCGCGACCGAGATCGAGGGCAAGCAGGTCGAGGGCATCGACAAGCTGACGTTCGACGAGGACGGCCTGATCACCGAGCTCAAGGTGATGATCCGCCCGGCCTCGGCGCTCGCCCTCGTCGGGGCGAAGATGGCCGAGGAGTTCGCGAATGTCGGTCTCGGCCTCCCGGGTTGATCGCTCGAGGGCGTCTGGAGGAGAACCGAGCGCGCGCTTTGACCCAGCAGCCGTCATCCGCGCGTCTGCCTAGTCGGGCGGCGCGGGTGCCGTTACCACCCGGGACGGCGTGGCGGGCGGAGGCGCGCCAGGCGCAGGTCGACCCACGATCTGGGTGCGCCCGCCTCGAGCAGTTCCATTCGAATGGATGCCACCGACAAGCCGTCCGCCCAGAGCGCGTTGATCAGTCCTTCCGAGTCGACGAGCGACAGCGACAGCTCCGGCACCCGCTGCGCCGGAGCGCCCACGTCCTCCAGATCGCTCTCGCGGCCCGCGAGGAGCGCAATCAGGTGGTCGGTGATCGCGGTTCTGAG
>DASSUW010000268.1:0-2686 GCA_035706585.1 Solirubrobacteraceae bacterium | reverse complement strand
GGCCGGCGCGCTCGTCGCGGCGCTGTGGACCGGTACGGGGGACCCGCTGTACGTCGCCGGCCTCGCCGCTCTCGTCGTGGCCGGCCTCGGTCTGCGGATTTCCACGCGCGGCGAACGCGTGGACCTCCCCGATGCGCACCGGCTCGCGCGGGTGAAGACTCGCCGGCATGTCCAGCCAGACCCACCATCACTCCGGCACGTCGGCTGACTGGCTCGAGGACGCCGCGGTCCTGCTGCTGCTGTTCTCCGCCGCCGCCATCGTGGCCACCATCGCCGTCCTGCTGATCGCGCTCTAGCATCGCCCGCAACCGCGGCGTCTCGCGCCGGCTGCGCGTGCTCGCGCCGGTCTGACCCCCGCGACACGTCAAGGGGGTGGCCGCCGCCCGTTGGCACTTCGCAAATGCGGAAGGCGGGGCGGCGCCGCAACCCGCGGCGCCGCCCGAATCGTCAGGAGCGCTTCGCGCGCGAGCGCGAGGACGAGGAGCGGGTCGAGCCGGACGAGCGCGTCGTGCCCGAGGAGCGCGACCCGGTCGAGCGCGACGACGACGACCGCGACGTCGAGCGACGGCGCGACCCGCCGTTGCGGCGGCGCTCAGCAGCCGGGATCTCCTCGGTGGCGACCGCCTTGGTCAGCTGCGGCAGCAGCTTCTGCAGGAACGCCGCCATGCGCTCCTCCTGCTTGCGGAACTCGCGCGCGAGCTTCTCGGTCTCCTTGTCGCCGACGGTCTGGGCGAGCGTCTCGATCGCGACGTAGTTGCCGATCTCCTCGTACTCGTTCCAGAGCTCGGTCTTCGCGTTCTTGAGCAGCTTCTCCGCCTCGCCGGTGCCGCGCACCGCGTGCGCGGCGCCCTTCGCGGTCGCCAGCGCCTTGGTCGCGGCCGATGTCGCCTTGCTCGCGACTTCGGATGCGACCTCCGGGCCCGGCAGGTTGACGGCTTCAGCCTTCCCGCCGAGTTTCTTGATGCGTCGTTCGAGACCGCGGGCCTGGGCCTTGGTCTCCTTCAGATGATCCTGCAGGCGCTTCTTGTAGCCGGCGCGACCCGCCGCCATCTTGATGTGCGCCTGCAGCGCCGTCTCCAGTTCCTTCTCTTTCCCGTACGCCTCGTTGAGGTACTGGATCAGCTTGCTGTCCGATGCTGTGAGCAGTTGTTCTGCCATGCACGGGTTCCTTCCCGGATCGGCGCGCAAAGAACCACGTGAGTGCAGCGGATACGGCGACGCCGGCGAGCGCGAGCACGATCGGCATCACCGGCAGGTTGCGCCGGACGCCCGCGAGAAGCAGCCCGCCGATCAGGCTGATGCCGACGAGCAGCACCGCGATCGGCAGCACCTCCCAGCGCCGCCGCACGACGAGCAGCGCGAGGCCGCACAGCCCGAGCGTGAGCACGATGTAGTGGTAGGTGGAGCCCGCGACCGTGTAGCTCGGGTCCCCCGCCCCGTGCCACATGTGCGCGATCTTGCCGAGCATCATCCGCCCGAACGCGACCGGCTGATGCGACGCGTAATGCACGAGGTTCTGCCGCCCCACGCGCTGCAGCGCGCTGTCGCGCGGCAGCTCCGGGTAGCGGCGCGCGACGCGGTCGAGCAGCGGGTTCATCGGGATCCGCCGCAACCGCTCGTCCGGGATCGGCGGACCTCCCCGCAGCTGGTGGAGCAGGTGCTGCTTGACGCGCTCGTGGAGCCCGTCGCCCGGGAGGTAGGTGCCGATGAACAGTGCCTTGCCGCCGCCGGTGCTCACCGGCACGAAGCGACCGAGGTCGTTCGAGACATAGATCGTCCACGGTGCGATCACGACCGCGAACGCCGCCACCATCGCCGCCGCCGCGAGCACGCCGCGCGCCGGTCCGCGCCGCCGCGCCATCAGCACGAGCGCGAGCAGCGCGAGGAGCGCGGTGAGCAACAGGTACTCCGGGCGCAGGTACGCCGTGAGCCCGAACAGCACGCCGGGGACGATCCACGCCCACGTCGGGCGGCCCTCGTCGGCGGCCCACAGGAACGCGAGCATCGCGCCGGCCACCGTGAGCATCGCGATCGGCTCACTGCTCAACAGCCCCGTGTAGAAGATCGGCGCCGGGTACGTCGCCGCGAGCGCAGCGCCGATCAGGCCCGCCACCGGCCCGCCGAGCCGCCGCCCGAGCAGGAACACGACGAACACGGCGAGCGTGCCGGCGACCGCCATGCCGATCCGCGCCGCCGTCGGGTCGACATCCCCGACCAGCCAGTAGATCGCCGCCGCGAAGTACGGCGCGCCGGGCGCGAAGTCGTACGGGTTCTCCGAGCCGGGGACGCCGAAACCGTCGCCCCGGAAGATGCCGGCGGCGAGCCGCTCGTACTGGTCGGCGTCGCTCCCGTGCCGGAAGTCGTAGCCGTTGACGGCGGCCACCACCCGCACCACGAGGGCGACCACGAGCACGACGAGCAGCGCCGTGAACACGAGCCGGCCCCCGAAGCGTTCGGGCAGCGTCCTTGCCCAGACGCGGATCACCGCGAGGACGTTAGCGACGATCCGTGACGGCGCCGCCGCACGACGGTCAGGGCACGGGCGGCGGTGCCGCGATGCCGCAGTTCGGGCACACCGGCGGGCGGCGCGGCGGCTGCGGCGACGGGTCGGGCTGCGGCGGTGGCACCGGCGGCACGGGCTCCTCCACCACCGGCTCCGGCGGCGGCGCCGGGATCACCACCGCGG
>DASSUW010000267.1:0-2052 GCA_035706585.1 Solirubrobacteraceae bacterium | reverse complement strand
CTGCCGGCCGGTTCACGTACCCCGGTAGTGGCCGTCGCGGGGCTGGTCGCGGCCGCGGCGCTCGGCACGGCGTACGGAGGCGCCGGTCTCGTCCTGACCGCCGTCGCGAGCACCGCGCTGCTGGCGCTCGCCGCGCGGTTCGGGCGGCGGATGGCGATCGCGTGTGCGGCCGGGCTCGTGGTCACCGCCACGGGCGTCGCCGGCACCGTGCTGCTCACGCTGTACCTGCAGGACGTCCGCGGCTACAGCCCGCTGGCCGCCGGGGCGGTGTTCGCCTGCTTCGGCGCTGCCGCCATCCCCGGTGCGGCGACCGCGCGCCGGTTGCCGGCCGGGCGCGGAGTCGTCACCGGGCTCGCCGCGCAGGGCGGTGGGCTGCTCGTCGCCGGTTCGGCCGGCTCGGCCCCGGCAATCGTGGCGAGCGTCGCGGGCTTCGGATTCGGGCACGTGGTCGGCAACGCCTCGGTCGCCGCCGTCGCGACCGCGCGCGCGGCGCGGGAACGTCACGGCGAGCTCGCCGGGATGCTGATCACCGCCCAGTACCTCGGCGGCGCGCTCGGCCCGGCCGTGCTCGGGCGTGCCTCGTTCCAGGCCGGGATGGTGCTCGCCGGGACGGCGGCCGTCGCGGCCGCGGTCGTGACCTGGGTGCTCGATGCCTCGACCTGAGCACATCGCCGCGCTGACGCCGGTCACGCGGTCGCGGCTGGTCGCGGACCTCCAGCGGCTGGGCGTGCGCCGGGGTGCGATCGCGATGGTCCACGCGTCGCTCAGCGCGCTCGGCTGGATCGTCGGAGGCAGCCAGACCGTGGTCGACGCGCTGCTGACCACCCTCGGCCACGACGGCACGCTGTGCGCGCAGGCGAGCTGGGAGGACATCCCGTTCGGTCACGCGAACTGGCCCGACGACTGGCGCACCGCCTACGAGGCCGAGTTCCCGCCGTTCGATCCCGAGCTCTCCGCCGCCGCCCCGTACGAGGGTCGGCTGGCGGAGCGCATCCGCACGTGGCCGGGCGCGCACCGCAGCGCCAACCCGGCGGCCGGGATCGCGGCGATCGGCGCCCGCGCCGGCGAGCTCACAGCTGCGCACCGGCTCGACGACGGCTTCGGCGCCGGCACGCCGTACGCACGCATCGTCGCCGCGGGCGGCCAGATCGTCCTGCTCGGCGCCCCGCTGCGCACGATCAGCCTCCTCCACCACGCCGAGTCGATCGCCCGCGCGCCCAAGCGCTGGACCACGTACCGCCTGCCGCTGCGGACCGGCTGGACGACGATCCGCGAGCTCGACGTCTGGACCGGCGTCTATCCCGATGGCCCGCTCGACGCGATCGCCGAGGCGGCGCTGGCGGCTGGTGCCGGCCGCCGCGGCCCGGTCGGGGCGTCGACGTCGCACGTGTTCGAAGCGGCGGAGCTCACGCGGTTCGCGGTCGCGTGGCTGGAGGAGAGGTTCGGCGCATCCGCAGCGCCGAGCGCGTGACCGGGACCGCCGCCGGCGCGCGGAAGATCGCCGCGAGCAGCGGCCGCGCCGGTCGCGCTCAGCGGCGACGAACCGCGCGCCTGCCGTGACTCATGCACCGCTGCATAGTGCTTCGTCGCATAACACACGATCGGCAATGAAGCGCTGGCCCGCCGGGCTGGGGTGGAGGCCGTCGGGGGACAGGTGCTCGGGAGCGAAGCCGGGCCAGAGGTCGACCGCCGACGGGTCCAGCGCACGAACGAGGTCGGCCTTGGCGGCGACGTCGGCCGGCTCCCAGCGCAGGTCCGGCTCGGCCTCGACCGGCGCGAAGATCGGCGGCGGCGTCACCCAGCGGACGTGCCGGCAGCGGCGGCGGAGCGCGGCGTCGAGGACGCGCAGGTTGCGGCGCGTCTCGGCGTGGGAGACGAGGATCGGGGCGTCGCCGTGCCGGCGCGCATCGTTCGTGCCGAGCAGGACGAGCGCCCAGGTCAAGCGGCCCGCGATCCGGCTCAGCCGCGCGACCGCGCCGGTGGTCGTATCGCCCGAGAGGCCGGCGTTGACGATCGTCACCTGCGGGAGCGCGTGGCGGAGGATCTCCGCCC
>DASSUW010000266.1:0-5430 GCA_035706585.1 Solirubrobacteraceae bacterium | reverse complement strand
CTGGAGCGCGAGCCAGCCGTCCGCGGACCCGTCCCGATCGTCCACGAGCGCGCCGCCGCTGAACACGGTTCGCTTCGACAGGGCCGGGCCGACCAGGTACGCCACCTCGGCGTCGAGCGCGCCGCACGCACGCGCCCCGATCGGCCCCGCCGACCCGCCGAGCCCGTCGACGATGCGGCCGCCGTCCACGGCCAGCGCGGCGCTGAACGCGCCGCCGAGCTCGAGCATCACGAACGAGGTCGCGGCGACGTCGACGCCGAGCCGCTCCGCCTGGTCGGCGATGCACAGCGCGACGCTCGCGACCTTGTCCGCGGTCCCCAGGTCGATGCGGTTCCACTTCCGGTACGACGGGATCGTCGGCAGATGGATGGCGCCGGGACCGAACACCACCGGGAGCCGGGCCGTCATGAGCGCGCGCACGATCGAGCGCATCCCGCCGACGCCCATGCGCCCGGGCGGCTCGTCCTCGCGCACCAGCAGCATCAGCGCGAGCTCGCGCTCGCCGACCTGCGCGACCGGCATGAGCGGCAGCCCGTACCCGGCCGGACCGAGCACCAGCGCGTACGGGCCGTTCTCGACGAGCGCGTCCACGAGCAGCGCCGGGTCGGCACCGACGTCGACGGTGGGCAGGCTGCGCTCGACCGCGACCTCCCCGTCGTCGAGCACGCAGACGTCGAACGAGACCGTGCCCGGATCCACACCGGCGACACGGGGGCCCGTCAAACGAGCCCCTTGGCGACCTCGTAGACGGCGTCGACGTCGATGACCTGGTCGTTGCTCTCGAACAGCCGCCGCACGCAGGCCTTGTGCACCTTCATCTTCGGCCCGCCGATCGCCAGCGCACCGAGCACGACCTTGCCGTCGTAGTCGGCCATGTCGTCGGTCGCCTTCGTGTCCTCGATGCCGAGCGGCTCGGCCGCGTTGTAGTCGGCCAGCAGCTCGATCGCCGGGTGCTGCGCCCAGAACTCCCTGCGCAGGACCGGCACGCCCGACGGCCCCGCGGACAGGACGATCTGCACGTCGTCGAGCAGCGCCTCGAGCGCGGAGCGGTCGGCCGGCTCACGCGCGTCCAGGCCGCGCTCGTGCGCGACGTCGAGCCCGTGCGGACGGTGATAGGGACGATCGTCGTCGAACAGGTCGGACGGCAGCGCGGCGAGCACCACCTCGCAGCCCTCGTGCTGCAGCAGCATCGCCGACCGCAGGCCGACCGCTCCCAAGCCGAGCACGGCGGCGCGGCAGCCGGAGAGGTCGCGCTGGGCGGCGATCCGCGCGATCGTCGTCGCGGCGGTCGTGTTGCAGCCGTTCGAGTCGAGCATCACGGACACCCGGAACGGCCCGAAGAACGCCTTCTGCACCGCGTCGAAGATCTTCTCGCCGGTCGCCACGTGCTTGCCGCCGACCCACACGGCGGTGGACTTGAGATCGTCGACGCGACGGGTGAAGAACGCGTCCTGCACGAGCCCGCGAACCTCCTCGGGCGTGACGCGGTCGTGTGCGAGCAGGACGTCGACGTCGGCGTCGACGGCGACGATCGCGTCGAACGGGCTCGCGTGCTCGCCGGTGTCGAGCTGGAGCAGCACTCTCTTCACGATTCCTCCTCGGTCGATGGTCTCCGGGGCCGAGCGGTGAGCCGGACACGCTCGCGGCGCGGCTCGTCGAACGTCAGGTAGCCCCAGTCGAGCGGGGACTCCTGGCGGTAGTTCTTCCCCAGGGCGCGCGCGATGCTCGCCTTCATGAGCTCCTTGCCGAGGTAGAAGGCGTGCGTGTGCTCGTCGACCCCGAGCGCGTCGAAGATCTCGTTGATGTCGGTGCCCTTGACGAAGTGCTCGGCGTTGAAGGCGTAGATCCAGTCGGCGTCGGTGAAGATGCGGACGTTGGGGTCGGTGATGCTCGCGTGCAGCTCGCGCAGCTCGGCCTCGGTGTACGGGCGGAATTCCTCGTCCTTGATCGTCAGGAGCCGTCCGTCGACGTGCTTGGGCGGGGTGCCCTCCTCCTGGGAGAAGTGCATGAGCTGCGCCGCCAGGACGGTCTCGCGGACCGCCCCGCGCGCCCAGTCGATGACCTCGGTGGTCAGCACGTTGCGGATGCCGACCTCCTGGCAGAAGCCGATCAGCAGCGCGCCGACGCCGGTCGTATCGGCCTCCGTGAGCTCGGTGATGTTGCCGATCCCCATCAGCATCTCGGCGTCGGGGTGGCGGCGGCGCGTCTCGAGGTAGCGGCCGAGGCTGGCCGCGAAGCCCGACCCGATCGGCTCGATGATCGGGTCGACGAGGAACGGCTTGCCGAGGCCGCGCAGGTGGGCGATCGTCGCGTCGAGGCTGTCGAGGTCGTCCGGCGTGTCGGGGATCAGAACCGGCGTCGCGCGCAGCCGCTCGGCGACGTGCCGGTTGTGCCCGGTGAGGCTGAGCACGTAGTCCACGCCGGCGGCGTCGGCCATGAGGATCTCGTCGGGGTCGAGCGTGTCGATGCTGAGCGCGAAGCCGCGCGCCTTGAGGTCGGCGATCACCTCCGGCCCGTCGTCGAGCCACTTGCGATCGAGCGAGAGCCCGAGGTCGATCACGTCCGCGCCGGCGTCGCGGTAGTACTCCGCCGCCGCGACGATGTGCTCGCGGTCCAGGTACGGGACGTTGTTGATCTCGGCGAAGACGCGCACGTCGCGCGCGCCGTAGCGCGAGCGCGCGTCGGCCTGGCCGAAGAACGCGGGCAGGCGCTTGAGGTCGGCGGGGCCCTTCTCGGCGGGGATCTCGAACCGCTCGCTGAGCACCGCCGGATCGCCCTGGCACAGCCCCGGGATCATGATCCGCGTGACGCCGTCCGGGACCTCGAGCCGGCGCGCGATCCAGTCCGCGGTCATCAACGCCGCGACCGTGATCCTCATGACCGCGACGTCGTACTCGAACGGCAGCTCGGCCCGCTCCAGCGTTCCCCGCAACGCCGGCGCCGCCAGCTTGCCGGTTACGAACAGGTAGCGATCGGCCACCGCCTAGCTCTTGCTGTACACGAACTTGTTCGGCGTCCCCTCGAGCGGGCTGTCGTCGCCGGGCCGCCACAGCACCGTGTCCTCGATCTGGCGTGCGACGGCGAAGTCCTTGTCAGTGATGCCGCCGGCGGCGTGGTTCATGAGCTTGACCCACAGCTTGCCCCAGGTGACCGAGAGATCGGCGTGATGGTAGGCGGCCTCGCACACGAACCCGACCGCGTTGACGACCATGAGCGTGGTCGGCCAGCCGTCGGTGTTGTACTTGCGGCGGATCCAGTCGCCCTCGAGGTACCAGTTGTCGAGGCCGTGCTCCTTGAGCTTGGCCTCGACCTCCTCCGGCCCGTAGGTCTTGGGCTTGGCGCTTGCCTCCATGGGTGGCCTCCTTCGCGGTCTGCGCTGACTACTACATCACCACGCCGCCGTTGATGTTGATCGCCTGCCCGGTGATGAACGCGGCATCCGGGGAGGCGAGGTAGAGCGCGGCGTCCGCGACGTCGCGCGGGCGGCCCCAGCGGCGCAGCGGCGTGCCGTCCGCGACCGCGCGGCGGAACTCGGTATCGGCCTGCTCACCGAAGCTGGTCTCGATCCAGCCGGGGCACAGGACGTTGACCCGCACGGCCGGCGCCAGGCTGCGCGCGAGGCTCTTGCTGAACGCCAGCACGCCGCCCTTGACGGCGGAGAACAGCTGCGGATTCTCGCCGGCCATCCCGCTCGTCACGTGATCCCAGCTCATGTTGACGATCGCGCCGCCGCGCTCCTGGCTGCGCATGCGCTCGCCGATCGCGTACGAGCACGCGATCGTGCCCTTGAGATCGACGTCGAGCAGGAGATCGAGCTTGCGCTCCCACTCCCACTCGGCCGCCGCGCCGGTGAGCACGTCGGCGCCGGCATTGTTGACCCAGACGTCGACCCGGCCGAGCTCGTCGTGGGCGGCGGCGACCAGGGCCTCGCACGCGTCGCGCGTCGCGAGATCGGCCTGGCGGACGAGCGCGCGGCCGCCGCGCGACGCGATCGCGCCGGCGACCTCGCGCGCCCGGTCGGGTGACGCGCGATGCGTGAGCAGCACGGTGGCTCCCTCGGCGGCGTACGTCTCGGCGATCGCGCGCCCGATCCCGCTGCTCGCCCCGGTGACGACGGCGCGCAGGCCCAGCAGCCGGCCCGACCGGGCCGCTTCCGTTGGCAGGTCCGACGTCGCCGGCTAGCCCTCGACGCCCGCCGCGAACGGATGGCGTGCCGCCTCGGACGAGTCCAGCACGGTGGACACCTTGGGCTCGCCGCCCAGCGCGCGCGCGATCGACTCCTTGGTGGCCTGGTAGTTGTAGTCGAAGATCTTCTTGTCGTCGGTGGCTTCCCAGTGGATGAACACGCCGGCGATGATGCAGAGGTCGTCGACGTCGCCCTCGGGGATGACGCCCTCGCGGACCGAGTCGACGACGGCGCGCGCCACGGCCGCCTGGGCGGGCCCGAACATCTGCACGGCCTGCTCGGCGCCCTTGATCGTGACCTTGTTGGACATGATCGTGTCGGGCTTGGCCGGGAGGTTGGGCGCGACGACGGCGAGGAGGTTCGTGTGACCTTCCTTCTGGTTGACCAGCGCGTTCGCGAACGCTTCGCCGACCGGTCCGCTCTTGGACCCGATCAGCAGGTCGACATGCGCGACCTCGTTGCCTTCGCCGACGAGTGATTCTCCAACCAGCAACGTCGAGGCCATGGCCCGTCCTTCCTTATGGTTGTCGGTGTGCCTGAGAGATCAGGGAAGGGGTCGGCGACTCTAGCTACTGGCGGCGACGAGGGTCAAGCCGAGCCCGCACGTGCGCCGGCTGCGACCGTTCGTACCGCCGACGGCGTCGCCGGTGCCGCCCAGCTCGCCTGCGTGCTCGAGGTCAGCGCGGAGAAGCCCGGCAACATCACGCCGACCCACGACTTCTCCGACACCTCGTACGAGGACATGCTGCGGAGCGCGATCGCGGTCGGTCCCGAGCTCGGGCGCGCGGGCGAGCGCGGCGTCGGCGAGACCGTCCGGGCGGTGGTCGAGGCGTCGCGCCGCGTCGCCCCGGCGAACACGAACCTCGGGATCGCGCTGCTGCTGGCGCCGCTGGCGAAGGCCGCGCTCGAACGCGGCGAGCTGCGGGCGGAGCTGGCGGTGACGCTGCGCGCGCTCGGCCTCGGCGACGCGCGTGCCGCCTACGCCGCGATCCGCTGCGCCGGCGCCGGCGGGCTGGACGAGCCCGTCGAGCACGACGTGCGCTCCGAGCCCGCTGTCGGCTTGCGCGAGGCGATGGCGAGCGCCGCCGGGCGGGACTCGATCGCGTCCGAGTACGTGACCGACTTCGCGCTCACGTTCGAGACCGGCGTCCCCGCGCTTGCCGCCGCGCTCGCCGCCGGGCTCGGCGTGCGTGACGCGATCGTCGAGCTGCACCTGCGGCTGCTTGCCGCGGCACCGGACACGC
>DASSUW010000265.1:0-5595 GCA_035706585.1 Solirubrobacteraceae bacterium | reverse complement strand
CGACTGCGCGGCCGCGGCGACGTCGATCGCGAGCTGCGTGTCGGCCCGCCGCCGCTCGCTCGACGTGGCCGCGGCGCGGAGGCGCTCGAGCTGCTCGCGCATCCGCCTGACCTCTTCGGACAGCGCGCGCTCGGCGGCGAGCTCGGCGGCCGTGCCGGCGATCGCGCGGCGGTGATCGCCGAGATCGCGCAGCTCGTGGACGCTGAAGGCGCGCAGCGGCTCGCCGAGGTCCTCCGGAGCGTGCACGAACGTCCCCCCGCGGCGGCCGCGGCGGGTGCTGACGAGCCCCTGCTCTCGTAGCATCGCCAGCCCCTCGCGCAGCGTGACGGGCGCCACGCCGAGCTGTTCGGCCAGCCGCGGCTCGGGCGGCAGCCGCTCGCCGTCGAGCAGCAGCCCCAGCCTGATCGCCTCGCCGAGCCGGCGCGCGACGAGCTCGGCGCGACCGCCGGACTCGTCCAGCGGCACGCGCAGCGTGCGGGCCGTTGCGGTCGTCAGCGTCATCGCTTGACACGAAAAACTACAGAACCATAGGATTTGCCGCCGGGTCCCGTACTTGGAGGAGAGGGAATGACCGCCACCGAAACGCCGGGGACAACCGCGTCAGCGGACGACGCACGCCTCGCCAGCCTCGGCTACCAGCCGCAGCTGCGCCGCGTGCTGGGCCTGTTCGCGAACTTCTCGGTCGCGTTCACCTACCTGTCGCCGATGGTCGGCATCTACTCGCTGTTCGTGCTCGGCGTCGGCACGGGCGGCCCGGCCTATCTGTGGCTGCTGTTCCTCCCGGTCATCGGGATGCTGTTCGTCGCGCTCGTGTTCGGCGAGCTCGCGAGCCACTACCCCGTCGCCGGCGCGCTCTACCAGTACTCCAAGTTCTCGGTCGGCCCGCGCTACGGCTGGTTCGTCGGCTGGTTCTACGGGATCGCCCTGCTCGTCACGGTCGCGGCGGTCGACACCGGCGTCGTCAGCTACGTCGTCGCGCTGGGCGAGAACTGGTTCAGCTGGGGCCTGGATCCGACCAGCCACGGAACGATCCTCATCATCACGCTGATCCTGCTCGCGATCCAGACCAGCCTGAACATCACGGGAACGAAGGTCATGGCGCGGGTGGCGCAGTTCGGCGTCTACGTCGAGATCGTCGGGACGTTCGGCATCGCGCTGATCCTGGCCGTCAACGGCTTCCACCACGACATCGGGTTCCTGTTCTCGACCCAGGGAGTCGAGAACGCCGCGAGCAACCCGCTCGGGCTCGACTTCGGCGGCAACTGGCTGTTCGGCGCTGCGCTGATCGCCGTGCTCGCGCCCGTCTACATCTTCTACGGCTTCGAGTCGTGCGGCGACATCTCCGAGGAGACCAAGGACGCCGGGCGGCAGGTCCCGCGCGCGATGCGGCTGACGCTGATCTGGGGCGGGATCGGCTCGCTCGTCCTCACGGGCGCGCTGTTGCTGTCGATGCCGGAGGCCAACCCGGTCGGCGCGACCGTCGACGGCGGCGGGGTGCCGTTCATCCTCGGCTCGCTCTCCACCGGCGTGCAGGACTTCCTGCTGCTGATCATCATCTTCGCGTTCTTCTCGTGCGGGACCTCGATCCAGGGCGCGGGCAGCCGGCTCGCGTTCTCGTACGCGCGTGACGACGCGCTGCCGGCGTCGCGCTGGCTCTCGCGGATCCACGACCGCTTCCGGACGCCGGTCAACGCGCTGGTCGCCGGCGCGTTCGTCACGGTCCTGTTCGTCCTGCTCGTGTTCGCCTCGCCGGGCAAGGACATCGAGATCGGCTTCATCACCTACCCGGCCGACGTCAACGCGCTGGTCGCGCTCGTCTCGTTCGGCGTCAGCGGCATCTACCTGTCGTTCCTGCTGACGGTGATCGCGGCGATCATCGCGCGCTCCCGGGGCTGGGTGCCCGAGGGCAGCTTCCAGCTCGGGCGCTGGGGCTGGCCGGTGACGATCATCGCGGTCGCCTACCTCGGGCTGATGCTGATCAACATCGCGCTGCCGACCGGGCTCGACAGTCCGCGGGCGTTCTTCAACCTCGACTGGATCACGCTCACGGTGATGGTCGTGATCGCGGTGGTGGGCGCGGTGTTCTTCCTCATCCGCCGCCCCGACCGCGGCGTCGCCCGCCACGTGCACGACGAGTTGGAGCCGACGGGCGCGGAACGCGCGCACTGAACCTGGCTACAGTCGGGCGGCGTGCTCGCGGCCATCGTGGACATCCCGGCCAACGTCGGCTACTCGGTGGTGTTCGCGTTGATCGCGGTCGAGACGATGGGAATCCCGGTGCCCGGCGAGACCGCACTGATCGCGGCGGCGCTGCTGGCGCACGACGGCGAGATGGACATCGTGCCGCTGATCGCGCTCGCGGCGGCCGCCGCGATCATCGGCGACAACGTCGGCTTCGCGATCGGTCGCAAGGCCGGCCGCCGGGTGTTCGTGATGCCCGGCCCGTTCCACCACCACCGGCTCGCGGCGCTCGACGTCGGCGAGCCGTTCTTCCAACGCCACGGGCCGAAGGCCGTGTTCCTCGGGCGCTGGGTCGCCGGCCTGCGGATCGCATCCGCCTGGCTGGCCGGCATGAACCGGATGGATTGGCCGCGCTTCCTGTTCTGGAACGCGCTCGGCGGCATCTGCTGGGCGACGAGCATCGCCCTCGGCGTGTACTTCGTCGGCCACGCGTTCGAGGAGGTCCTCGGCGTGGGCGGCATCGTCGCCGCGGGGGTGGTCTCCGGCGGTCTGGTGGGGCTGTTCGTCTGGCGGCGCATACGCGCCCGCCGGTCAAGCGAGTCCCACGTACCAGAGCCCGAACGCGAGCCCGAACACGCCCAGCGCGGGCAGTAGTGCGACGCGGTACAGCGGCGCGACGGCCGGACGGGTGAGCGCCCACGCGAACGCGCTCGTGCACGCGGCCATCGACAGCACCGACATCGGCGCGAAGACGGCCAGCGCCGCCGCGGCCTCCAGCCGCCCCGGCATCGCGGCGATCAGCAGCACGACGACCGCGCCGGTGCCCGCCAGGCCGTGCAGCAGGCCGATCCCGAACGCCTGCCCGCGCGAGCGCACACGGTGGGTGTGCGCGGGATGGCGCCAGCGGTAGATCACGCGCACCGCGAGCAGCACGATCACGACGCCGACCGCGGTCTCCGCCCCGCGTTCGAGCCAGCGCGGCAGCTCGCCCGTGAGCGCGATCAGCGGCAGCCCGACCACGAGCAGGGTGCCCGCGTGCCCGAGTCCCCACCAGGCGCCCAGGCGGGTCGCCCCGCGCACATCGCCGTCGTCGGCCGCAACCAGCGACGTGACCGCCACGAGATGGTCGGGATCGGATGCGTGTCGCAGGCCCAGCGCGAACGCGATCAGCAGCGCGATCAGCAGCGGCGCGCCGTCGAGAAGGCCGGCGAGCCACGCGTCCACGCCCTCGACCGGTTTGAAGAGAAACTCGAAGTCCATCAGGATGCCTCGGCCGCGCAGTCCGGACACAGCCCGGCGATCGGAAAGTGCGTGAAGCGCGCCTCGTAGCCGAACTCGCGCCGGATCTGGTCCCGCACGCCGTCGAGCCGCTCCGGCGCAACGGCGACGACCGCGCCGCAGGCGTCACACAGCAGGTACTCGAACGAGCCGACCGCGGCACGGACGTAGAGCCCGGGGCCGTGGCCGAGATGGAAGTGGCGGACCAGGCCGATCTGCTCGAGCGTCTCGAGGTTGCGGTAGACCGAGGCGACGTCGAGATCGCCGGCGATGCGGTCGGCGGTCAGCGGCTCGTCCGTCGAGTACAGCGCGGCGAGCACCAGGCGGCGCGCGGTCGACAGCCGCAGTCCGTGGGAGCGGACGACCGCCGCGGCGGATTCGAGATCCGGGGCCTCGACGAGCGGGACGCTGTGCGGACGTGGCATGAGTCGCAGCTGCGAGTACTTGCAATTGCGAGGCTACTCCTCCAAGCGCGCTGCGGCAACGGCCGCCTGCCCGAAGCTGATACCGCCGTCGTTCGGCGGCAGCCGCTCCGGCACGAGCACCCGCAGCCCCGCCCGCTCGAGCCCGGCCGCGGCGCGCTCGAGCAGCCGCCGGTTCTGGAACGCGCCACCGGACAGGACGACGGTCGCGAGCCCGCGGTCGGCCGCGAGCCGCGCGCACTCGGCGGCGGTCGCGTCGGCCAGCGCGTGATGGAAGCGGGCGGCGATCGTGCCGGCGCCGATGCCGCGGGCGACGTCGCGGTCGACCGCGAGGATCGTCTCGCGCGCGTCGAGCACACCGGCGACGGTCCGCAACGGGTAGGCGCCGCGCTCGGAACGGTCGCAGGCCGCCTCGAGCTCGATCGCCGCCTGGCCCTCGTAGGAGACCTCGAGCCGCAGCCCGCACAGCGCGGCGACCGCGTCGAACAGCCGGCCGACCGACGTCGTCGGTGGGGAGTTGAGGCCGGTTCCGGCGATCTGCGCGACCGCCCGCCAGCGCTGCTCGTCGACCCCGGGCAGCGGCCGCGCATCGCCGCCGGCGGCGAGCCGCCATGCGCACGCCATGCGCCACGGCTCGCGCGCCGCCCGGTCGCCGCCCGGGAGCGCCACCGGCCACAGGTGCCCCGCGCGCTCGAAGCCGCGCAGGTCGCCGACGAGGATCTCGCCACCCCACACGGTGCCGTCGCCGCCCAGGCCCGCGCCGTCGAAGATCGCGCCGACCGCCGGTCCGGCCTCGCCGTGCTCGGCCAGGCAGGCGGCGAGGTGGGCATGGTGGTGCTGGACGGCGACGCGCTCGACGCCTTCGCGCGCCAGCGCGTACGTGGTGGACAGGTAGTCGGGATGCAGGTCGTGCGCCACGACCTCGGGCGTGACCGCGAACAGACGTTCGAAGTGCGCGATGCCGGTCTCGAACGACCCGAGCGTCTCGACGTTCTTCAGGTCGCCGATGTGATGCGACACCCAGGCGCGGCGACCGCGCGCAACGCAGAACGTGCTCTTGAGCTCGGCGCCGCAGGCGAGGACGGGACGTGAGGCGGGCACCGGCAGCGCGAGCACGCTCGGCACCGCGCCGCGCGAGCGGCGCAGCGGGAGCGGCCGCCTCCGTGCGATCCGCAGCACCGAGTCGTCGGTGCGCGTCTGAATCGGGCGGTCGTGCAGCAGGAACGCATCCGCGATCCCGGCGAGCCGCCCGATCGCGTCCTCGTCCTCGTAGGCGATCGGCTCCTCGGACACGTTGCCGCTGGTCATCACGAGCGCCGCGCCGGCGTCGGCGAGCAGCAGGTGATGCAGTGGGCTGTACGGGAGCATCACGCCGAGCTCGGGCGCGAGCGGCGCCACCGCTGCAGCGACCCGCGCCCCCGGGCGTCGTGGGGCGAGCACGATCGGCCGGTCGCGCCCCGTCAGCAGCGCCGCCTCGAGCGGCCCGACCCGCACCAGCTCGTCGGCCGCCTCGAGGTCGCGCACCATCAGGGCGAACGGCTTCTCCTCGCGGTGCTTGCGCGCCCGCAGCGCGTCCACCGCGCGCTCGTCGGACGCGAGACAGGCGAGGTGGAACCCGCCGATCCCCTTCACGGCGACGATCCCCCCGGTCTGCAGGATCGCGACGGCGCGCTCGAGCGGCTCGCGGAGACGGGGGCCGCAGTCGGGGCACGCG
>DASSUW010000264.1:0-6919 GCA_035706585.1 Solirubrobacteraceae bacterium | reverse complement strand
GGTCAGGCCGTGGACGCCCGCCGCGCGGGCCTGCGCGGCGGCGCGGTCGTTGAGCGTCGTCATCACCGCGACCGCGCGCTCGACGAGCGCCGCCTCGGCGAGGCCGCGCTTGATCGCGGTCGCGATCGCGCCGGCGCCGAGCGGCTTCGTCAGCACGAGCGCGTCGCCCGCGCGGCCACCGGCGTTGGTGAGGACCGCGTCCGGGGCCACCACGCCGGTCACGGCCATCCCGTACTTGGGCTCGGGATCGTCGATCGAGTGGCCGCCGACCACGGCGGCGCCCGCGGCGGCGGCCGCCTCGGCGCCGCCGCGCAGGATCTCGCGCAGGACGTCCGGCCCCAGCGTCGCGAGCGGGTAGGCGACGAGGTTGAGCGCCGACACCGGGCGGCCGCCCATCGCGTAGATGTCCGACAGCGCGTTGGTGGCGGCGATCCGGCCGAACGCGTACGGGTCGTCGACGATCGGCGTGAAGAAGTCGGCCGTCTGGACGATCGCGAGATCGTCGGTGAGCTGGACGACGCCGGCGTCATCGGCCGTGTCGGCGGCCACCAGCACGCGCGGATCGGCGGGGCGCGGCAATGCCGCCACGATCGGGCGCAGGTCGGCGGCGGACAGCTTGCAGCCGCACCCGGCGCCGTGGGACAGCGAGGTGAGGGGGACGGCGGGGCTCAGGGGCGCGGTCATCGGCTCCTATGATGCCCCTCCGTGCCCGAGCGCCACTCCGACGCCGAGATCGACGCTGCGATCGAGGCCCTGAGCGACCCGCAGCGACTCGACGAGGCCCAGCGCCTCGTGCAGGCGAAGGCGCCGCAGCTCCAGCGGATCCTCGATCAGGCGCTCGAGTCGGCGGACTGGTTCGGATCGGCGCACCAGGCCGAGGTGCTCCGGGCGGCCGGCACCGCCGATCCCGACGAGCGCGTCGCCGCGGTGCAGATGCTCGTGGCCGAGGAGACGCGGCTGAGCATGCTCGTCGGCGTCGCCGTCGGGTACGAACTGGCGCAGATGCTTACGAAAGGAGACTCCTGATGGCAGTCGACATCCGATTCCTCGGTCACGCCTGCTTCGAGCTCAAGGCGGGCGGGACGACGGTCCTCACCGACCCGTTCCTCACCGGCAATCCGCTGGCGGCGGCGTCGGCCGACGAGGTCGAGCCCGACGTCATCCTGCTCACGCACGGCCACGGCGACCACCTCGGCGACACCGTCGACATCGCCAAGCGCACCGGCGCGACGGTGCTGGCGATCGTCGAGCTGGCGGCCGAGATCTCGGGGGCGGGCGTCGAGAACGTCGTCGACCCGAACTTCGGCGGCACCGTCCAGTTCGACTGGGGCTGGGTCAAGCTCGTCCCGGCCTGGCACACCGCCGTGTCGCCGAGCGGCACGCCGCACATGCCGGCGGGCCTGCTGATCCACATCGGCGACCGGCTGATCTACCACCTCGGCGACACGTGCCTGTTCAGCGACATGAAGCTGATCGCGCAGCGCGGCGACAAGGTCGACCTCGCGCTGGCGCCGATCGGCGGGCACTACACGATGGACCGCTACGACGCCGTTACGGCCGTCGGCTTCATCGAGCCGCAGCAGGTCATCCCGTGCCACTACAACACGTTCCCGCCGATCGAGACCGACGCGGAGGCGTTCAAGCAGGACGTGCAGAACGCCGGCTACTCCGAGGTCGTCATCGTCGAGCCCGGCGGCACGCACCACCTGAAATGAGCGAGATGAGCCAGGTGATTCCAACGACGGCCCGCCCCGCATTCCGCTGCCGTGGAATCACCAAGGTGATCCCGGTCCCGGTCGGACCCGCCGAACCGTCCGAACTGAGGATCACCCAGTGACCCACGCGATCGTCCTCATCGAAGCCGAGCGGTCGGCGATCGAGTCGCTCGGCGGCCGGCTGGCCGACGTGCCCGGCGTGGCCGAGGCGTACTCGGTGACCGGCGAGTGGGACTTCGTCGCGATGCTGCGCGTGCGCGAGCCCGCCGAGGTCGCCGAGGTGGTCACGCACCGCTTCGCCGCCCTGGAAGGGATCAACCGGACGCACACGATGGTCGCGTTCGAGGTCTTCTCGCAGCACGACCTCGAGGCGCTGTTCTCGATCGGCACGTGATGCGCTGGCTCGCGCTGGTCGTCGTCGCCGCGGCGTTCGCCGGCTGCGGCGGCGACGACGATCCCGAGCGGTCGGCGGCTCCGACGGCGTCGCCGACCGCGACCGCGACGCCCACGCCCACGCCCACGGCCACGGAGACCGCGACCCCGACGCCGTCGCCGACGCCGACCGCCACGCCGACCGGGAACCCCGAGGATCAGCCGGGCGGGGCGGGCGACGAGGAGCCAGTGCGCGTCCCGGTCGAGTTCACGGTCCGCGACCGCGGGATCACGCCGCCGCAGGTCGCGGTGCCCGCGTTCCTCGGGCTCGAGCTGATCGTCAACAACGAGCTGGCCGACCCGGTCGAGGTGACGCTGGAGGGCGCCGAGCCGATGACGGTCGGGCCGGGCGAGACGGGCCGCATGCGGCTCCAGGGCCGGCGCAAGGGCCAGTACGTCGTCGACTTCGGCGCCGCCGGGCAGGCGCTGCTGGTGACCGGCGCCGAACCTGGTCCGTAGGCGTGCGCGCGTCGGCCGCCTGACAGGCGGCCTTCGCCCCGCCGCGGCCCGCCGTACACTGCGCGCCCGGCATGGACGCCCTCGCCCGCACGACGGTTGTGCTCCTGGTCGCGGCCGCGGCGCTCGCGCCGCCGGCGTTCGCCGGCTCGACGCCGAGCCCGGAGCAGGCGGTCGCCGACCTCAACGCCTGGCGCGCGCAGGTCGGCGTGGACCCGGTCACGCACGACCCCGCGAAGTCCGAGGGCTGCCGGCTCCACGCGGAGTACTGGCGGCGCAACCACGTCGAGGGCCATTTCGAGGACCCGTCGCGGCCGGGATACACGCCCGCCGGCGACGGCGCGGCCGCCTCGAGCGTGCTCTACTACGGGCCTGCGTCCGGGCCGCGCGACTGGGAGCTGATGCCCTATCACCGCACCGGCCTGCTCAACCCACGGCTGCGGTCGGCCGGCTATTGGGGCGAGTTCGGACTCGGTTGCCTGTACGTGGGCGACTACGAGGATCTCCACTGGACGCCGTCGGTGACCAGCTACAGCTGGCCGGCCGACGGCCAGCGCGGTGTGCCGCCGACGTTCACGTGCAACGAAACGCCGAATCCGTGCACGTCGGTGCCCGGCAACCCGGGCGACCGGCCGACCGGCGCGATCCCGACGGTGCAGGTCAACGGTCCGTCGTCCTACTTCCGCGTGTACGGCGCCACCGCATCGCTCGTGCCGGACGGCGGCGGCCCGGTCGCGATCACGGTCGAGGACGGGAACAGCCCGCGCGGCGGCTATCTCGACGGCGGGCTCGCGCTGATCCCGCACCGCCCACTCGCCCCGGACCGCTGGTACACGGCGTCGGTGACCGGAGCATTCGTCGACCTCGATGCCGAAGGCGAGCCGCGCACCGCGTTCGCCCGTACGTGGCGGTTCCGGACTGGCGGGAACCGCGGGCGTGGGGGCGGCCGGCGTGCACGCACCGGCCTGCGCGTCAGGAAGCTGCGGCGTCGCGGGCGGACGCTGCGGTTCACGCTCCGCGGCGGCAAGGCGCGCGGCCGGCGCGCGAGCTACTACCTCACGTTCGGCCGCCGCGAGTGGATGGAGGGGTTCCGCAAGCACCACGTCAAGGTCCGTCGCCGCCGGCACGTCCGCATCCGGCTGTCGCCGCGCGCCCTGCGCGCGGGCCGGGCGACGCTGTACCTCACGGTCCGCCAGTTCACGCGTCGCGGCGTGCGCTACCGCGAGTCCTCGGTGGAGCGGACCGTTCGCTGGTGATCCGCCGGCGACTGGCCGACCAGCCAGTCAGGGAGTAGTCTCGGCGGCATGAGCGAGCGCACGCAGCGGACCGACTTCCAGGCCACCAGCGACCCGGCGCTGCTCGCCTCGGCGGATCGCGGCGAGTCGCACCTGCTCACGTACAAGCAGCTGTACGAGCTGTGGGAGCGCCAGCACTGGGCCACGCAGGACCTCGACTTCACGCAGGACCGCATCGACTGGCACGAGCGGATCGACGAGGACGAGCGCTTCCAGCGCATGTACGGGCTGTCGTCGTTCTTCGTCGGCGAGCAGCGCGTGACCGCGGAGCTCGGGCCGATGATGCGTGCGGCGCCGGACGAGGACATGCGGATCTTCCTCTCCACGCAGATCGCGGACGAGGCCCGCCACGTGGCGTTCTTCGACCGCTTCTACGCCGAGGTCGGCGTGCTCGAGTCCGACTCGCTGGAGGCGCGGCTGGACGAGACCTCGTCGCACCTGAACAAGGAGTTCGGCGAGCTCTTCGACGAGATGCTGCGCTCGCGGGTCGACCGCCTGGCCGTCGAGCCCGAGGATCTCGAGACCCTGGTGGAGGCGGTCACGCTCTACCACATGGTCATCGAGGGCATGCTCGCGCTGACCGGGCAGCACTTCATCATGGACTTCAACGAGCGCCAGGGGACGCTGCCCGCGTTCGTGCAGGGCTTCACGCTGGTGGCGCGCGACGAGCACCGCCATGTGGCGTTCGGCGCGCGCTTCCTGCGCGACATGGCGCGCCGCGACCCGCGCTACGTGACCGCGATCCAGCGCACCCTGACCGAGGTCGCCCCGGTGGCCGACGGCGTGCTCAAGCCGCACTGGATGGAGGGCGGCGACGACGAGATGACGCTGTTCGGCGTCACCGTGGCCGAGACGCGCGCGTTCGCGATGAAGGCGCTGGAGCGGCGGATGAAGGTGATCGGCCTGCTGCAGGCCGCTTAGTGGATCCGCGAGCCGGGCGGCACGTCGCTGCGCGGCTCGAGCAGGATGATGTTGCCGTCGGCGTCCGACGCGCCCAGCGTCAGCACCTCCGACATGAACGGCCCGATCTGCCGCGGCGGGAAGTTGACGACCGCGACCACCAGGCGGCCTTCGAGCTCCTCACGCGAGTAGTTGGTGATCTGCGCGGACGAGCGCTTGCTGCCGAGCTCGGGCCCGAAGTCGATCGTCAGCTTCCACGCCGGCTTGCGCGCCTCGGGGAACTCGTCGACCGCGGTCACGCGCCCCACGCGCATGTCGACCTTGAGGAAGTCGTCGAACGTGATCATCGGCGGCGCAGGGTACTGGGGCGCCTTCACTGCGGGGGTTGATGTTCGCCGAGCTTTACGGAGCGTCCGGCGTGGGAGTCGACTCCGGCGTCGGCGTCGGCGTCGGCGTGGGCGACGGCGTCGGCGACGGTGTGGGAGTCGGGGCCGGCTCGGTCGGCGTGGGGGTGGGTGCCGGCTGCGGCGACGACGCCGGCGGCGGCGGCGACGACGGCAGGGTCACGACCGGAACCGGCGTCGGCTCGGCGGGCGCCGCGATCACGCCGTCGCCTTCCTCGGTCGTGCCCGTGGTCTCGCTCGGCAGCTCGGTCGTCGCGCTGTCGTGCTGCTCGGTCGTCGTGGCGCCGGCGTCGGGCGTCGGCGTCGCGGTGGCGGTCGCCTTGGCCTTCTCGGCGGTGGTCGCCTCCTCCTGCTTCTTCTCGGCGCGCTTGCGGTCCGGCTTGTACGTGTCGCCCGTCGAGCGCGGCTCGCCGGCGACGGGCGCGACCGGCTCGGCCGCGACGGCCGGAGCCGCCGGGGCAGCAGCGACGGCGGCGACAGCGGCCGCCTTCGCGTGCGGCTTGCGCGTGACCTGCTTGACCTCGACGGCGCCCGCCGTGACGATCGCGGCGGCCGCGAGGCCGGCGACCGTCTTGGTCGCGAGCGTGCTGATGCCCGCCTGCATCGCGCCGCCCGCGGCAACCGCGGCGCCACCGCTCGCGGCGGCCGAGCCGCCGCTCGCCGCGGCGCTCGTGCCGAGCTGGGCCAGGAACGACTTCTTGAGCAGCAGCAGCGGCGCGACCGGGAAGATCGCGGCCAGCGCCCTGTTGGTCTGGCGCAGCTGCTTGCGGAACGCGGCGCAGCGCTCGCAGGTGCGCACGTGGCGGCGCACCGGGGCGGACGTCCGTCGCAGGCCCTCGGCGACCTCGCCCAGCTCCTGGCGGACCTCCTCGCACGACAGCAGCCGCGCCTCGGCCGCCTCGGCGAGCGACACGCGGGCGCGCACGAGCAGCGACTTGACCGACGGCACGGTGGTCTCCATCGCCTCGGCGATCTGCTCGTACGACAGCGCGTCGATCTCGCGCAGCAGCAGCGCCGTCCGCTGCGTCTCCGGCAGCTCCTGCACGTCGGCGATCAGCAGCCGGAACTCCTCGCGGCGGTGGACCTTGTCCGCGGTCGTCTGCCCGTTCTCGGACAGGTGGATGTCCATCGAGTCCACGCCGACCGCCTGCGTGCGGCGCAGGTGGTTCAGCGACCGGTTGCGCGCGATCCGGTACAGCCACGGCCGCACGTTGATCGGCCGGTCGTCGGCCAGCACGGCGTTGAACGCGGCCGCGAAGACCTCCTGCAACACGTCCTCCGCGTCCTCCTTGGAGGACAGCATGTGCCGGCAGAACGCGAGCAGCCGCGCCTGGTAACGGGCCACCAGCGCCTCGAACGCATGGTGGTTGCCGCGGCGGACGAGCGCGATCAGCCGCTCGTCGGACTGCAGCCGCAGCAGCGGCGAGCGACCGTGCATGCCGGCAACGCCGGCTGGGTGATGTAGGGCCGAGGCTTCCAAAGCGCAGACGGGTCTCGTCGCCGCAGCAAACTCACGGGCGACGGGAAAGTTGCGTCCTTCGAGGGTAGCGGGGAAACTCTGTGCTGACCGCAACGATGGTCGCAGCACGCGCACACGCCGCGAGGACCCCTGACTCGACGGCGCCGCCGTCCCGGGCGCCGGCGAATACGCGCGTGCCGCGCAGCGCACCGACGCCGCCGATCGGCTGCCCGTGCGGCGGTGGATGCCCGCGCTGCG
>DASSUW010000263.1:0-14881 GCA_035706585.1 Solirubrobacteraceae bacterium | reverse complement strand
GGCACCGGTGGGCCGGCCCGCGCGTGCCGAACACCGCCTGGATGTCCTCCCAGCTCGCCTCGTTGGCGGGGACGATCCTCACTTCAGCAGCCGCGACAGCCGGCGGTCCTTGAGCACGCGCCCCTCGGTCTGGCAGTGCGGACAGTACGTCATCACGTAGTCCTCGTAGAACACGGCCTCGAGGACGGTCTCGCAGCGCGGGCACGGCTCGCCCTGGTGCGCGTGCACGCGCGTCGGCTTGGGGAACTTCTCCGGGAGCGGCAGCTGGACCTGCTCCTCGTAGACGTCGATCACGCGGCCGAGCTCGGAGACCATCGCCTCGCGCAGCGCGTCGAGCTCGGCCTCGGAGAGGTCGTCGCCGCGCTTGAACGGCGACAGCCTGGCCGCGTGGAGGATCTCGTCGACCCAGGTGCGCCCGATCCCGGCGATCACGCGCTGGTCGCGCAGGAGCGAGTGCAGCGGCCGCGGGGCGGCGAGCCGCTCGGCGAGATCGGCGGGCGGATCCGGCCACGCCTCCGGGGCCAGGCCGTCCAGCGCTTCGTCGGCGTCGACCGCGTCGGGCACGAGCAGCTTGATCCAGGCGCGCTGCTTGGTGCCGAACTCCCGCACGCGCAGCTCGCGGTCATCGCTCAGCCGGAACAGCACGCGCGACGTCTTGTCACGCAGCGAGGCGCGCTTGTCGAACAGCTGGATCCGGCCGGCGCTCATCAGGTGCACGAGCAGGACGAGCGGGCCGCCGGACGGCGTGTCGACGTCGAGCAGCAGCAGCTTGCCGCGCCGCCGGGCGCCGGTGAACTCGGCGCCGTCGATCGCGCTGAACGGAGGGTCGAACGTCTTGAGCGCGTTGATGCCGGGCGTGAGCGCGGACTCGATCTTCTCGCCCGGCAGCGCCGCGCCGAGCCGCCGGGCCACGATCTCCATCTCGGGCAGCTCGGGCACGACGAAGACAGTACCGTGGCGCGGATGGATCCCTGGGTGCAGGAGGCGGCCGCGGAGATCGGGCGGCGCGCGCCGCGCGAGCTCGAGGCGCTGGTCGGCGTCTCCTCGCCGTCCGGCGACACTCACGGCGCCGAGGAGTGCGCCGCCGTCTGCGCCGCGCTCCTGCCCGACGACGCCGAGATCGAGCGCATCCCGTGCTCGTCGCCCGACCATGCGCCGGACCTGGTCGCGCAGCTGCGCGGCACCGGCACGCGCCGGGTGCTGCTGCTCGGCCACGTCGACACGGTCGTCGCCCACGCCGACCACCGCCCGCTCCACCGCGACGGCGACAAGCTCGTGGGCTCCGGCAGCGTCGACATGAAGGGCGGCGTCGTGCTCTCGATCGGCGCGATGCGCGCGCTCGCGCGGTGCCCGGAGCGGTACGCCGAGGTCGCGCTGCTGCTCGTCTGCGACGAGGAGTGGCGGACCGGCAGCATCGCCCACGTCGACCGCTTCGCCGGCTGGGACGCCTGCCTGTGCTTCGAGGGCGGCGACCGGACGCCCGACGGCCACGACGGCGTGGTCGTGCGCCGCAAGGCGGCCGGGACGGTCCTCGTGACCGCCAAGGGGCGCGCCGCGCACTCGGGCTCGGCGCCCGACCGGGGCCGCAACGCGCTGCTGGCGCTCGCGGCGGCCGCGCAGGCCGTGGCCGGCCGCCACGACCCGGCAGGCCGGCATCGGCTGACCGCCGTGCCGACCGTCGTCCGCTCCGGCGACGCGTTCAACGTCGTCCCCGGCACCGGCGAGCTGTTCTGCGACTGCCGGGCCGACGAGCTGGACGCGATCGAGTCGGTGCTCGACGCGATCCCGGCCGACGTCGGCGGCGTCGCGCTGAGCGCGGAGCTGATCCGCCGCTGGCCCGGCATGCATTCCGAGGCGGCGGTCGGCCCGGTGCTCGCGCGCGCGGCGGAGGCCCTCGGCCGCCCGGTCCGCGGCGTCTCGCGCGGCGGCGCGAGCGACGCGAGCCACTTCGCCGCCGCGATCCCGATCACGATCGACGGCCTCGGCCCGCGCGGCGGCCGCGCGCACAACCCGGGCGAGTACGTCTACGCCGACTCTCTGACGCCGCGGGCCGAGCTGGCGCTGGCCGTGATCGCCGCGGTGCTCTGACGAACTGCGGCATTGAGAGGGGCGAGGGAGGCGCCGCCCGGCCGCGGTTCGCCCGACCCTACGACCGCGCCAGGGACTCCAGCTCACGCGGGCGCAACAGCAGGAGCAACTGCCCGCTCCCGCGCGCGACCTCGACCGCGGCGACGCCGCCCTTCTTGAAGTCGATGCGGCCGCCGGTGAGGTCGTGGACGACCTGCTCGAACGACGGGTTGTGGCCCACGACGAGGACGCGCCCCTCGTCGCCGTGGGCGTAGGCGAGCTCGAGCGCGTCGTCGCGCGAGAAGCCGTTCGCCAGCGCCTCGACCTCGGCCGGCTCGATGTTCAGCGCCCGGCAGGCCAGCCGGGCGGTGTCGCGCGCGCGGATCTTCGGGCTCGTGTAGCAGGCCGAGAACTCCACGCCGAGGCGCGCGAGCCCCTCTCCCGCGGCGACCGCCTGGCGCTCGCCGCGGGCCGTCAGCTCGCGGTCGGCGTCGGGCTTGGACTCGTGGGGGACGGCTTCTCCATGGCGAAGAAGCCAGAGCTGCGGCGCCATGAGGCGGGCACCATATCGACCCCGCCCGGCTCCTCCCACCTCCAGTAGGCAAGCGCGCGGTACGGATCATCGGCGCGGTGGACGCCCTCGCCGGTCACGGGCGCGTCCTCGATCTGCATCCGGGTGTAGGGCGACAGGAGCGCCCGGCCGAACGTGATCATCGAGGCGGCCGGCAGCATCCGCCGCTCGCCGAAGCGGGAGAGCCGGACGACGACCATCTCGAGCTCCCAGCCGCCGTCTTCGGGCCACGTGTCGACCACACGCCCGATGTCCTCACCGTTGCAATCCTGAACCTGCAGGCCGAGCAGGTTGCGCCGTGTGACCCGTTGCATACCTCGGTTATCGAGCGCGGTCGCGACCCGCCTCACCGGGTCGCGACCCCATTCGGCCTCAGTACGCCTTGATCGGCGGGCCGACGCGGCTGCGGCCGGTCGACGACGTCCACCGCACGCGGTAGCGCGTGCCCTTGCGGTGCGTCGCGGTCAGGCCGAACACGCCGCGCGCATTCGTGTTCACCGTGCGCAGCTTGGCGTACTTCTTCTTGCCCTTGCGGCGCACCTCGATCGTGACCTGCTGGCGCTCGGCGCGCGTCCGGATCCGGCCCCACAGCACGTCGTGCCTGCGCACGCGCTCGACCGCGAGCGGGCTGTAGAAGGCGTTGTAGGCCGGCTTCTTGCGGCCGTTGTTGCGGCGCAGCCCGCTCTCGAAGCCGCGATAGCGATAGCCGGAGCTGCGCGGCGCGTCGTCGCGCATCAAGTACTGCGAGATCAGCGCCACGCGCGGGTTGATGTAGGCGATCTTCTCGGCGATCGCGTAGTACGCGGGCTGGCGCGCGAGCGAGACGCCGGAGATCTTGTCCGGGAACGACTGGATGCCGAACTCGGTGAGGTAGATCTTCAGCCGCTTCGGCAGGCGACCGGAGCGACCGGCGCGGTCGAGCGCCTTCACGAGCCGCGAGATCACGCCGATCGTGACGTCGTCCTTCTCCGGCGGCACCCAGCGCGGACCGCTGCGCGTCGTGTACGCGTGGTGCGCGTAGCCGTCGGCCTTGAGCCGCGAGCACTTGCCGACCTTCTTGTAGCGGTTGTTCAGGCACGCGATCCCACGCAGGAAGCGCAGCGGGAACACGATGTGCTGGTTGCCGCGCGGCGACGTCTCGCCGATCAGGATCTTGTCGTCGCGGTTCGCCGGGACGCTGCGGATCGCCTTGTAGGCGGCCCGGTAGAGCTTGCGGTAGTGCGTGGGCGAGTACGGCTTGCCCTTGCGGTACTGCGGCAGCAGGAACTGCGGCTGATTCGGCTCGTTCCACACCGACCACATCGTCACCTGCGCGCCGTAGCGACGGGCCAGCGCGGTCACGAACTGCCCGAACAGCTTCGGGCTCGGCTTGCGCAGATGCCCCTTCTTCTTGGCGGTCGCCCACCTCGGGACCGGTCCGGTGGGCGTGAGCAGCACGTTGATGCCCTGCTGGCGGGCCCGCTGCATCAGCAGATCGAGGCGGGCCCAGGTGCCGACCGGGTATGCGGCCGGGTCGGCGAGATTGCCGCGCGGCTTCTTCTTGGAGTTCGGGCGCGGCGCGAACGTCTGCCAGTAGACGAGCTGGCGGATGTTCGTCACGCCGAAGCCCTTGATCTCCTGCAACGTCACGTCGACGCGCGAGTAGTCGAGCAGCTCGGACGGCGCTTCGAAGCTCATGACCTGGCGCGGGGACGCCTGGGCGGCGGCCGGGACCGCGAGCAGACCCAGCAGTGTGAGGACGATCAGTCGGTATCGCATGAGTTAGAGACCCAGAACCGGTCACGACGGCCTGGGTTGCGGTGACCAGGGTACGGTGCCGGGCGTGACGGCCATCGTCGACACCCCCGAGCAGGCCGCGGCACTCGACCTTCCGCCGCTGCTCGTCCGCCGCCCGCTGGAGGCGTTCCTGGACGCGCAGGGCCTGGGGAGCGGCCCGCTGGAGGCCGAGCCGGTGGGCGAGGGCCACTCGAACGTGACGTACCTCGTGCACCGGGACGGCGGCTCGTGGGTCCTGCGCCGGCCGCCGCGCCCGCCGCTGCCGCCGTCGGCCCACGACGTGCTGCGCGAGGCGCGCCTGCTCACCGCCGTGCAGGACGCCGACGTGCGCACCCCGCGGGTGCTCGCGACATGCGCCGACGAGACCGTCATCGGGGCGCCGTTCTACGTGATGGAGCGGGTCGAGGGCGACGTGATGACGATCGACGTCCCCGCCGCGCTGGCCGGCGACACGCGGCGGATCGGCGAGGAGCTGGTCGACGCGCTGGTCGAGATCCACGCGGTCGACTGGCGCGCGTGCGGCCTGGAGGGCTACGGCAAGCCGACCGGCTACCTCGACCGCCAGCTGCGCCGCTTCGGCGGCCTGTGGGAGCACAACCGCACGCGCGAGCTGCCGGTGCTCGACCAGGTCACCGCGTGGCTGGCCGAGCACAAGCCCGAGTCCGGCGAGGCGACGATCGTGCACGGCGACTACCGGCTCGGCAACACAATGTTCGCGCGCGGCGCGCCGGCCCGGCTGGTCGCGATCTTCGACTGGGAGCTCGCCACGATCGGCGATCCGCTCGCCGATCTCGGCTACCTCGTCGCGACGTGGTCGCAGGCCGACGATCCCGAGGACGCGCTGCGAGGGCTCAGCGCCGCCACGCGGGCACCGGGCTTCCCGACGCGCGACGAGCTGGTCGCCCGCTACGAGGCGCGCTCGGGCCGCTCGATGTCCGACGTGCGCTGGTACATGACGCTCGCGCTGTGGAAGTCGGCGGTGTTCCTGGAGGGCTCGTACAAGCGCCGCCTGGCCGGCACCACCGAGGACGCGTTCTTCGACCGGCTGAAGACCGGCGTGCCGTCGATCGCCGAACGCGCATGGGCGACCGCCACGGGCTGATCGTCGACTACGGCGGCGTCCTCACCAGCGACGTCTTCGCATCCTTCCGCGCGTTCTGCGCGGCCGAGGGGCTTCCGCCGGACACGGTGCGCGACCGCTTCCGCTCGGATCCCGAGGCGCGCGACCTGCTCGCCGCGCTCGAGACCGGCGAGCTCGATGCGGCGGAGTTCGAGCCCCGCCTGGCCGCCGTGCTCGAGGTCGAGTCCGAGCGGCTGATCGCCCGGCTGTTCGGCGGCATGGCGCCCGACGAGGCGATGGTCGGCGGGGTGCGCGCGCTGCGCGCCGCCGGCACGCCGACCGCGTTGCTGTCGAACTCGTGGGGGGACGCGCTCGCGTACGACCCGGCGCTGCTCGAGGAGCTGTTCGACGCGTGGGTGATCTCCAGCGAGGTGGGCCTGCGCAAGCCCGACCCGGCCGTGTACGAGCTGGCCGCCGAGCGGTTGGGCGTCGCGCCGCGCGCCTGCGTGTTCGTGGACGATCTGCCCGGCAACCTCAAGCCGGCCCGCGCGCTCGGGATGGCCACGGTCCTGCACCGCGGCGACGCCGCCGCGACGCTTGCCGAGCTGGATCGGCTTCTGAGATAGTCGCGCCATGGCGGCGGTGGACTACTTCCTCAAGCTGGACGGCATCGAGGGCGAGAGCATGGACGCCAAGCACGCCAACTGGATCGACGTCGATTCGTGGTCGTGGGGCGAGAACCAGCCGCTGCAGCCGGCGAGCGGCGGCGGGGCGGGCGCCGGCAAGGTCCACGTCCGCGACTTCTCGTTCACGACGCGGGTGAGCAAGGCGAGCCCGAAGCTGTTCCTGGCCTGCGCCTCCGGCACGCACCTCAAGGAGGCGCGGCTCGTCGGCCGCAAGTCCGGCAAGGACCAGGGCGAGTTCCTGACCTGGACGTTCTCCGACGTCCTCGTGTCCAGCTACGAGACCGGCGGCACCGAGCAGGCGCTGCCGATGGACGCGGTGTCGCTGAACTTCAGCAAGGTGACCGTGGCGTACAAGGCCCAGAAGGCCGACGGCTCGCTCGACGCCGCGGTCACGGCCGGGTGGGACGTCAAGGCCAACAAGAAGCTCTGACGGCGTACGACCGCGTCCCCTATCCGGGACACCCGTTCGCGCAGACGCACCCGGACCGCCTCGCGACGGTCGCGACGCTGTTCGGCCTGCGCCCTGCGCATCCGTCGTCGTGCCGGCTGCTCGAGCTCGGCTGCGGCGACGGCGGCAACCTCGTGCCGATGGCCTACGCGCTGCCGGGCAGCGGGTTCTGCGGCGTCGATCTCTCGCCGCGCGCGATCGAACACGCCGCGGCGCTGCGGGACGCGCTCGGGCTTGCGAACGTCGAGCTGCACCGGGCCGACCTGACGGCCCTGCCGGAGCTCGGTACGTTCGACTACGTCGTCGCCCACGGCGTGTACTCGTGGATCGCGCCGGAGGCGCGCGACGCGCTGCTGGCCGCCTGCCGGGCGCACCTCGCGCCGGGCGGCGTCGCCTACGTCTCCTATGACGTGATGCCCGGCGGCCATGTGCGCGAGATCACGCGCCAGATCCTGCGCTGGCACCTGCGCGACATCGACGATCCGGCCGAGCGGATCACGAGCGCCCGCGGCCTGCTGCAGGCACTCGCCGACACGGGCTCCGAGCCGGCGGCGTGGGCGCTCGCGCAGGGCGATCCGGCGCTCTACCACGACGAGCTCGCGCCGCACCACGAGGCGATCCTGTTCACGGACTTCGTCGCCCACGCCCGCCGCCACGGGCTCGACTTCCTGGCCGAGGCGGACGTGTTCGAGATGCAGACGGGCGGCCTGCCGGACGAGTACGCCGGCGCCGGCGTGATCGCGCGCGAGCAGTACCTGGACTTCTTCAAGGGCCGCATGTTCCGGCAGACGCTGCTCTGCCACGCGGGCGTCGAGCGGCGCGAGCCGAGCGGCGCCGTCGTCCGCGGCATGCTCGCCGCCACGCCCGCGCGGCCGGTCGGCGCGGTCGGACCGGGCCGGGTCGAGTTCCGCGGGCCGCGCGGGGCGACGATCACGACCGACCACGACGCGGTCAAGGCCGCGCTGGTCGCGCTCGGCGACGCGTGGCCGGGCGCCGTCGCCGTCGCCGAGCTGGACGGCGAAGCGGTCTGCGAGGCGCTGCTGCGCGCCTACGCGGTCAACCTGGTGCAGCTGCACGTGTGGGCACCGGCGATCGCGACGACCCCGTCCGAGCGGCCCGTCGCCAGCGCGCTGGCGCGCCTGCAGGCCGCCGCCGGCTCGCGGATCACGAACCTGCGCCACGGGACGATCGACGTGCCCGACGAGCTCGGCCGCCGGCTCATCACGCTGCTCGACGGCACGCGCGACCGCGCGGCGCTGCTGCGCGAGCTCGACCGCCCCGCCGAGGAGCTCGAGCGCAGCCTCGAAGGGCTCGCCCGAATCGCCGTGCTCGAAACCTAAAGGGGTCTGACCCCTTTAGGTTCGCCTGCCGCGACCGTAGAGCAGCTTGACGATCCGGTCCAGCAGCTTGGTCGTACCGGTCCGGTAGGGGAAGTAGTGCAGGTCGCGCTTGAGCGCGAAGCGGGTGACCAGGATCGCCTGCTGGCGCGTGTACTTGCGGATGCCGGCGGCGCCGTGGCGGACCCCGAGGCCCGACTCCTTCCAGCCGCCCATCGGCAGCTCGTACGCGAAGTAGTTCACGTTCGCGTCGTTCACGCAGGCGTAGCCGCTCTCGATCCGGCGGGCGATCTGCTCGCCGCGCGCGCGGTCCTTCGTCCACACCGAGGCGCCGAGCCCGTACGGCGAGTCGTTCGCCAGGCGCACGGCCTCGTCGGCGTCGGCCACCTTCATGATCGGGACCGTCGGCCCGAACGTCTCCTCGGTCATGGCCGTCATCGTGTGGTCGGCATCGGCGATCACGGTCGGCTCGAAGAAGCGCCCGGCGCCGTCGCGCGCGTGCCCGCCGGCGGTGATCCGCGCGCCGGCCTGGCGAGCCTGCTCGACGTGCTCGCGCACGATGTCCAGCTGCGGCCCGAACGTGATCGCGCCGACCTCGATGCTGGCCGGCCCGTTCGGCGGCCCCTGGCGCAGTGCCTTCACGCGCTCGGTCACCGCGTCGACGAAGCGATCGTAGATCGGCGCCTCGACGTAGACCCGCTCCACCGAGACGCAGGTCTGGCCGCCGTTCTGCATCGAGTAGTAGGTCGCCGCGTTGGCGGCGCGCTCGACGTCGGCGTCCTTGAGCACGATCATCGGGTCCTTGCCGCCGAGCTCGAGCCCGACCGGCGTGAGCGTCTGCGCCGCGCGCGCCATCACCTTCTTGCCCGTCGCTGTAGAGCCCGTGAACATCACGAAGTCGGCCCCGTCGATCAGCGTCTCGGCGGCCTCCGCGCCACCGAGGATCACCTGGATCGCGTTCTCGGGCAGCCCGCACTCGCGGATGCCCTCGGCGAGCAGCAGCGACGTCAGCGGCGTCACCTGGGACGGCTTGAGCACGACGGCGTTGCCCGCCGCGAGCGCCGGGATCGCGTCACCGAAGTTGTTGGTGAGCGGGTAGTTCCACGGGCCGATCACGCCGACGACGCCGACCGGGGCGTAGCGGACCTTGAGCTTGCGGCCCATGACGATCGGGTTGGACGTGCGGATCCGCTCGTCGGCGAGGTACTCGGGCGCGTGCTTGGCCCAGAACCCGCACGCGCCGGCGCCGTAGGACAGCTCGACCACGCTTGCGTCCTCGTAGGTCTTGCCGCTCTCGTCCACGATCGTCTGGATGACGCGATCGGCGTGGTCGACCATCCACTTCTGCATCCGCCGCAGCACCCGGGCGCGACCGTCGAAGCCCATCGCGTCCCATGCCGGCTGGGCCGTGCGGGCGCGATCGACCAGCACCCGTACCTCGTCGGGCGAGGTGACGGGCAGGGTCCTGATGACCGCGCCCGTCGCTGGGTTCTCGACCGTGATGGTGTCCGTCTGCTCGATCGTGGCCATGCGCAGACGCTAGCGCGTCTTCAGCCGGCGGCGGCCCGCTCGATCCGCGCTTCCTCCTGCGGCCGGTCGCGCGCGTCGGTGGGCAGCTGCTCGATCTTGTCGACGACGTCCATGCCGTCGCTGACCTCGCCGAACACGGTGTGCTTGCCGTCGAGCCACGGCGCCGCCGCGGTCGTGACGATGAAGAACTGCGAACCGTTCGTGTTGGGACCGGCGTTGGCCATCGCCAGCGCGCCGCGCACGACCTTGTGCTGGTTGATCTCGTCCTCGAACGTGTAACCCGGCCCACCGGTGCCGGTGCCTTCCGGGCAGCCGCCCTGGATCATGAAGTCCGGGATCACGCGGTGGAAGATCAGCCCGTCGTAGAAGCCGTCCTCGGCGAGCTTGCGGAAGTTGTCCACGGTCTTCGGCGCGTCCTCGTCGAACAGCTCGAGGACGATGTCGCCGTGGTTGGTCGTCAGCGTCATGGTCGACATGACGCCAACCGTAGCGGTCAGCCCCGGGCCGGCTCGACCCGCAGCGTATGGCCACGGACCGCGGTGCCGCTCACGGCGCCCGCTACGCGATCTGCCTCGCCGGCGGGGACCTCGAGCAGCGCGAAGCGCTCGAGCAGGCGCACGTTGCGCACCGCCTCGCCGTCGAGCCCGGCCTGCGACGTGACGGCGTGGATGAGGTCGGCCTCGGCCAGGCCGGCGGCGCGGCCGCCCGACGCGATCAGCTTGGCGAACTGGACGGCGCCGTTGGTGTCACGCGGCTTGCGGTGCCGGCGCGGCGGTTCGGACGTCGGCGACGGCGCGACGTGCGCGCCCTCGGCCCACGGCGACACCTGCGTGCCGGCATGGCGCTCGATCGCCTCGAGGTCGCGCTTCTGGCGCGGCTCGATGAACGTGATCGCCCGGCCGGAGCGGCCGACGCGGCCGGTGCGGCCGATGCGGTGCACGTACACGTCCGGCGACGTCGGCACGTCGAAGTTCACCACGTGGGTGACCGACGAGATGTCGAGCCCGCGCGCGGCGACGTCGGTGGCGACGAGGATCGGCACCCGTCCGCCCTTGAACGAGATCATCACGCCGTCACGGGCGCCCTGCGACATGTCGCCGTGCAGCGCCTTGACGTTCATGCCCTTGTCGCGCAGCGTGCGATAGAGCTGCTCGGTGCGGATCTTGGTGCGCGCGAACACGATCGCCTGCTGCGGCCGCTCGGCCTCGAGCACGCGCACGAGCGAGGCCACCTTGTCCTGCGACTTGGTCTGCAGGAAGAACTGCTCGACGGTGTCGATCGTGAGCGTCGCCGCCTTGACCTTGATCGTGACCGGGTCGTAGAGGTGCCGCTCGGCGAGCGCGCGGATCGGCCCCGGCATCGTCGCGCTGAACAGCGCGGTCTGGCGGCCGTTGGGCGTGTAGGACAGGATCTTCTCGACGTCCTCCAGGAAGCCGAGGTCGAGCATCTCGTCGGCCTCGTCGAGCACGACGTTGCGGCACGAGTGCAGCATCAGCGAGTGGCGCGAGATCAGGTCGAGCACGCGGCCTACGGTGCCCACCACGATCGGCGCGCCGGCCTTCAGGTACGCCTGCTGGTCGCGGATCGGCGCGCCGCCGAACACCGCGACCGGATCGATCCCCTTGCGGGCGCCGTACGTCCGCAGCGCCTGGGTGACCTGTATGCACAGTTCGCGCGTCGGCGTGAGCACGAGCGCCTGCACCTCGGGATCGCCGGGATCGACCGACTGGAGCATCGGCAGCCCGAACGCCGCGGTCTTGCCGGTGCCGGTCTGCGCCTGGCCGATCACGTCGCGCCCCTCGAGCAGCACGGGGATCGCCTGCTCCTGGATCGGGCTCGGCGACTCGTAGCCCACGTCGCTGAGCGCGGCGAGGATGTCCTCGGACAGCCCGAGATCGGCAAACGTCGTCATGTGGCGATGCAGCTTATGACGCGGGATCGAGGACGAGCTTGCCGACCGTGCGCCGGGCGCGCAGGTCCTCGTGCGCGCGGCGGGCGTCCGACAGCGGGTAGACCGCGCCCTCGACGACGCGCAGATCGCCGGCGGCGACGCGCGCGAACAGGTCGCGCAGCGGCGCGACGACCAGCTCGGCCGGGCGGCGCAGGCAGTCGACGAGCCAGAAGCCGACGACGCTCTGCGAGCGCGCCATCAGGGCGCCGGTCGCGACGGTGTTGCCCTCGCGCGACGCGATGCCGTACGTCACGAGCCGGCCGAAGCGGGCCAGCGCCTTCAGCGACTCGTCGAAGACGCGGCCGCCGGCCATCTCGAGCACGACGTCGACCGACTGGCCGCCGTTGGCCTCCCGCAGCGCGCGCCCGAGATCCTCGCGCGTGACGTCGACCGCCGCGTCGGCCCCGAGGTCGAGCGCCAGCCGGCGCTTCTCCTCGCTCGACGCCGTGGCGATCACGCGGCCCGCGCCGAACGCCTTGCCGAGCTGGACCGCCAGCGACCCGACCCCGCCGGCGGCCGCGTGCACGACCACGCTCTCGCCCTCCGCGAGCCGCGCCGACGTCCGGTACAGATGCCAGGCGGTGAGGCCCTGGACGAGCAGCGCCAGCGCCTGCTCGTCGCTGACGCCGTCCGGGATCGGGAACGTCGTGGCGATCGGCACGGCGGCGTACTCGGCGTAGCCGCCGCCGACCGTCAGCGCCACGACGCGCCGGCCGTCCTCGGTGACGCCCGCGATCTCCGAGCCCGGCGTCATCGGCAGCTCGTAGCGCGCGAGGTAGGAGTTCTCGGCGGCGTGCGTGTCGGCGTAGTTGATCCCGGCGCGCGTCACCCGCACGAGCTGCTCGTGCTGGTTGGGCGCCGGCATCGGCGCGTCCTCGACGAGCTCGAGCACCTCCGGCCCGCCCCACTGGTTGACGCGGATCGCGCGCATGGTGGGCGCAGGCTACCCGCTACCCTGCGGCGCGGCATGACGCTGACCGTCGTGGGATCGATCGCGTTCGACGCGGTCCAGACGCCCGTGGGCACGCGCGACCGCCTGCTCGGCGGCGCCGCCGTGCACTTCTCTCTGGCGTCCTCGTTCCTGGCCGAGACGCGCGTCGTCGGGCCGGTCGGGGACGACTTCACCGAGGCCGAGTACAGCGTCCTGCACGAGCGCGGCGTCGTCACCGACGACATCGAGCACGTGCCCGGGGGCAAGACGTTCTTCTGGGCCGGGCGCTACGAGCGCGACCCGAACATCCGGCACACGCTGCAGACCGACCTGAACGTGTTCGAGCACTTCGAGCCGAAGCTGTCGGACGCCTCGCGGGCCGCCGAGACGCTGTTCCTCGCCAACATCCATCCGGGCCTGCAGAAGGCCGTCCACGACCAGTGCGTGCACGCGCGGTTCGTCGCCATGGACACGATGAACATGTGGATCGAGGTCACGCGCCCGCAGCTCGAGGAGACGATCGCCGGCGTCGACTGCCTGATCGTCAACGACGAGGAGGTCAAGCAGCTCACCGACGAGCCGAACCTCGTCCGCGCCGCCCGTGCGGTGCACGAGATGGGCCCGCGCGTGGTGATCGCCAAGCAGGGCGAGCACGGCGCCGGCATGTACACGCCCGACGGCTTCTTCGGTCTGCCCGCCTACCCGACCGCCGACGTCGTGGACCCCACGGGCGCCGGCGACACGTTCGCGGGCGGCTTCATGGGCTACGTGGCCGCGCACTCCGGCGAGGAGCTCACCGACGAGCTGCTGCGCCGCGCGATCGCCTACGGCACCGCGATGGCGTCGTTCAACGTCGAGGCGTTCGGCACCGAGCGGATGCAGACGCTCACCGGCGACGAGATCGCCGAGCGCGTCGCCGAGCTGCAGCGCGTGACGCGCTTCGACGCCGCGCCCGTGCCGCTGCGCGCCTAGCCGCCGGCCGTGCGGTGGGCGCTCGCGATCGTCCTCGCAGCGGGGCTCGTCGCGTGCGCAGCCGCTCCGCCGCAACCGGCGGCGCCGACGCCGAAGCCGTTCCGCGGCACGGCGCTCGCGGCGCTCGCCAAGCTGCCCGTCAAGGGCCGGGCGCCGAAGACGGGGTACGCGCGTGAGCGGTTCGGCGACAACTGGGCGCACGTGGACGGCTGCGACACGCACGAGCGGATCATGGCGCGCGACCTGCGCGCCGAGACCCACCGGCCCGGGTCCTGCGACGTACTCAGCGGCCGGCTCAGCGACCCCTACACGGGGACCGTCATCCGCTACGTGCGCGGCGGCCCGGTGGAGGTCGACGTCGACCACGTGGTGGCGCTCGGCGACGCCTGGCAGAAGGGTGCGCAGCGCTGGTCGCCGGCGCGCCGCGTCAAGTTCGCCAACGACCCGCTGAACCTGCTCGCCGTCGCCGCGTCCGCCAACCGCCAGAAGGGCGACGGCGACGCCGCGACCTGGCTCCCCGCCAACAAGGCGTTCCGCTGCCGTTACGTCGCACGCCAGATCGCCGTCAAGCGTCGGTACGGCGCGTGGGTCACGCGCGCCGAGCACGACGCGATGGAGCGCGTGCTCGGCCGCTGCCCCGACACGAAGCTGCCGGGCTGAGCAAAGCCTCAGGAAAGCCTCAGGAAACTGCCCTGCCGCGGCCGTACCTTCGTGCCTCCCCTAAACCCCCGGAGGCTCCCCCCATGACCATCGTCCTTGACGAGACCCGCGTCGAGGCCTTCCTCGAGCGCATCGTCGACGAGATCGGCGCCGCCGTGAACGTCCCGCTGACGATCCTCGGCATGCGCCTCGGCCTGTACGCCGCGATGGCCGACGCCCAGCCCGTGACCCCCGCCGAGCTGGCCGCCCGCACCGACACGTACGAGCGCTACGTGCGCGAGTGGCTGGCCGCCCAGGCGGCCGGCGGCTACGTCGTCTACGACCCCGACGCCGGGACCTACCGGCTGCCGCCCGAGCACATCGGCGTGCTCGCGGACGACGAGAGCCCGCTCTACATGGGCGGGATGTTCCAGACCGCGAGCGCGACGATCCACGCGCAGGACCAGATGGAGACGCGCTTTGCCACCGGCGCCGGCCTCGGCTGGCACGAGCACCACCACGACCTCTTCCACGGCACCGACGCCGTGTTCGGCGTCGCCTACCGCACGTACCTCGTGCAGGAGTGGATCCCGGCGCTCGAGGGCGTCGAGGCGAAGCTGCGCGCCGGCGCCCGCGTCGCCGATGTGGGCTGCGGGCACGGCGCGTCGACCATCCTCATGGCCCAGGCGTACCCGGAGTCGAGCTTCATCGGGTTCGACTACCACGACGGCTCGATCGCCGCCGCCCGCGAGCGCGCGCACGCGGCCGGCCTCGGCGACCGCGTGCGCTTCGAGGTCGCGCCCGCCGCGGGCTTCGCCGGCACGGGCTACGACCTCGTGTGCACGTTCGACTGCCTGCACGACATGGGCGACCCGGTCGGCGCGGCCCGCCACGTGCGCGCGAGCCTCGACGC
>DASSUW010000262.1:0-14828 GCA_035706585.1 Solirubrobacteraceae bacterium | reverse complement strand
GGCCCGCAGAGGAGACACGGTGCTCCCCGACCCGCTCGCCGTCGCGCTCACGGAGACGATCGACCACCCGTTCGCGGAGCGGTTCGGCGAGACGGCTCTGCTGGCCCAGTGGCAGGCGCTGCGCGCGAAGCGGTTCGACATCGAGATCCGCCGGTTCCTCGCGGCGCATCCGGACGGCACGGTCGTCGCGCTCGGCGAAGGGCTCGAGACCCAGTTCTGGCGGGTTGACAACGGCCGCATGCGCTGGCTGACGGTCGACGTCCCGGAGACGATCGAGCTTCGCGACCGGCTGCTTGGGCTCGCCGACCGGCAGGCCGCCTTCGCCGGCTCGGCGTTCGAGGCGGCGTGGATGGACGACGTGGATCCGGGCAACGGCGTCCTCGTCACCGCGCAGGGGCTGTTCATGTACTTCGACCTCACGGAGGTCGAACGGCTCATCGCGGCGCTGCGGGCCCGGTTCCCGGGCGGCTGGCTGCTGTTCGACGCCGTGCCGAAATGGCAGGCCGCGCGCAGCCGCAAGCCGCGCTCGGACGGCGGCTACCGGCCGCCGCCGTGGCTGTGGGGCATGGACCGGCACCGGCGGCGGGCACTCGGCGCCGCCAAGCTCCGGCTCCCTCGCGGCCGCGGCATCTTCGGCGTGCTGCCGCTCAGCGCCGTCGAGATCCTGCGCGTGCGGCTCTGACGGCCGGCGCGCGCGCCGGTAGGCTCGCCAGCGATGACCCGATTCGGCCTGCTCGGGCCGGCTGCGGTGTGGCACGACGGTCGCGAGCTCGACCTCGGAGGCCCGCAGCAGCGCACGGTCTTCGCGCTGCTGCTGCTGCACCGCGGCGCGGTGGTCGCGACCGACCGGATCGTCGACCTCCTGTGGCCGGCCGCGCCCCCCGCCAACGCCGTCCAGGTCGTGCGCACGTACGTCTCCCGGCTCCGCGCCGGCGTGGTCCGCACGGCCGGCGTGTCGCTGGTCACGGTGCCGCGGCACGGCTACGCGCTGCGGACGGGGCCCGCCGACGTCGATGCCGACCGGCTCGAGGCGCTCCTGGTCGCCGCCCGCGGGGAGCTCGACGCCGGCGCCGCCGAGGAGGCCGAGACGCTGCTGGCCGAGGCGCTCGGGCTCGTGCGCGGTCCGGCGCTCCCCGAGCTCGCCGACGACCAGGACGCCCGTGCCGAGCGCGAGCGGCTCGAGGAGCTGTGCAGCGCGGCGGGCGAGGAGCTCGCCGAGGCCCGGTTGGCGCAGGGCCGGCACCGGGAGCTGGTCCCCGCGTTGCGTGCCGCGGTCATCGCCTCACCGTTGCGGGAGCGGACGTGGGCGCAGCTGATGATCGCCCTCTACCGTTCCGGCCGCCAGCCGGATGCGCTCGCCGCCTACCGTGACGCGCGCGGCGCGCTCCTGGATCGGCTCGGGCTCGAGCCCGGCCCGCAGCTGCGCGACCTCGAGCGGATGATCCTGCGGCACGACGCGTCGCTCGCAGCCGACGCCGCGCGACGGCGCGGGCTCCCGCGCTTCCGCACGAGCTTCCTTGGCCGTGCCGGCGAGCTTGCCGCGGTGACGGCGAGTCTGCGAACCGCCCGGCTCGTGACCGTGGCCGGTCCCGCCGGCGCGGGCAAGACCCGTCTGGCCGCCGAGATCGCAAGCCGCTGCGGGCCGCGGCGCGTGCTGTGGGCCGAGCTCGACGCGGTCGGTCCGGGCCGCGTCGCCGCGACGGTGGCGCGCACGCTCGGCGTCCGCGAGCTGCCAGGGCGGTCCGCCGTCGCGCTCGTGGCCGCTCGCCTGAGCGAGGCACCCGCGCTGCTCGTGCTCGACAACTGCGAGCACGTGATCGAGGACGCCGCCCGCTTCGTCGCGCGCCTCCTCGACGACGTTCCGCACGCTCGCGTCCTCGCCACGAGCCGCGAGCCGCTGCACGTCGACGGCGAGCGCGTGCACCGGCTCGGCGGGCTCGGCACCCCCGAGCCCGCGACGCGGCTGTTTCTCGAGCGCGCCGGCAGCGAACGTCCGCGCGCCGAGGACGCCGCCGCGGTCGCGGAGGTCGTCAGCCGGCTCGACGGCCTGCCGCTGGCCATCGAGCTTGCCGCCGGCCGACTCAGCGCGCTGTCGGTGGCGGACCTGGCGCGGTCGCTCGCGGACCGGCTGTCGGTGCTGGGCGAGGGACGCCACGTCACCCCGCCGCGGCAGCGCACCCTCGAGACCGCGATCGCCTGGAGCTACGGGCTCGTACCCGCGACCGAGCAGTGCATCCTGCGCCGCCTGTCGGTCTTCCCGGCGAGCTTCGACGCCGCGGCGGCGGAAGCCGTGGCAGCCGGCGGCGAGGTCGAGCCGGAGGCGGTGCTGCCTGCGCTGGCCCGGCTCGTCGACGCGTCGCTGCTGGCCGCCGATCGGCGGCGCGGTGGAACCCGCTACCGGCTCCTGTTCACGGTCCGCGCGTTCGCGCGCCAGCGCCTGCGCGCGAGCGGGGAGCTCGAGTCCGCCGCGCGGCGGCACCGAGACGCCTACCTGTCGCTCGCCCAGGACCTCGCGCCGAACATGTTCGGTCCCGGCCTGCCGGCCGGCCTCGAGCGCGCGCGCGCCGAGCACGAGAACCTCCATGCGGCGCTCGACTGGTCGCTGGAGCGAGGCGACCGGGTGCCGGCGTTCCGGCTCGCCGCGTCGCTGTCGATGTACTGGTTCCGCATCGGCCTCATCCGGGACGGGCGCCGGCTCGTCGACCAGACACTGCGCCACGCGGCGGCCGACGACCCGTGGCGGGCGACGGCCCTGCTCGGCCGGCTGGTGCTCTCGCAGTCCGCCGGCGCGCCGGAGATGATCGAGCACGGGGACGCGGCCGTCGCCGCCTGCGAACGCGGCGACGACGCCGAGCTGCTGGCGCTCGCCCTGGTGTGGCGGGCGCGCACGCTGCTCGACCGCGGGCGACCGGCGTCAGCGAGCGCGGACCTCGATCGAGCGGAGGTGGTCGCCGCGTCCGCGGGCAGCGAGGAGGCACTCGGGTTCGCCGACCAGATCCGCGCCTGCGCGGCGCTGGAGGCGGGCGACCTCGATGCGGCAGCGACCCTCGCGCTGCGGGCGCGCGATCGCTTCCGCCGCCTGCGCGGGAGGCTCGACGCCGGGTACGCGCTGATCGATCTCGCCCGCATCAGGCTCGCGCAGCGACGTGCCGGTGACGCGCACGAGGCCGCGGGCGCGGCGCTCACCGACTTCCGCCACCGCGACGACCCGCGCGGCATCGCGCAGGCCCTGCTCTGCCTCGCGGGCGCCCACGCGCTGCTCGGCGAGACCGAGCGTGAGCGGGCGACGCTCTCCGAGGCCGTCGCGCTGGCGACGCGCTGGGGACTGGAGGCGGAAGCGGCGCACGCGCAGGCGGCGCTCGATGCCTCACGGAACCTCGACGAAGCGCGCGAGGAACCTGCGCTCGGACCGGGTGTCGAGGCGCTGGGAGAACAGCGGACCGTCGCACTCGTCCAGATGCTCGGAGAAGACGGAGACGACCACGGACGAGTCGCCGATGAACTGCGGTGACCCCGAGTCGCCGTAGCAGAGGCCGCCCTGGCCGGTGATCCGCGTCCGCCCGTCGAGGATGAGCCGACCGGACCTGAGCGCCTGGAACGGTGCCGTGGCCGTCTGCCGGTAGCCCTCGAGCACGAAGACCGGCGCGCCGTCGCCGCGCTCGGGGTCGGTGCCGTAGCCGACGAGGCGGAACCGGCTGCGTGCGAGCTCGCCGTGCCGGCGCAGGCGATCGAGCTGGCGCGCGCGGGGCAGCTCGACCGGTTCGACGCCGGCGAACGTGCCGGCGGGGAAGCGGATGAGCGCGACGTCGTGCCGGCGCGTGTCGGGATCGAAGTCGGGATGGCTGATCGCGACGCCGCCGCGCCGCGCGGGGACGGTCAGCGGGAACGGGAAGTCGTCCGGGAAGAGGCCGGGCCGAGCCACCGGCTCGGCCGGCCCGCCGGGGGCGAGCGTGACGACCCACTCGGTGCCGGCCGGCACCGCCGGGATGCAGTGGCCCGCGGTCAGGAGCAGCTGGTCGCTCAGCACCGAGCCGGTGCACAGGATCGCGGGCGGGATCGGACCGCTGCCGTCGAGGTCGAAGCCGAGCAGGCCGACGTTCGGATGGCGGTCGCGGTCGGGCGCGCCCTCGTCGACGGCGAGCGCCGGGGCGGCGCCGGCCACTGACAGCAGGACGGCAAGGGTCACGGCGAGCTTCACGGGTCCTCCTTCTCGAGCGGTCGCCTGCGGCGACGCTACGGCGCGGACGTATACGCGGCCTATACGGTCAGCGCCCGGCGGCGCCGTGCAGCGGTGCGACCAGCAGCGTGCCCGGCTCGAGCCCGCCCTGCCGACGCGCGACGCAGGCCGCCAGCATCACGAGCGCGTCGATCGCCCCGTCGGCGAGGACGTCGACGCCGGGCGCCGCCGTGTCGCCGGCCACGAACACCTTGGAGGTCCCGCAGTTGTCGGCGATCTCGTCCGCCGTCGTGGTCGGCCCGGGCGCGTAGCGCGAGTCGACGACCTCCAGGCACAGCCGCAGCCCGCGCGAGGCGCGCACGAGCGCGGAGACGCTGTCGATCGGGCTCGCGAGCGGCCGCACCAGCCGCAGCGCCAGCCGCGGCTCGACGTACGGATCGATCAGATCGACGAGCGGGACGTTCGCGTCACTGAGGACCATCGACTTGGTGAGCCACGCGAGACGGGGTTCGCCGGCGCGGCCAGGCGACGCGACCGCGCCGGCGAGACGTTCCCCCTCAGCGAGACGATCCGCGAGGGCCGAGTCGCGGATCCGGCGAGCGTCGGCCACGGTCAGCTGCGGGTAGCCAGCGCTGAGCGGGTCGACGGGACGCCGTTCTCGGGCGGCGGCCAGCAACACCCTGGCGAGACGCCGATGATCGCCGGGTTCCAGCGCCGGGGGACCGCCGTTCTCGAACTCCGTCATCCAAGGACCTGAGCGTGCCCGACCAGCGTGAACGCGCCCGAAACGCGCGGCCGTGCGTGTATCCTCGCGACCGAGTCAGCATGTCGCGCGGGATCATTCGCGCCAAGCTTGCTGTCCCCACGCTCCCCGACGAGCGTGTCGAACGTCCGCGACTCGACCAGCGCATCGCGTCGCTGCTCGATCGTCACCAGATCGTGGTGGTGTCGGCGACGGCCGGCGCAGGCAAGACGACCGCGGTTGCATCCGCGATGCGGCGCCTCCAACGGCCCGTCGCGTGGCTCACCCTGGACCGCACCGACACGGCACCCGGCCGGCTCGTCACCTATCTCGAGGAGGCGCTCGCGGCGATCGTCCCGGACGTCGTGGGAACGGCGACCCGCGCGCTGTCGGTCGGCGTCCCGCACGCCGAAGCGGCGGGGATCCTCGCCGAGGCGCTGCGCGGCGACGGCGTGCTCGTCATCGACGAGGTCGAGCGCCTGGGCGACGTGCGGCCGGCCTGGCACGTCGTCGAGTCGCTGCTGCGGTACGCGCCGGACGGCCTGCGCATCGTCCTGATCAGCCGCCGCGCGCTGCCGTTCGAGGTGCTCCCGGCGCCGGATGCGTGGGCCGCGATCGGCGACGACGACCTCGCCTTCACGCCCGCGGAGGCGGCGCGGGCGCTCGAGCTGCACGGCGAGTCGGGACTCGACGAGTCGGCCGTCGTCGACGCCACCGGCGGCTGGGTGACCGGCGTGCTGTTCGAAGCGTGGCGCTGGGCCGGCGGACTGGCCGAGGCCGGCGGCGCGGTCGATCCGCTGCACGGCTATCTCGCGGCCCACATCGTCGGCGCGCTCGGCCCGGCCGAGCGGGAGTTCCTCGAGAGCACGTCCGTGCTCACATACGTGACGGCGCCGCGGGCGGAGGCACTCGGCGTCCCCGACGCGGCGGCGCGCCTGGCCGGGCTGCGGCACGCGCGGCTGCCCGTCACGTGGTCGGAGAACGGGACCGTGATGCGCTGCCACCCGCGCTTTCGCGAGTACCTGCTGACTGCGCTGGAGGAGCGCGGCGAGCACGACGTCGCGCGCCTGCATCTCGCGCTCGGCCGCCGGCTGGCGGAGGAGGGCTACGACGAGGACGCGGTCGAGGCGCTGCTGCGCGCCGACGCGCCCGGCGAGGCGCTGGCGCCCGCCGAGCGCGCGATCGCGGGCGTGATCGAGCGGCTGGACATCGCGATCGCCGAGCGCTGGCTCGCGCGGCTGTCCGGCGGCACGCCGACGAGCGTGCCGCTGACCGTGGCCGAGCTGATGATCGCGGTCGGCAGCGAGGACTTCGAGCGCGGCGCGGCGGTCGCCGAGCGCCTCGCCGCGCGCGGCGAGCGCGACGCGCTCGTCCGGGCGTCGCCGGTCGCCGGCGCGCTGATGGCCTGGTGCAACGTGACGCTGGGCAGGCTCGACGAGTTCCATCGCCTGGTCGCGAGCGTCCCGCCCGGCCACGAGGCGGACGTGCTGCGCTATGTCGTCGGCCATGTCGAGGCCGTCCCGCGCCCGCCACGTCCGGACGTGACCGGGAGCCCGCTCGACGCGCTCGTGCTCGGCAACGACTACTACTACGGGCAGTTCTCCCAGCTCGACGACGACCAGCCGTTCTCGAACTGGATCGACGCGATCACCGGCGGGCCGCTGCGCATCGGCGCGCTGCGCGCCACCGGCCAGACCCTGCGCGCGCTCGAGATGTACGAGGCCGCGCAGGCCCGCGGGCGACAGGCCGGGATGCTCGAGCAGACCGTCCGCGCCGAGCTCCTGCTCGACGCCGGCCGGACCGAGGAGGCGCACGCGGCCGTCGCGCACCTGCGCGATCTCGTCCGTGGCCAGGATGCGCCGCTGCTGCAGCTGGTCCTGCTGATCACGATCGCGAAGCTGGCGCTGCGCCTGGACCGTGACGCGCGCTCCGCGCGGGCGACGCTGGACGAGGCCGACCGGCTCGCCGAGCGCTGCCCCTACCCGTTCATCACCGAGCAGATCGACACGTGGTACGGGCTCGCGCTGCTGCTCACGGGCGAGGACGTGCCGGCGCGCGAGCGGCTGCGGCGGGCGCTGGCCTCGATGACGAGCGCCGACCGGCTGCTCGAGATGCCGACCGCGGCCGTCTACCTCGCCGAGGCCGAGTGGCGCACCGGCGACGAGGCGGCCGCCGACGCCGCCGCCGACGCGGCGCTCGGCGCCGCCCGCCGGCAGGGCTCCAACCACATCCTGCTGCAGGCGCTCGCCGACTTCCCGTTCGTCGCGTCGCGCCGGATCGACACCGAGCCGGGCGGCGAGTCGGCCTGGCACGAGCTCGGCCGGGCGCTGATGGCCCAGCGCCCGACGGTCGCGCCGCCCGTCCACTCGGCGGTCGAGCTGTACGAGTTCGGGCGCACCGCGATCGTCGTCGACGGCCGGGTCAGGCGGCCGCGGATCGCCAAGACGTACGAGCTGCTCGCCTACCTGACGACGCGGCCGGGCCTGCGCGCCGACCGGGCCGAGCTGCTGGACGCGCTGTTCGACGGCCGCGCGGACCCGTCGACCCGCGCGTACCTGCGCCAGGCGATCCGCTGGCTGCGCGAGGTGCTGGGCTCGCCGGACGCGGTGCTCGCCGAGACCGGCGAGATCCGTCTCGGCGACAGCCTGACGGTGGCCGGCGAGTCCGCGCGGCTCGAGGTCATGCTCGCGGAGGCGGCGCGCCTGCAGGGCGCCGACCGGCTCGACGCCACGCTCGCGGCGCTCGCGATCGCCGACCAGGGCGACTTCCTGCCCGACGCCGCGACACGGTGGGCCGAGCTCCGGCGCGAGGCGCTCACCTCCGCGGTCACCGACGCGCGGCTGGACGCGGCCGAGCTCGCGTTCGCGGCCGGCCGCTACGACGAGGCCGGGCGGCTGGCGGACCGGGTGCTCGACGCCGAGCCCTACCGCGAGGCCGGCTGGCGGCTGCGGATGCGCCTCGCCGACGCCCTCGGCGCCGCCGACAGCGTCATCCGCGCCTACCACGCGTGCGAGCGCGCGCTCGCGGAGCTCGGCACGACGCCCTCACGGACGACGCGCGAGCTGCTCGAGCGGCTGCGCCGCTAGCCGGCGGCGGCGGGCTTGGCGTCGCCGGTCGAGGCCTTCTGCGGCGCCAGCATCATCGTCATGTTGCGCCCGTCCTGCTGGGGGCGCTGCTCGACGACGGCGAGGTCGCCGAGGTCCTCGGCGAGACGGTTGAGGATCATCTCCCCACGCTCCGGGTGAGCCATCTCGCGACCGCGGAACATGATCGTCACCTTGACCTTGTCGCGGCCCTTGAGGAACCGCTCGACGTGGCCCTTCTTGGTGTCGTAGTCGTGCTGCGCGATCTTCGGCCGGAACTTGATCTCGCGGACGTTGATCTGCTGCTGGTGCTTGCGCGCGGCCTTCTGCTTCTGGTTCTGCTCGTACTTGTACTTCGAATAGTCCAGTACGCGGCAGACCGGCGGCTTGGCGTCGGGCGCCACCTCGACGAGGTCGAGGTCACGGTCCTGCGCGTAGCGCAGGGCCTCTTGGGTGCGCATGATCCCCACCTGCTGTCCGTTCTCGTCGATGAGCCGGACCTCGGGCACGCGAATGCGCTCGTTGATCCGGGTGGGGTCGCGCTCAGGCGGCTGCCGGTCGAACCGTCTGGGAACCGGCACTAGTGCTGTTGGCGGCGCCTCAAGAAGCGGGCGTCGCTGAGTTCGAACGCGTATTCAACGTGGGGCAGTATAGCTACGGTGTCTGAACGCGTGGCAGGGGTCGACCATGAGCTCCAAGCGATTCTCGACGCGGCGATGGACAAGATCGTCGTGCTCGACTCGGACCGTCGCTTCCTGTGGGTCAACGACGCCGCGTGCCGGTTCTACGGCCGGACGCGCGAGCAGCTGATCGGAAGCCGGCTCGACGAGCTGATCGGCCGCGCGCGTGCCGAGGCCGATTGGGAGGGCTTCCTGACCGAGGAGCGGATCGCACAGGGCATGATCGAGCACGTCTGGGACGGCGAGCAGGACGGGGCGCGCCTCGTGCTGGAGGTGCGCTCGCAGCCCGAGTTCCTGCCCGGCAAGCACCTGTTCGTGCTGCGCGACATCACCGAGCGCCGCCGGATCGAGGAGCGCCTGCAGCAGGCGCAGAAGATGGAGGCGATCGGCCAGCTCGCCGGCGGCGTCGCGCACGACTTCAACAACCTGCTCACCGTCATCGGGGGCTACACCGAGATCGCGCGCCGCAACATCGGCGCCGGCCCGGGCGGGGCCGAGCTCGCCGAGGTGGAGCGCGCCACCGAGCGCGCCGCGCAGCTCACCCGCCAGCTGCTCGCGTTCAGCCGCCAGCAGCTCCTCGACGCCACGCCGCTCGATCTCGGTGAGGTCGCGACGGCGCTCGTGCCGATGCTGCGACGGCTGATCGGCGAGGACATCGAGATCGCGATGCTCGCCGCGCCCGGGCTGCCGTCGGTCCTCGCTGACCGTTCGCAGCTCGAGCAGGTCATCCTCAACCTGTCGGTCAACGCGCGCGACGCGATGCCCAGCGGCGGCACGCTCACGATCGAGACGCGGGTGGCCGGCGACCGCGTGGCGCTGATCGTCACCGACACGGGCGTCGGCATGCCGCCGGAGACGCTCGAGCACGTCTTCGAGCCGTTCTTCACGACCAAGGCCGTCGGCCAGGGCACCGGCCTCGGGCTCGCGACCGTGCACGGCATCGTCACGCAGTCGGGCGGCGAGATCCACGTCTACTCGGAGCCCGACCTCGGCACGAGCTTCAAGGTCTACCTGCCGATCACCGGCGCGGCACCGAAGCCGGCGCACGAGCCGGTGCCGGAGGGCGACGACCTGCGCGGCACCGAGACGGTCCTGCTGTGCGAGGACGAGGAGGGCGTCCGCCACCTCGTCGAGCACGTGCTCACCACGCACGGGTACCGGGTGCTGGCGGCCGGCGGGCCGCTGCACGCGCTCGAGCTCGCCGCCGAGCAGCCCGTCGACGTCCTCGTCTCGGACGTGATCATGCCCGACCTGTCGGGCCCCGAGCTGGCGCGGCGGCTCGAGTCGCTGCGGCCCGGCGTGCGCACGCTGTTCGTGTCCGGCTACACCGCCGAGACGGTGCGGGGCCGCGGCCGGCTGCCGGCCGACAGCGCCTTCCTCGAGAAGCCGTTCGACCAGCGGTCGCTCCTGCGCGCGGTGCGGGCGTTGCTGGATCACAGCGCCCGCACCACGCGCTGACGATCAGTGGCGGTGCTTGCCGCCGCGGCCGCCCCGGTGCTTGTGGCCGTGGTGGCCGTGCCGGTGACCGCCCTTGCCGCCGGCCCGCTCGCGCAGCGAGGCCATGTAGTCGTAGCTGCGCTCCGCGTCGCCGAACGAGCCGCCCTCGGCCTGCGCGGCGTCGTCGTTCTCCATGATGAAGTGGTGGTCGTCGGTGTCCAGGCCGCAGAAGAACGGCTCGTACGGCAGGTCACCGGCGCCGACGTCGGTCATCGTCCAGCCCGAGTGCCGCCCGCCGTTGAACAGGCCGTCCTTGACGTGGAAGAGCGGGTAGCGCTCCGGGTTGTCCCAGACGTAGTCGCTCGGCCGGAAGCCGGGGAAGCGGCTCTGGCCGACGTACGCCCAGAAGATGTCCATCTCGAGGAACACGAGCCGCGGGTCGGTCTCCTCGAAGAGCACGTCGTAGAGCCGCGTGCCGTCCACGACCTGGAACTCGCTGTCGTGGTTGTGCTGGTAGAAGCGCAGCCCGCGCTCGCGCGCCGCGGCACCGAACCGGTTGAAGTCCTCGGCTGCCTTCTTGTAGCCGTCGACCGTCTGGCCGTTGCCGCCGGCCGACGGACCCGACGCCGTGCCGATGTACTTCATGCCGATCTCCTCGGCGTCGTCGAGCACCTGCTCGAGCGTCGAGGCGAACGAGTAGCCGCCGGTGTAGCCGACGTGGCTGCCCGCAGCCTTCAGGCGGTACTTGCGCAGCAGGCCGCGCAGCTCCTCGTTGCTCCAGCGGCGGCCCTGCGCGTTGTAGCCCGCGAACTCGACCTCGCGGTAGCCCATCGCGCTGAGGCGCTTGAACACTTCCTCGAACCCGAGCGCGTTGACCTGGTCGCGCACCGTGTAGAGCTGGATCCCGATCCGGCTCTTCGGCAGCAGCGCGTCACCGTCGTCGTGGCCGTGGCCGTGGCGATGCGCGGCCGCGACCGGCGAGAACGGACCGAGTGCGGCGGCGACCGTCGTCCCTGCAGCGGCGCCGACGAACCCGCGGCGACTGACCTTGCGTGCGTCACCCATCGAACCCTCCCTTGTTCCGTCGACTCGCGCCCCTGTGCACGAGTCCCGACGACGGTAACAACAACTAGCCGCGCTCGGCGGCCTCCACCGTCAGACGGCCGACGGCCTCGGCGAGCGGCACAGTGCCGAGATCGCCCTCCTTGTGGCGGCGCAGGGCGACGGCGCGCTGCTCGGCCTCGCGGTCGCCGACCACGAGCATGTACGGGATCTTGCGCAGCTCCGCCTCGCGGATCTTGCGGCCGACCGACTCGGTGCGGTCGTCGACCTCGGCGCGCAGGCCGGCCGCGAACAGCGCCGCCTCGACGTCGCGCGCGTAGTCGATGTGACGGTCGGCGAGCGGGAGCACCGCGGCCTGGACCGGCGCGAGCCAGAGCGGGAACTCGCCGGCGTAGTGCTCGATCAGGATCCCCATGAAGCGCTCGAAGCTGCCCATCAGGGCGCGGTGGATCATCACCGGCCGGTGCTCGGCGTTGTCGGCGCCGGTGTAGGTCAGCTCGAAGCGCTCGGGCATGTAGTAGTCCAGCTGCACGGTGCCGAGCTGCCACGAGCGGCCGATCGAGTCGGTCATGTGCAGGTCGATCTTCGGCCCGTAGAACGCGCCGTCGCCGGGGTTGAGCTCGAACGCGAGCCCCTTGTCGACGAGCGCCTTCTCCAGGCCCGCCTCGGCGCGGTCCCACATGTCCTCGGAGCCGACGCGCTTCTCCGGCCGCGTCGAGAGCTCCAGCCGCGGCTCGAAGCCGAACGTGTCGTAGATCGCGAAGCCGAAGTCCAGGCAGCGCTGGATCTCCTGCGGCACCTGCTCCTCGGTGCAGAAGATGTGGGCGTCGTCCTGGGTGATATGGCGGACGCGCAGCAGGCCGTGCAACGTGCCGCTCGGCTCGTGCCGGTGCACGAGGCCCTTCTCGGAGTAGCGGATCGGCAGGTCGCGGTAGGAGCGGCGCTCGTCCTTGTAGAGCTGGACGTGGGCGGGGCAGTTCATGGGCTTCAGGCCCATCGGATGCCCTTCCACGTCGGTGAAGTACATGTTGTCCCGGTACACGTCCCAGTGGCCGGACTGCTTCCACAGCGAGACGTCGTAGAGGATCGGGGTCTGCACCTCGCGATAGCCGCGCGCGGTGTTCTCGTGGCGCCACAGGTCGGTCAGCTGGTTGAGCATCGCCTTGCCGGGCGGATGCCAGAACGGCGAGCCGGGGCTCAGCTCGGAGAACATGAACAGGCCGAGCTCGCGGCCGAGCTTGCGGTGGTCGCGCGCGCGCGCCTCCTCCAGCCGCCGCAGGTACGCCTCGAGATCCTCCTTGGAGTGGAACGCGGTGCCGTAGATGCGGGTGAGCATCTGGCGGTCGGCGTCGCCGCGCCAGTACGCGCCGGCGATCGACAGCAGCTTGAACGCCTTGATGCGCTTGGTCGACGGCGTGTGCGGGCCGCGGCAGAGGTCGGTGAAGGGGCCGTTGGTGTAGAGCGAGACGGTCTCCACGCCCTGCTCTTTCACGAGGTCCTCGATCAGCTCGACCTTGTAGTCCTGCTGCTCGTTGCGAAACCGCTCGAGCGCCTGCGCGACCGGGATGTCCTCGCGCACGAACGGCTCGTCGGCCTTGACGTGCTCGCGCATCCTGGCCTCGAGGGCGTCGAAGTCGTGCTCGGAGACGGTGACGCCCTCGGGGAACTCGAAGTCGTAGTAGAAGCCCTCGCCGATCGGCGGCCCGATCGAGATCTTCGTGCCGGGGTACAGGTCGAGCACCGCGGCGGCGAGCACGTGCGCGGTGTCGTGCCGGATCAGCTGCACCGAGTCGACGTCGTCGGCGTTCGCGGTGACGATCTCGACGCGGTCGCCGTCGTGCAGCGGCGCGGCGAGGTCGCGGATCCGCCCTTCGTCGTAGGCGCTGCCGTCGTGCCGGTCGGGCCCGTTGTCCACGATCCGGATCGCCAGCGCGGCACGCGCCAGCCCGGGGCCGATCGCGGCCGCGAGGTCGGCGCCGGTGGCGCCGTCGGCGAGCTCCTTGACGGAGCCGTCGGGCAGGGTCACGCGCATTGGCGCAGCATGCTAGACGCCGGGCATGGTTCGAACCTCCCGGAACGCGAGCGGGGCGAGGATCGACGTGAGCAGGAGCGCCGCGGCCAGCCAGAGTGCCTCGTCGATGCCGATGCCGGCGGCGATCGGGCCCCAGATCGCGAGCCCGAGGGGCTGCAGCGCCATCGAGAAGAACCAGTCGTACGAGCTCACGCGTGACAGCACGTCGGTCGGCACGCGCAGCTGGAGCGTCGCCTCGTAGACCGAGATTCCGAGCATCATCCCCGCGCCCGCGAGGAACGTCCCGGCGCCGAGCAGCGCGGTCGGCGCCTCGGCCGCGAGCAGGGCCGGCGGCAGCGCGAACAGCGTCAGCACGAGCAGGCTGAGCACGAGCGGGCGGCGCGGGCGCACGCGGATCGCGGTGAGGGCGCCCACCAGCGCGCCGATCCCCATCGCCGCCATCACGGTCCCCCACACCGCCGCGCCGCCCAGCTCGCGGTCGGCGACGACCGGCCCGAGCACGCTGAACGACGCCCACACGAGGTTTCCGAAGCTCGCGGCGAGGACGACGCTCCAGACCCACGAGCGCCGCCAGAACTCGACCCATCCGGTTCGCAGGTCGTGCAGGAACGGCGTCGCCTCGCGCGCGAACCGCGCGGGCAGGCGCAGGCGTACCAGGAACGCGGCGCTGACCGCGAACGTCGCGGCGTCGATCGCCAGTGCCCAGCCCGGTCCGACGGTCGCGACGAGCACGCCGGCGATCGCCGGACCGGCGATCTCGCCCCCCGAGAGCGCGGTCGCGCGCAGGCCGTTGGCCTGCTGGAGGCGCTCGGGCGGGACGACCGCGGGCAGCAGCCCGGTCGCCGCCGGGTTGAAGAACCCGGTCGCGGCGCCGGTCAGGCCGGACAGCACCGCGAGGCTCCAGATCGGCGGCTCGCCCGCGATCAGCAGCGCGGCCAGCAGCCCCTGGGTCGCGAGCCGCGCCAGGTCGGCGGCGACCATCACGCGCTGGCGCGGGACACGGTCCGCGACCACGCCGCCGATCAGGACCGAGCCCACCATCGGCAGCGTGCGCGCCGCGAGCACGAGCCCGACCTCCGGCGCCGAGCCGCCGAGCGCCAGCACCGCGAACGCGAGCGCGAGGCTGACCATCCGGTCTCCCACCATCGACACGGCGAACGCGCCGAACACGAGTCGGAAGTCCCGCAGGCGCAGGACCGCGAGGCTCTCGGGCAGGCCTGGCACGCGCGCACAGCGTAGGTCCCGGCGCGCCACGCTACCCTGGCTGTCGCGACGGTGGAGGAACCGCCGCGGGCTGACATGCCGCGCACGTCCTGGCGCGACGAGCTGATCCGGCCCGCCTGGTGGACGCCGTCCGGGAACTTCAGAACCCGTTTCGGCCTGCGCGTGCGCGGGCCGTCGAGGACGTGATGATGCGAAGACAGACAACTGCGCTGGCGCTCGCAGGCGCCCTGATCAGCGTGCCGGTGGCACACGCCGCCGACCCGCTCGACGCCCCGATCGCGGGCCATCCGACGGTGGCGGCGCAGATGCGGGCCGCACACTCGCTGAACCTGCGCGCGGACCTGACCGCCCGCGCCGTCCGGCTGGCCCGGCGCCAGGACATCTCCGCGGC
>DASSUW010000261.1:0-5772 GCA_035706585.1 Solirubrobacteraceae bacterium | reverse complement strand
GATCGCGATCGACCGCGAGCGCTGCATCCTCTGCTACCGCTGCGTGCGCTACTCGCAGGAGATCTCCGAGGACTACCAGCTGATCCTTCAGGAGCGCGGCGCGCACTCGTTCGTCGGCACGTTCGACGGGCACCCGTACGTGGCGCCGTTCTCCGGCAACATCATCGAGCTGTGTCCGGTGGGTGCGCTGACGTCGCGCGCCTACCGCTTCCGCGCGCGGCCGTGGGACATCGAGGGCGCCGGCACGGTCTGCACCGGCTGCGCCGCCCACTGCAACGTCGAGCTGACCGTCCGCGACGAGCGCGTGATGCGCGTGCTCGCGCGCGACCACCCCGAGGTCGACGACGGCTGGCTGTGCGACCGCGGCCGCTTCGGCTATCAGGCGGTGCACGTGGACGAGCGGATCGTCGAGCCGCTCGTGCGCGAGGGCACCGAGCTGATGCCGGCCTCGTGGGAGAAGGCGCTCGCCGCCGCCTCCGGCGCGCTGAAGAAGGCGGGGCCGCGGGCCGCCGCGCTGGCCGACGGCGAGACCACCAACGAGGAGGCGTTCCTGCTGCAGCGCCTGTTCCGCGAGGGCCTCGGGTCCGGCCACCTGGCGTCACGCCCGCGCGGGGAGCTGCCGCTCGACGTCGCGCGGGCGCTGTCGAGTCCGGCGCTGCAGGCATCGATCCCCGATCTCGAGTACGCGCACGCGGTGCTGCTCGTGGACTGCGACCCGATCGACGAGGCGCCGGTGCTCGACCTGCGCATCCGCAAGGGCGTCCGCCGCCACCACGTCCAGGTCGGCGTCATCAGCGCGCGGCCGACCGCACTCGACCCGTCGGCGTCGGTGGTCGTCCGGCACGCGCCCGGCGGCGCGGGCGCGGCGCTGGCGGCGCTCGATCGCGGCGAGGGCGACCTCGCCGCCTGGCTGCGCGACGCGGGCGACGACATCGTGATCGTCTACGGCGAGCGGGCACTGGACGGCGACGGCGCGCGCGCCCTGCTCAACCTCGCCGCGCGACTCGACCTCAACCGACCGGGCGCCGGGCTGATCGAGGTGCCGTCGGTGCCGAACGCGCGCGGGATCCGCGAGGCGGGCTTCGCGCCCGGCCACGGCCCGGGGTTCGCGTCGCTGGCCGAGCGCGGCCGTGACGCGCACGAGATCGCGATCGGCCTGGCGTCGGGCGAGCTGTCGACCGTGTGGCTCAACTACGCCGACCCGGTCCGCTACCACCCGAACCGCGCGCTGTGGGAGAGCGGGCTCGGCACCGCCCAGACCGTGATCGCCGTCGACACGGTGCTGACCGAGAGCGCCCGGCGGTTCGCCGACGTGGTCCTGCCCGGCGAGGCGTACCCGGAGAAGGAGGGCACGGTCACGAACCTCGACGGGCGCGTGCAGCGGCTGCGGCCGGCGATCGGCCGCCCGAAGGGCCGCACCGGCCTGCCCGGCTCGGGCGCGCGGCCACTCTGGCAGGTGATCGCCGACGTCGCCGGCGCGTGCGGGCTCGAGCTCGACGTGCTCAGCGGCGGCATGGCGTCGGCCCAGCTGCTGGCCGCGGTGCCGTTCTACGCCGGCCTCAGCCTCGACGAGATCGGCGGCCGCGGCGTCCGCTGGCCGGAGCTCAACCAGGACTGGAGCGGCGTCTGGGAGCCCGGGCCGCTCGACGCGGCGCCGCCCGCGCCGGCGGGCGATCGGCTGCGGCTCGGCACGTTCCGCAGCCTGTGGGCCGACAAGACCGTCGACGTCTCGCCGCTGCTGCAGTTCCTGCGCGCGAAGCAGGTCGTCGAGCTGTCGCCCTCCGATGCCGAGCGGCTTGGAATCGGCGAGGGCGACCGCGTCGAGGTCGGCGACAACGGCACCCGCGTGAAGGGCGTCGTGAAGCTGCGCGCCGCCGTGCCCGCCGGGTCAGTGTTCCTCGCCGAGGGCGTCCGTGACGACCCGGCCAACGCGCTGACCGAGGCGCTCGTCGACGTGCATCGTGTCGGCGGTCCCGCGACGCCCGAGCCGTCGGCCGTGCCGGCCCAGGTGGCGCCCGCCGCCGAGGGCCTGTCGGAGATGCCGCAGTCGGCCCCGTTGAACATCCCGCCGCACGAGGCGCACGAGTGATCCCCGTCGCCGAGGTCGGCTTCTACGAGTCGTGGTGGGTGCAGCTGCTGAAGGCGCTGGTCATCTTCGCGGTCGTCTTCCAGCTCGTGCCGATCGTGCTGCTGGCCGAGCGCAAGGCGTTGGGCCGCTTCCAGCACCGCTTCGGCCCGAACCGCGTCGGCCCGTTCGGGCTGCTGCAGCCGATGGCCGACATCGGCAAGCTGATCTTCAAGCAGCAGTTCCGGCCGCGCTCGGCGGTCGGCTGGCTGTTCGCGATCGCGCCGGCGATCTCGATGTTCACCGCCGTGGCGACGATGGCGATCATCCCGTTCTCGAACGTCGTCGACATCTTCGGCACCGACGTCGGGCTGTACGGGATCGACCCCGACATCGGGATCCTCTACGCGTTCGCGTTCGGCGCGATCGCGTTCTACGGGCTGATGCTGGGCGGCTGGGCGTCGGGCTCGAAGTACTCGTTCCTGGGCGCGATGCGCGGCGCCGCGCAGCTGATCTCCTACGAGGTGGCGCAGGGCCTGTCGCTCGTCGGCGTGATCATGATGGCCGGCTCGCTGTCGCTGACCGAGATCGTCGAGGCGCAGTCGAGCCTGCCGTACGTGATCCCGCAGTTCGTCGGCTTCATCATCTTCCTCGTCGCCGGGTTCGCCGAGACCAACCGGCCGCCGTTCGACCTTCCCGAGGCCGACGCCGAGCTGGTCGGCGGCTACAACACCGAGTTCGGCGGCGGCCGCTTCGCCGCCTACTTCGCCGCCGAGTACCTGAACATCATCGTCGTCTCGGCGATCACCGCGACGTTGTTCCTCGGCGGCTGGATGCTGCCGTGGGTCGATCCGCCGACGTGGGTGGATCCGTTCGTCGTGCTGGCGAAGACGCTGATCCTCGTGTGGTTCTTCTTCTGGGTGCGGGCGACGCTGCCGCGGCTGCGCTATGACCAGCTCATGTCGCTGGGCTGGAAGGTGTTCCTGCCGCTGGCGACCGTCAACGCGCTCGTGACCGCGATCCTGGTGGTGGTGACCTGATGCCCTGGACGGCCGGCGACGATGTCATCGAGGTGATCCGGGCACCCAAACCCGGCCCGGTGCGCGGCACCTACCGCGCGTTCGGCGAGACGCTGCGCGGCCTGAAGACGACGTTCGCCCGCATGGTCGAGGGGCCCAAGACGTTCCAGTACCCCGAGGAGAAGGTGCCGGTCTACCCGCGCTTCCGCGGGCGCCACAAGCTGCACCGGTTCGAGGACACCGGGCTCGAGAAGTGCGTCGGCTGCTCGCTGTGCGCCGCCGCCTGCCCTGCCGACTGCATCCGCGTCGTCGCGGCCGAGAACACGCCGGACAACCGCGTGTCGGCCGGCGAGCGCTACGCCGCCGTCTACGAGATCAACCTCTCGCGCTGCATCTTCTGCGGCTACTGCGAGCTCGCGTGCCCGTTCGACGCGATCACGATGGGCCACGACTACGAGATGTCCGACTACAACCGCGGCGACCTCATCTTCACCAAGGAGATGCTGCTCGCCGAGCCGCTCGACCGCACGCCGCTGCGCACCACCGACACGTAAAGGGGTCTGACCCCTTTAGTCGGTGGCTGATCGGACGGCGGGACGCCGGTCTCGAAGTAGCGCGTGACCCAGTCGGGGTCGACCGGCTCGATCAGGCTCTCCTGCAGCAGGATCCGGTCGACGTCGGGCATGCCGGTCCCGCGCATCGTCGCGACCGCGGCGGGAATGTCGTACGCGGTGCGGCGCAGCTCGGCATCCGGGCCGAGCAGCAGCCAGAACGCGGCGGCGTCGCCCTCGTAGGGCATGCCGACGCTACCGGCGTTGACAACGCGGTGGTCGCCGGCGCGCAGGTCGAACTGCTGGTGCGTGTGGCCGCAGACGACGACGCGCTCGGCCACGCCTTCGACCATCGGCGCGAGGCGTTCGGGTGGCGTGGCGCGAGTGATCTTCTCCTCGTCGCTGCGCGGCGACCCGTGACAGAACAGGACCGGTCCGAGACCGTCGACCTGGAGCGACACGGTCGGCTCGAAGGCCGCCAGGTAGTCGCGGTCGGCGCGGTCGATCCGGGCCACCGCCCACAACATCGTGCGCATCATCTCGTCGTCGCTGTCCGACGGCTGCCGGCCGGCATCGAAGTCCTCGACCATCTGGCGATCGGCATTCCCGCTGACGAAGCGCCCGCCGACCGCGCGCATCCGGGCGAGCGTCTCCACCGGCATCGGGCCCGCGGCCACGTCGCCGCCCCACACGATCTCGTCGACCCCCGCGCGCTCGACGTCGGCGAGCACCGCCTCGAGAGCCGGGAGGTTGCCGTGGATGTCGTAGAGCGCCGCGATGCGCATGTCAGGCCATCATGACCGAGCCGCCCGCCTGCACCTCCCAGCCAGGCGAGCCGAGCGCGGAGAACGCCGCGCGGGCGCGCTCCTGCGAGGCGCGCGCGCCGGCCCACTTGCGGTGGCGGCGCTGGGCGCGGGCGGCCGCGAGGTGCGTGCGCGCGGCATCGAAGCGCAGGCCGAGCAGCTGGTACGCGCTCGCGACGGCGCCGAGCTCCGCCGCGGCCGCCGCGTCGTGGGTCCCGGCGAGCCGCAGCAGGGCGTCGCAGCGGCGCACCGACAGCCGCGCCCACGGATGGTCGTGCTCCTCCGCCAGTGCCCGCAGGCGGTCGGTCACCGCCTGCGCCTCGTCGCGCTCGCCGAGCCGCGCGAGCGCCTCCACGAGATCGGGCGCGACCGGGTACACGCCCGGCTCGTCGATGCCGTCGCGGATCATGTGCGCCCAGACGGCGCGCGCGCTCTCGGCCGCGCGCTCGGCGTCGTCCTGGAGCAGCGCGATCAGCGCGCGGGCCCGCAGCGCCTCCTGCTCGTCCCACAGGATCCCGACCGACCGCGCGTCGGCGATCGTCCGCGCCGCCCACTCCTCGGCCTGGTCGGCAGCGCCGCGGCCGGCGTACAGCAGCGCCCGGCAGCGCTCGTACATCGGCGGGACGAGCAGGTCGGCGTCGGCGGACTCGGCCCACTCGTCGAGCAACCGCTCCGCGGCGTCCCAGTTGCCGGCGCGCAGCTCGAGCTCGGTCACGTGCAGGCGCATGATCGCGTACGAGTTCGCCTCGCCGCGCTCGTCCGCGAGCGCGAGCAGCCGGCCGAGCAGCGCGCGCGCCGGCTCGATCTCGCCACGCCACACGAGCCGCTGGCCGGCGATCCGGCCGGGCTCTTCGACGATGTACACCGCGGCCTCGGATGCACTGCGGTGGCGCTCCCAGATGTCGTCGATCGCCCGGCCCGGTCATCGCTCGCGCCCACGCGAGCGCGACCAGCGCGGCACGCTCGGCCTCGGGGCCGGCACGCTCGCCGGCGGCCAGCGCGTCGCGCGCGAGCGCCTCCGCCGCGGCCATCGTGCCGAGGCGGCTGGCGCTGGCGTCGACCGACTTCTTGGCGAGGATGTCGGCGCGCAGCGCGGGATCGTCGCCGCACTCGGCCAACGCGAGGTCGAGGTAGTGGTCGTAATCGGCGAAGACGCGGATGTCGCCGCCCTCGGAGAGCAGCACGTAGGCCTCGGCGCGCACCGGTCCGGACGGCAGGTCGCCGACCACGGGCTTGAGCAGCTCGGTCAGGCGGTCCGCCTCGCCGGCGATCTCGAGCGCGTGCGCGAGCTGCAGCAGCCGGGCCGTCCGCGCGGGGTCGCCGCCGGGCGTCAG
>DASSUW010000260.1:0-5872 GCA_035706585.1 Solirubrobacteraceae bacterium | reverse complement strand
CGCGATGCCTGGCTGCGGATGTCCGATCTCGTGCTCGACAACCAGCGCCGGCGCGAGGTCGCGGACGCGGTCGGGATGAGCTTCGGCCGCGCCCGTGCGCTGCGGCGGGTCGCGCGGCAGCCGATGTCGATGGGGGAGCTCGCCGCGGCGCTGGAGATCGATCCGCCCAACGCATCCGCGCTGGTCGCCGACCTCGAGAGCCAGGGGCTCGTGCGCCGGCGCCCGCATCCGACCGACGGGCGGGCGAAGCTGGTCGAGCCGACCCCCAAGGGCAGGCAGCTCGCCCGCCGCGCCGACGAGATCCTCGCCACGCCGCCGGAGGGCCTCAGCGCGCTGAGCGAGGACGACCTCGAGACGCTGCGGCAAATCCTCGCCAAGACCTAGAGGCGCTGCACCGCGTCGGCCACGTGGCGGTGGCCGAGCGTCTCGTAGCCGACGACCGTCACCACCGGCGCGAGCATGACGACGAGCAGGCAGACGGGCACGCTCACGCCCGCCGCCGCGAGCGCGACGGCGACGCCCAGGACCACCGCCGTCGCCGCGAGCAGCCACACGTGGAACGGGTCGCCGGTGTGCATCAGCGTGGAATAGACCACATAGAACGCGAGCGCGAAGATCGCGAACGGGATCACGACGCTGAGGACGACCCCGGTGGCGCTGATCTCGGCCTCGTCCGCGAGCGCGTACGCGGCGACATGCACGCCCGCGCCCATCGCCGCGAGCGGAGCGAAGATCGCCAGGTGCCCGTAGCCGAACACGAAGCCCGACGAGCGCCCGGGCCGGCGGACGAGCGGCTCCACCCACGGCATCGAGAAGTACATCCACCAGCACCCGAACGTGAGGCCGACGCCGGCGACCGCCAGCAACGCCGCGTCGACCGTCCAGCCGGCGTCGCCGTGCACGAGCGCGTTCAGCGCGGCGACGGTGCCGAGGATGACCTCGCCGAGCGTGATGATCACGAGCAGGCCGTAGCGCTCGGCGATGTGGTGGGGATGCCACGGCGTCCGGGCCCTGCCCTCGGCGATGAACGGGCCGGCCATCTCGAGCGCGATCAGCGGCAGGAACAGCGCGAACGCCGTGCCGACCGGGAGCTCGGCGATCGCGAGCGCGAGCCACCCGACCTGCGCGATCGCGATGATCGCGATGTACGTGCGCGCGGCGGGCGCTCGTTCGGGGTCGTGGCGGGCGACCAGCGCCCACAGCGGCACGAGCGCCGCGCGCATGATCACGTAGCCGGCGACCATCACGCCGTTGTCGAGCGCGTCGCCGTGGTCGATCGACTCGAACATCGGGGGCAGACCGAGCGCGACCACGATCACGCCGACCATCTGCACCATCGTGGCGAGCCGGAACAGCCAGTCGTCGGTGTCGTAGCCCGACGCGAACCACGAGTAGCTGATCCACGCCCAGCTCGCCGCGAACGCGGCGAACACGAACCCGCTGATCCCGGCCCACAGATGGTCATCGGCCACGAAGTGGGCGAGCTCGTCGGCGGCCACCCCGAACGTGACCACCAGCGTGAGGTCGTAGAGCAGCTCCAGCGGCGTCGCGGTGCGATGGCCCTCGTCCGGATCGCGTCCCTGGAACCGGCGCCGGTGGTGCGCTCGCTCGTCCGCCTGGGTCGTGCTCATCGCACGACCGAATTCTTGATGATCTGCCGGCGGCCGAGGAAGAAGATGCCCGGGTCGGTCTGGAAGCCGTCGCTCGAGTTGTGCCGCAGGGTGGACGAGCGGATGGCCAGCACCCCGCTGCGGTCGTTGCTGACGAAGAACACCGCGCCGCCGCCCTCGCGCGCGTGGTTGCGGGTCATCTTCGTGCCGGCGAGCAGCACGCGGAAGTCGTTGCCGTCGGCGTAGACGGCGGCGCCTGAGCCGCCGCCCGGCGTGCCGGGCCGGGCCGGGTTCGCGCCGCGGCCGATCGCGCGGTTGCGGGTGAAGACGCTGTTGTAGACCGACCACGAGACGCCGATGCTGCTGAGCGCCGCCCCGTTGCTGCACACGCCGTTCTTGAACGTGCTGCGAACGACGGTGACCGGCCGGCCGTGGTACTGCGACAGCGCGCGCACGGCGCCGCCGCCGACGTCCGGGCCGGTCGCGTCGCAGCGGTTGCCTACGAACGTCGAGCGCACGATCCTCAGCCGGCCTCCGCGGGCGAAGATCGCACCTCCGCCGCCACCGTCGAACGTCTCGCCCGTGGAGTCGCCGCGCGCGAACGTGAGGTCCTGCACCACCAGCCGGGGCGTGGCCTGGTCGTCGCAGTGCGACGTCGTCCACGTCTGCCGCTGGTCGCACGTGTTCTGGTACAGGATGCGGCGCTTGCCGCCGCCGCTGAGCGTGACCTTGCCGCGGCCGTCGAGCACGACCCGGCGGCTCGTGTTGACCACCTTGGCGGTCTGCCGCATCGCGATCCGCACCGGCGCCCGGCCACAACGGAAGCGGATGATCCCGCCCTTCGCGACCGCGCGCACGACGGCACGGGACGTGCAGCTGCCCGGTGTGCCGTTCCCGACCCAGCGGTCGGGACGGGACGTGTCGACGGCCCGTGCGCTGCGGGGCACCTCGACGGCCGCACCGGCCGGCGCGGCGCCGGCGACGGCGAGCGACAGCGCGGCGAGGACGAGGAGCAGACGCATGCGCGGGCAGCGTAGTGGCCTACACTCGCCGCGATGTCGCTCCACCTCTTCGCGGGCCTGCGCGTGCGGCACTACGAGGCGGCCCGGCCCTGGTACGAGCGGCTGCTCGGCGAGCCGTCGTTCCTCCCGCACGACACGGAGGCGGTCTGGACGGTCGCCGACGACCGGTCGGTCTACATCGTCGAGCACCCGGACGCGGGAAGCTCGGTCGTGACGCTGTTCGTCGACGATCTCGACGGCGTCGTCGGCGAGATCGCGGCGCGCGGGCTCGAGCCCGCCGAGCGCGAGACGTACGCCAACGGCGTCCGCAAGGTCACGTTCCGCGACCCGGACGGCAACGAGATCGGCTTCGGCGGATGAGCTACCGCGTCGTCATTCCCCGCGAGCAGACGTGGCTGACGCGCCCGCATGCCGACGGCGAGCCGGCCCGGCATGTGACCGAGCTGAGCGAGCTCGCGGGCATGGAGCACGTCCGCGCCAACGTCTGGCGCTACGAGCCGGGCGCCGCTGGCCGCCGCCACCGGCACCCGACGCAGGACGAGACGTTCGTCGTGCTCGCGGGCACGCTGTCGATGTATGTCGGAGAGCCGCCCGAGCGCCGCGACGTGCCGGCGGGCGGCCTCGTCCACGTGAGCGCCGGCACGCCGCTCCAGAGCGTCAACCACGGTGCCGACGACCTGCTCGTCTACGCGCACGGCTGGCCGCCGGAGGACGAGCACGCCGAGCTGCTCCCGTCGGCCGTTTAGCTAGGTCAATCGAGGATCTTCCAGTACGAGTCCTTGCGGCTGATCTTGCCGTCGGTGAACTCGAACAGGTCGCAGCCGCGCACCTCGATCGGCTCGCCGGACACCTGCGTGCCGCGGATCGTCCACTCGGACACGCCGCGATCACCTGCGGTGAAGTGGCGGTCGTCGCCGTAGCGGATATCGGGGATCCCGTCGAACCGCGCCTGGAAGCCCTTCGCCACGGCTTCCTTGCCGACGTGCCGCTGCCCGCGCGGCGTGTCGAAGACGCAGTCCTCGGTGAAGAACTCCATGATCGCGTCCACGTCGTGGGCGTTGAACGCATCGAGCAGGCCTTCGAGCATCATGGGCTGAGCGTCCCGCACCGAGCGGCGCACTGCAAGTCGGTGAGACGATGGTGCGGTGACCTCACCCGATGCTGCGCGCCTCGCGGTCCTGATCGACTCGGACAACACGACCGCGAGCCTGACGACCGAGCTCCTGGAGGAGATCGCCACGTACGGGACGCCGACGGTCAAGCGTGCCTACGGCGACTGGACGACGAACAATCTGGCCGGCTGGAAGGACGAGCTGCTGCAGCACGCGATCCAGCCGATCCAGCAGTTCTCCTACACCCGCGGGAAGAACTCGACCGACTCGGCGCTGATCATCGACGCGATGGATCTTCTCTACGCCGGAAATCTCGAGGGGTTCGTGATCGTCTCGAGCGACAGCGACTTCACCCGCCTCGCGACGCGGCTGCGCGAGTCGGGTATGACCGTCTACGGCCTCGGACGCCGCAACACGCCGAAGCCGTTCGTCGCGGCGTGCGACCGCTTCATCTACCTCGACCTGCTCAAGGCAGAAGGCGACGACAAGCCGGCGCGGCCGCCCAAGCTCAGGCCGCTCCTGGAGACGGCGATCAGGAGTACGGCCAAGGACGACGGCTGGTCCCATCTCGGCGAGGTCGGCTCCTACCTGGTCAAGAGCAACACGGCGTTCGACGCACGCGACTACGGCCACACCAAGCTCGGCGAGCTGGTCCGCGCCGAGCCATACGTCGAGGTCAAGGACGTGCCCGGACCGACGGGTCTGAGCCAGCTGTGGGTCCGGCTGCGCCGTTAGCTTGCGCGGGGTGTCGAGCATCGGGGTGCTGGGCGAGGGTGCGCTGCATGCCGCGGTGAAGACGCTGCTGGCCGAGCCGGGCGATCGGTTCGAGGTGCCGGTGGACCGGTTCGTCGTCGACCTCCTGCGGGCGGACGGTGAGCTCGTCGAGGTCCAGACCGGAGGGTTCGGGCCGCTGGCCGGCAAGCTCGACGCGCTGCTCGACGAGCACCGGATCCGGATCGTGTATCCGGTCGCCGCCGAACGGCGGATCGTGCGCGTCGACGACAACGGGCAGGTGCTGAGCACGCGCCGGTCGCCGAAGCGGGCGACGGCGGCGGCGGTGTTCGACCGGCTCGTCGCGTTCCCGACGCTGCTGCTGCACCCGAACCTGACGATCGAGGTGCTGCTGCTGCGCGAGGACCACATCCGCGCGCCGAGCCCGACGACGACCCGCCGCCGCACCCGCGACCCGGGCGAGCGGCGGCTCGTCGACGTTCTCGACCGGATCACGCTGCGCACGGCCGCGGACGTCCTGGCCGCGCTGCCCGCCCTGCCGCGCGAGCCGTTCACCACACGCGAGCTCGCGACGGTCCTCGGCTGCAGCACGATGCTCGCCCAGCGCACCGTCTACTGCCTGCGGGCGATCGGGATCGTCGAGCCGGCGGGCAGGCGCAGCCGCGCCCCGCTCCACGCGCTCGCGTAAGCCGGGCGTAAGCGATTCATCAGCGCGCGCGCCTAGCTTCGCCCCCATGAAGAGGACATCGCTGGTCGTGATCGCGACGGCGATCGCGCTTGCCGCAGGCGCACCGCTCGCACACGCCTCGGGCTTCACGCTCGCGCTTGCGGCGCCGCCCGCGGTCGTCGATCACCCGATCATCGTCAACGCGACCGGCACGATCCCGGTCGACGAGATCGGATTCCCGTACTGGTTCAGCCTCGACGCGATCCCGACGACGCTCACGACGACCTGCCCGGCCGACCGCTGGGAGGCCGCGCAGTTCGCGAACGGCGGCGGCGGCGCCGTCATCGTGCTCTCCCAGCGCGAGACGCCGGACGCCGCGGGCGCCTTCACGATCCCCGTCGCCGTCACGCCGATCGCCGCCGGGACCGTGCTGCTGTGCGGCTACACCGACGACGGACTGACCACCACGCTCGCGCGGGCGTCGCTGCTGCTCCACATCAAGCCCGCGGCAGCGCCGCCGAGCCCACCGGCCGAGCTGCGCGGCGCGATCCGCGGCTGCCATGCGCTGCTCGGTCGGGCGGGCGCCAGGCGGTGCGTCCGCTCCGCCGTCAAGCGCGCACGAGCCGGCTGCCGGCGCTACCCGTCCCACAGGCGCGAGGCGCGCTGCCTGCGCAAGGTTCGCAACCTCGCAAGGAGTGCACGATGAGACCACTGCCCCTGCTCACGCTG
>DASSUW010000259.1:0-11260 GCA_035706585.1 Solirubrobacteraceae bacterium | reverse complement strand
CTGCCCGAGCACCTGGTGCTCGTCGGCGGCGGAGCGGCCGACCGGGCGGAGCTCGCGGCGCCCATCGACGTGGGGCTGATGATCCCGGCGCTGTCGATCCACGGCGGCTGGGCGGCCGGCGAGCGCGGCTCGGCGCTCGCCGAGGGCGTGTCGGTCATCCGCGGCGGCGAGGTCGCGGGCCCGGCGCCGAACCTGACCGTCCTGTTCGAGCCGCTCGAGCTGCTGGCACGCGCCGAGGCGTTCACCGCGCGCCAACGGACGGTCCCACCGCCGGTCCAGCGGTCAGCGCGGACCGCGTCGGCGACCGTCGCGCCGGGCGGCCGCTTCGGCGGCGGCCTGTTCGTGGCGTAGGCGCGAGCGGCGGCGAGGTGAGAGCGGGCCGTCCACGAGCTCGCGTGTCGACTTTCGGGCGCTATGCGACCGCAACTCGACATGCCGGCGCGCTGGCGCTCGTCGCGACAGGGTGGCGCCGCTGCCAACTCCAGGCACAGCCGCAGCCCGCGCGGCGGCTACTTCGGCGGCTTGCCGGATCCGGCGGCGGGCGGCGCGACGGGCGCGGGGACCGGCTCAGCGGCCGTGGGCGCGCTCGAGATCTTCGGCGGCTTGACCGGCTTCAGCGCCTTGACCGGCTGCGCCGCCGCGGGCGGCTTCGGTGCCTTGACCGGCTGTGCCGCCGCGGGCGGCTTCGGTGCCTTGACCAGCTGTGCCGCCGCGGACGGCTTCGCCGCCCCGGACGGCTTGGACGCCGTCGGCCCCGGCTCGGCCCTGGGCCCCGTGGCCGGCTTCGATGCTTTTCCCGGCTTCGCCGCCTTCTCCGGCTTCGCGGGTTTCGCGGCGTTCGGAGGCGTGGCCGGTTTGGCGGCCTTCTCGGGCTTGCCGTGGCCCTTCGCCTTCAGGTGCCCGGGAGCGTTGGCGGAGTTGCCACGGCCGGCGGCTCCGGCCCGGCGCGCGTGCCCGGGTGCCGCGGCGGACTTGCCGGCATGCTTCGGCTTCGCTGCGTGCTCGCCCGCAGGGCGGGCGCCCTTGACCGCGGCGCCCGGCGGCACGGCCTTGGCGTGGCCCTTGCCGAACAGATGCGAAGGCGGCGCCCCGCGCAGCGGTGTGACGACCGGTGCGGCCGCCGGCGCCGACGATGTGTGGTCCGCGGGCGAGCGGGCAGGCCGCTCGCCGTGGCGGGCCACCTCCTCCACCGCGACGGTGCCGCCGCCGGCGATCGCGGCCACGACCAGCACCTTCGCCGCGAGCGTGGCCGACGCGGCGCCCCCGACCGTGGCCGCCGGGGCGGCGGCGGACGCTCCGAGCGCGCCGCCGAGCACGCCCGACTTGAGACCGATCGTCGGCGCCACCGGCAGGACGACGGCGAGGTCGCGCCGCTGGGCCCGGACCTGGTCGCGGAACTCGCGGCAGCCGGGACACTCGCTCACGTGACGGCGCAGCTCGGTGCGGCGCAGCGACCCGCCGCGAAGGTTCGCGAGCTGCTCGCGGATGTCGGCGCACGGCGTCTCACGAGCCTGGCGGCTGGCGATCAGCGACGAACGGGCCTGGAACACGAGCGCCTTCACCTTGTCCCGGCGACAGCCGAGCACGTCCGCGATCTCGTCGTGCGACATGTCCCCGATCTCCGAGAGCACCAGCGCCGAGCGCTGCTCCTCCGGCAGGCCCGCGAGGTCGCGCAGCAGGTCGCGCAGATCGTGCCGGCGCTCGACGGCGGCGGCGAGGTGCTCGGTCGGAGGCTCGACCAGCTCGCCGCCCGCCTGCCGCACGCGCCCACGCAACATGGTGAGGCAGCGGTTGCGGGCGATCGTGTACAGCCACGGCCGCAGAACCACCGGCTTGCCGGACCCGGCGAGCTGGCGATAGGCCGACAGGAACGTGTGCTGCACCGCGTCCTCGGCCTCCTCAGCGGAGCCGAGCATGTGCCGGCAGAAGCCGAGCACGCCGCGGTGGTAGCGGTCGAACAGCGCCTCGAACGCGGCCTCCGACCCGCCGCGGACCGCCTCGACCAAACGATCGTCCGACGCGAGTCGCAGCATCCGTGCCGGGACCCTTCGCCTAGGACGTGCATCGCCCAGGACCCGGATCCCGGAGTCATGGTCCCCGGGAAATACGGCCGTCATGGCCGGACGCATGATAGGGCCGGTTCAGATCTTCAACAGGATGATCGTGTTCACGACGAACACCACCGCGAAGAAGATCGTCCAGCGATCCAGGTTGCGCTCCATCAGCGAGCCGCCCGTGGAGCCGCCCGCGGTGCCGACCCCGAAGGCACCGGACATGCCGGCATCCTTCCCCGAGTGCAGCAGCACCAGGAAGATCAGCACGATGGCCACCACGAACTGCAGGACCGAGAGGGCGGACTGGATCATCGAGCGACCAGGGTACTAACACACATCTACGAACGCTCGTCGTCGCCGGAAGTTGGAAGCTCGTCGAGCCGGCGCAGGATGTCGACCGCCTCGGCGCGCAGCCCGCGGTCGAGCCCGCGCCAGTCGGCCTCGGACAGCTTGCCGGTCCGGTAGTCGAGCTCGGCGTCGCGGATCTCGCGGTATTTCGCGTCGCGCGCCGCCTCGAGCTCGGCCCGCTCGGCCGACTCCGCCGCCTCGCCGGAACGCCGCGAGCGCAGCGGCGCGCTGACGAACAGCACCACGAGTGCGAGGACGACGAGGATGACGAGGAAGTCCATCTACACCGGGACGCGCGCCTCGCGGCCCACGCGGGCCGCGTAGGCGGCGGTCACGCGCCGCCCGACGGCGCGCGGAGACGGCCACAGCGCGATCAGGCCGCCGCAGAACACGATCAGCGCTCCCAGCCAGATCCACGTGACCATCGGCGATACGAGCAGGCGGAACGTCGCGGCCGGCGGGTTGTTCGCGTACGAGGCGGTGAGCCCCTGGAGTGCCTGGGCGAGCAGCCTGTCGCGCTCCTGCGGCGCCAGCGCGCCGGCCTTGTCGGCGTCGGCGAACACCTTGTCGCCCTCCTTCACGCGCGCGTCGAGCCGGCGCGTGTCCGGCGCGACCGAGGCCCAGAAGTCGCGCCGCAGCCCCGCGTCGAGCGCCACCTCGCTCGTCGCCTCGCCCTCGAAGAAGCGCGAGACCGGCCCGAGCATCGGCGCCGCCGACGGGAAGAACGAGCGCTCGGTGTGCAGCATGGTCGTCTCACCGCCGCGCGAGACCCGCAGGTCGGCGCCGAGGTCGATCCGCTCGAGCCGGCCGTTGCGCGCGGCCACGAGCTGGGCCGTCGGCCTCTCGTAGCGGACGGTGTAATCGCCGATCGACGTCGACTGCCCGGCCGCCAGCTGGACGTCCTGCTCGTGAGCGAAGCTCGACGACGCCGCGATCCCGACGAACACGACCGCCATCCCCGCGTGCACGAGGTAGCCGCCGTAGCGACGGCGGTTGCGGCGGACGAGCGAGACGAGCGCGACCGGCACCGGCTCGCGCGCCATCACGCGCCGCGCGCGCACGCCACGCACGAGCTCCTGCCCGACGCCGCCGATGACGAAGCCGGCGAGCACGAACATGATCAGCGCGTCGGGCTGGCTGCCGGCGCCGCCCGCCAGCGCCACGGCCAGCGTCGCCGCGGCCACCGCGAGCGGCCACGTGAAGTTCCGGCGCAGGTTGGCGACCGTCGCGCGCCGCCACGCGATCAGCGGGCCGATGCCGGACAGCAGCACGAGCGCCATCGCGATCGGCACGGTCAGCGAGTCGAACATCGACGGCCCGAACGAGTGCCGCCGGCCGGTCAGCGCCTCCGAGATGAGCGGGAAGAACGTTCCCCACCAGATCACGGCGCACATCAGGACGAGCACGAGGTTGTTGAGCAGGAACATGACCTCGCGCGACAGCAGCGAGTCGAGCCGGTGCTCGGAGCGCAGCTGCGGCGCGCGCGACACGACGAGGTAGACCGATCCGGCGGTCATCGCCGCGATCAGCAGCAGGAACGGGACGCCGAGCGTGGAGGCGCCGAACGCGTGGATCGACTCGACGATGCCCGACCGCACGAGGAACGTCCCGAGGATCGCCAGGATGCCGGTCGCGAGCACCAGCGAGACGTTCCACACCTTCAGCATCCCGCGCTTCTCCTGGATCATCGCCGAGTGCAGGAACGCGGTGCCCGTGAGCCACGGCATCAGCGACGCGTTCTCGACCGGATCCCACGCCCAGTAGCCGCCCCAGCCGAGCTCCGAGTACGACCAGCGCGCGCCGAGCACGATCCCCACGCCGAGGAAGAACCACGCGGTGAGCGTGAACGGCCGCGTGTGGCGGATCCAGTCGGCGTTCAGCCGCCGGGCCACGAGCGCGCCGATCGCGAACGCGAACGGCACCGCGAACAGCGTGTACCCCGAGTAGAGCATCGGCGGGTGGATCATCATGCTCGGGTGCCGCAGCAGCGGATTGAGGCCGACGCCCTCGAGCGGCACCGGCCCGATCGTCCGGTCGAACGGCGACTCCAGGAACACGAGCAGGGCGGCGAAGAACGCGCCGAGGCCGAGCAGCACCGCGGTCGCGTACGGGGCGATCTCCCGCAGCCGGCGCCGCGTCACGTACAGGATCAGGCTCGACCACAGCGCCAGCAGCGTCAGCCACAGCAGCAGCGAGCCCTCCTGCGAGGACCACACCGCGGTCGCCCGGTAGAAGGCGGGCGTGGTGGTCGAGGAATGGGTCGTGACCAGCGCGAACGAGAAGTCCGAGCGCAGGAACGCCGCCTGCAAGATCACGAACGCCACGACGGCGACGCCGGCGAGCGCATAGACGGCGCGGCGGCCCGACGCGATCCACTCGCGGCGCCCGGACCGCGCGCCGTACAGCGACGCGCCGATCCCGTACAGGCAGACCCCGAGGGCGAGGATCAGGCAGGCCTTGCCCGCTACCAGCATCGGACCATCAGGCCTGGTCGGCCGTGAACTTCGACGGGCACTTGGTCACCAGCGAATCCTTCTCGCCGACGAAGACGTCGCCCTCCTTGCGGACGTCGACGATGACCTCGCGCCCGGCGCGGAACGGATCCGGCAGCACGCCCTCGTAGCGGACGGGCACCGACATGTTGCCGGCCCGGTCGCGCACCCTGAAGTTCGTCACCGTGCCCTTGCGCTCATAGCCGGCGACCACCTTGCCGGTCAGCTGATAGGTCTTGCCGGGCTGCGCCATGCTCAGCAGCTGGCTCGGGGTCCGCGCCTCGCTGGACGCCGAGAAGCTCGTGTACAGCAGGGCGCCGGCGAGCAGGACGGCGGCGCTCAGGGCCACGACGAGGCGGACCGTGCGCTTACGTGCGGGATCCATCGCCTTCGATTATGGCGAGGTGAGCGCCCGGCACGCGCCGTGATCCATTCGTCGAGTTGCTCCGCAGACTGGACGAATGATCGGCGCCTCGAGGCGAAGGTCACATAAAGGTTTGCTGAACGCGGTCGAGAAACTTTCACATAGCTCCTCCGTACTAGGCAGAACGAGCATGCAACTCACCGCCACACTCCCCACTCGCCTCCGCCGCGACCGGCGCGACTCTCACGCCGGCCGCACGCGCCACAACGTGCTGCAGGCCCTCGCCCGGGCCAAGCGCAGCGGTGGCCCCGAGGACAAGGCCCTGTACTCGTGCAGCTGCGGCTACGCCTTCAAGGCGGAGGTCTCGACTTCCGTCGGCTGCCCGCACTGCGGCACGAGCCAGGCCTGGTAGCGCCAAGAGCCGGACGTTCCTCGCGCCCGCTCGGCGACGAGCCCCCACCGGAGGCCGAGAAGCGGGCGAGGGGAATCGAACCCCCATTTCTGGCTTGGGAAGCCAGCGTCTTGGCCATTGGACAACGCCCGCGGGGAGCCGGGAGTCTACCGGCCCGTCACTACCCTTCAAGCAGTGCGCCCGCGCCTGTACTGGCCGATCACGCTCGCCGCCGCGGCGCTGATCGCGCTGCTCACGTACGGGGTCGCGTCGAACGGGACGGACACGTCGATCGACCAGGCGCTGGCCGACGGCAAGCGCGTCGAAGCGCCGGTCGCGGACCTGCCGCGCCTGGGCGCCGACGGCACCGCGTCGCTGGCCGACCAGAAGGGCAAGGTCGTCGTGCTCAACGTGTGGGCGTCGTGGTGCGACCCGTGCCAGTCGGAGATGCCGCTGCTTCAGCGCACCCACGACCGGATCGCCGCGCGCGGCGGCATGGTGCTCGGCATCGACACCCAGGACTCGCCCGACGCGGCGCTCGACTTCCTGCGCGAGAAGAAGATCACGTTCCCGAGCCTGCGCGACCGCGACCGCGAGTACGGCCGCAAGTTCGGCGTGACCGCCTATCCCGAGACGTTCCTGATCGACCGCAGCGGCAAGATCGCGGCGCTCCGGCGCGGACCGGTCACGCAGAAGTGGCTCGACGAGGAGCTGACCCCGCTGCTGGAGGAGAAGGCGTGACCCGGGTCCTGCTCGCGCTCGTCCTCGTCCTCGGACTGACCGCCGCCGCGGAGCCCAAGGTCACGCTGCCCGACATCGAGGACGAGGTGATGTGCGTCGAGTGCCGGACGGCGCTCAACGTCTCGACCGCGCCGGTCGCCGACCAGGAGCGCGCGTTCATCCGTGAGAAGATCGCCCAGGGGCTGAGCAAGCAGCAGATCAAGGACGCGCTCGTGGAAGCGTACGGCCCGGACGTGCTGGCCACGCCCGAGGCCAAGGGGTTCGACCTCAGCGCCTGGCTGATCCCGGCGGCGCTCGTCGCCGCGTTCGCGGCCGGCGTCGCGCTGCTGGCGCGGCGCTGGCGCCGCGCGCCGGCCTCCCCGGCCGCCGAGGTGCCCGACCTCGACCCGGCGGACGCCCGCCGCCTCGACGCCGACCTGGCGGCGTTCGACCGGTGAACGACGGCGTCGACACCACGGTCATCGCCGCGTTCGCGGTCGGCTTCGTCTCGTTCATCTCGCCCTGCGTGCTGCCGCTCGTGCCCGGCTACCTGTCGGCGGTCTCCGGCGTCTCGCTCGCCGAGATCCAGCACGGCGAGAAGCGCCTCTCGCGCGTGCTCGCACCGGCGATCGTGTTCTGCCTGGCGTTCACGGTCGTCTTCGTGGCGCTGGGGATGACGGCGACCGGGCTCGGGTCGGCGCTGCGCGACGGTCGCGGGACGCTCGACAAGGTCGCCGGCCTGGTGATCATCGCGCTCGGCGTGCTGTTCCTGGTCACGCCGTTCGTCCCCAAGCTCAACCGCGAGTGGCGACCGGATGCGCTGATGTCGCGCGCCGGCTCGGGCGGGCCGCTGATCGCGGGCGCGGCGTTCGCGTTCGCGTGGACGCCGTGCGTGGGGCCGACGCTCGGCACGATCCTGACCGCCGCGTCGGTGCAGGACACGGTCGGCAAGGGCGCGGTGCTGCTGCTGTTCTACTCGGCCGGCCTCGCCGTCCCGTTCCTGATCACAGCCGTGGCGTTCACGCGCGCGACGGCCGCGTTCCGCTGGCTGCGCGACCGCTACCTGATCATCACCGCGGTCTCCGGCGCGGTGCTGATCGCCATGGGCGTGCTGCTGTTCACCGGCGAGCTGACGACGCTCAACCTCAAGGCCCAGGACGCGCTCAACGGCCTCGGCCTGAACTTCTTCAACGAGCTCTAACCCTCGGGTTAAGGGCGGTCTTCCCCCCTTCCGGGGCACCGCTCGCTCCCGCACCCTTGACGGCATGCTCCCCATGCCCCTCCGCGACGGGACCTACGTCGCGGTCCGACCCCAGACCCGCGAGGACCGCCCGCTCCTCGCGGAGCTGTTCTCCGGGCTCTCCCCCCACTCCCGCTACCAGCGCTTCTTCACCGGCGTGCCTCCCGAGCTGCCCACGCGGATGCTCGACGCGCTGTCAGACGTCGACGGCGACCGCCACGTCGGCATCGTCGCCGTCCGCGGCGGCCGCATCCTCGGCGCCGCTCGCTACCTGCGCCGGGCCGAGTCGCCGTCCGTCGCCGACGTGGCGTTCACGGTCGCCGACGAGGTCCACGGCCGCGGCCTCGGCGGGCTGCTGATGCGCGAGCTCACCGCCCACGCGCGCCGCCGCGGCGTCACGCGGTTCGTGTTCGAGGTGCTGGCCGCCAACGACGCCGCCCTCGCCGTCGCCCGCTCGCTCGGCGCGCGCCTGCGCCGCGACGGGACGACCGTCGAGGGCGTGATCTACATCGACTCGGGCGCCGACACGCCGAGCAGGTCCAGCGCCCGCGCGATGGTCCGCCGCGTCGCCACGCACAGGCCGAGCCGGAACGACTCGACCTGCGTCGGCTCGGCACCGACCACGCGGCAGTCGCGGTAGAACGCGGTGAACGTCTGCGCGAGCTCGAGCGCGTAGACCGCGACGCGGTGCGGCGCCCGGCGCTCGGCCGCCTCGGCGGTCTCGGTCGGGAACGCCAGGAGCTTCTTGATCAGCTCCCGCTCGGCCGGATGCAGCTCGAGATCGCCGGCCGGCATCGACGGTTCGCGCCCCGCCTTGCGCAGCACCGAGGCGATCCGCGCGTGCGCGTACTGCACGTAGTAGACCGGGTTCTCGGCCGACTCCTCGCGCGCGAGGTCGAGATCGAGGTCGATCGTCGAGTCCTGCGAGCGCTGGAGCATGAAGAAGCGCGTCGCATCGACGCCGATCTCGTCGATCAGATCGTCGAGCGTGATGAAGTCGCCGCGCCGCTTGGACATCGACGCGCGCTCGCCACCCTCGACGAGATGGACGAACTGCAGCAGCGGGATCTCGAGCTTGTCGGGATCGCCGCCCGCCGCGCCCATCGCCGCCTTGAAGCGCGGCACGTAGCCGTGGTGGTCTGATCCGAGCGGGACGATCAGCCGCTCGAACCCGCGCTCGAGCTTGTTCTCGACGTACGCGACGTCGGCGGCGTAGTAGGTCGGCTCGCCGCTGGATCGCAGGATCACGCGGTCCTGGTCGTCGCCGAACGTCGTCGTCCGCAACCACACCGCGCCCTCGTGGCGATAGCTCAGCCCGGCCTTCTCGACGCGTGCGAAGGCGCGCTCGATCGCACCGTCGTGGAGGGCGCGCTCGGAGAACCAGGTGTCGAAGTGGACGCGGTAGCGCTCGAGCGTCGCCTTGATCCTCTCGATCATCAGGGCGCCGCCGGCCGCGGCGAGGTCCTCGGGCGCGCTGTCGGCGGCGTTCGGGATCGCCTCCCCGAGCTCGGCGACGTAGTCGCCCTGATAGCCGTCCTCGGGCAGCGCCTCGCCACGTGCACGGGCGCGGATCGACTGGCCGAGCCGCAGCAGCTGCCCGCCGGCGTCGTTGAAGTAGTACTCCCGCGAGACCTCGTGACCCGCGAACTCGAGCAGCCGTCCGAGCGCATCGCCGTACGCGGCGTGGCGTCCGCTCGCCGCGGTCAGCGGCCCGGTCGGATTGGCGGACACGAACTCGAGGTTCACCCGCTCGCGCTCGCCGGCGGTCCCGGCGCCCCAGTCGTCGCCGGCCGCGAGCACGTGCGCGGCGGCGGCGACGTACCAGGCGTCGGCGAGGAAGACGTTCAGGAACCCGGGACCGGCGACCTCGATCCGCTCGACCCGGTCGCCCAGCCGCTCCTGCAGCACCGCGCCGAGCCGTTCGGCGATCTCCCGCGGCGGCGCCTTGAGCGACTTGGAGAGCAGCATCGCGGCGTTCGTCGAGTAGTCGCCGAAGCCGGCCTTCCTGGGCCGCTCGAGCGTCGGCGTCGTCGCGCCGTCGCCGAGCTCGGCGGCGGCGGCCTGGACGGCGGAACGGAGCTCTTCGATTGGCGAGACGGCCATCGGATCAATGATGGTACGGCTCGTTGGCCAGGATCTTGTGCGCCCGGAACAGCTGCTCGAGCAGCACGACCCGGGCGAGCTGATGCGGGAGCGTCATCGCGCCGAGCGACAGCTTGTGATCGCAGCGCTCGAGGTCGGTCCCGTACGGGCCGCCGACGACGAAGCAGACGTCCCGGCCGGCCTGCCGGCGCTCCTCCAGCCAGCGCGCGAAGTCCTCGGACGTGTACTCCCGGCCCCCCGCGTCGAGCAGCGAGACGAACGCGCGCTCGGGGATGCGGCGCTCGACCTGCTCGTCCTCGCGCACCTCGATCTGCTGCACGCGGGCGTGGCGAGCGAGCAACCGCTGGTAGTGCTGGATGTCGTCCGAGAACGGCGGACGCACCTTCCCGACCGCGAGCACGGTGTAGCGCACCGCTGCGATACTAGGAGCAGGTGGACCCGGAGCCCCCCGAGCGCCACATCAACCTGCACACCTCGCCCGAGGTGATGGCGGGCATCTACGCGAACTTCGCGAACGTCTCGCACTCCGAGTACGAGTTCACGATCACGTTCGCGCGCGTCGACCACGAGGTCGAGGCCGAGGAGGTACCCGGCGTCGTCGTGTCCCGGATCAGCGTGTCCCCGAAGTTCATGCGCGAGCTCATCAACGCGATGGAGGACAACTGGTCCAAGTGGCGGACGAAGGAGGGGATCAAGAACCTCCCGGAGACCCGCGGTCCCGACGGTCCGGGCTGAGCGCCAGGGCCTGGCCGATCCGCTGCACCGCGGTCGGGTGCGTGCCGAGGAGGAACGAGACCCAGCCGGGCGGGTCGGGGTCGGACACGTTCTGCATCGTGATCTTGCGCTGGAACTCGATCAGCCCATCGGGATCGTGCGTGAGCTGGATCGAGAAGCGGTCGGCCCGCGCCTCCACCTGGCGCGAGAGCTGGTTGGAGATCATCGTCATGACCGGCACGACCAGCGCGATCGCGAGCGCCACCGCGGGCACGGGCGTGGTCGCGTCGCGGCGCATCACCGCCTCACCGACCCGCGCCACCGCGAGCATGCCGAGCGGCGTGACGAGCAGCAGGTAGAGCAGCCCGTGCGGCACGTCCGCGTAGTGGACGTGGCCGAGCTCGTGGGCGACCACGCCCTCCACAGCGTCGGGCGAGAACTCCTCGAGCAGGGTGTCGTAGATCACGACCCGCTTGGTCCCGCCGATCCCGGTCACGTACGCGTTGGCGGCGGTCGTGCGCCGTGACGCGTCCATCTCGTAGACCTCGCCGACCTTGACGCCGGCCTTGTCGGCGAGCGAGAGCACGTCGCTCCGCAGCGGGCCCTCGGTGCGCGTGAACGTGTTGAACAGCGGGTCGATCACGATCGGGTTCGCGTAGATGCTGATCACGCCGAACGCGACGACGACGACGCTGGCCGGGATCCACCAGCGGCGCCGGAAGCGGCGGATCGCGAACACGAGGATCGCGCCGCCCGCCGCGGCGAACACGGCCGAGATCGACGCGCTCTTGACGACGTCGCCGGCCCAGCCGACCCAGTCCTGTGTGACGAGGC
>DASSUW010000258.1:0-17059 GCA_035706585.1 Solirubrobacteraceae bacterium | reverse complement strand
ACCAGCCCGGCCTCTACTTCGGCACGAGCACCGGCCAGGTCTACGCGAGCATCGACGACGGCGAGAGCTGGAGCGAGCTCGCCAACTACCTGCCGGACATCTGGTCGGTCGAGGTGGCGGTGATCGACTGATGTGCGAGCTGCGCCTCCCGCGAACGCTGATCCCGCTCTACAGCGACCTCCCTCGCATCGTCGAGGTCGACGCGGGCACCGTCGACGAGGCGATCACGAAGCTGAACGACCAGTGGCCCGGCCTGCGCGACCGGCTGTGCGAGCCGGGTCCCGTGCTGCGGCCGCACATCAACGTGTTCGTCGATCGCGAGCGGGCGGCGCTCGACAGCGCGATCACGCCGACCTCCAGGGTCGACGTGATCGCGGCGATCAGCGGAGGTTGAGCGTCTTCGCGTACTCGCGCGCGACGGTCTTCGGCACGCAGAACGCCCACGCGTCGAGCACGAGCTCGCGCATCTCGGCGCCGTCGATCCGGTCCATCCGGACGCACGCCCAGTTCCAGCGCATGTCGCCCTGGTGGACCGGCAGCAGGAACTTCTCCGGGTCGGTCTCGACGAGCGCCTCGCGGAACTCCTTGGGATGGGCGAAGCCGAGGATGCCCTCGGCCTCGTGCGCGACATAGACGATCCGGCCGATGTAGAGCTTGCGTCGCCCGCGCACCACGCCCTCGGTGCTGCGGGGAAGCGTGAGCCCGTACGCGATGACGTCGTCGATGGAGACCACGTTCGTCAGTGTTGCGCATGGGGTAGGCGAGCTTGCGGGATGAGGCGGGGGATCCTTCTTCTCGTGGCGATGTCATTGCTGTGCGCGGCGCCCGCGCATGCGGCGGGCGAGGCGCCCGGCGCGCCCGGCGCCGTGGCGAACTGGACGCGCGGCGACAAGGACGGCTTCGGGACCGCCCGGCCGCTCGGCAGCCGGGTGTGGTTCACGCTCCAGGGCGGCGAGCTGACCGAGGTCTACGCGCCCGACCTCGGCACCCCGAGCTTTCGCGACCTGCAGTTCGTCGTCAGCGACGGCCGCACGTTCTCAGAGCGCGAGACCGACGTCGCGAAGCACGTGACGCGGCTCTCCGACGCGCGCAGCCTCACGTACCGCCAGGTGTCGTCGACACGCCGCTGGCGGCTCACGAAGACGTATGTCGCGGATCCGCAGCGGGCGGCGGTGCTGGTGGATGTCCGCTTCCAGTCGCTCACCGACCGGCCGTACCGGCTCTACGTGCTCGCCGATCCGGCGCTCTCGAACACCGGGGACGACGACACCGCCGCCCGCGCCACCGCCGCGGACGCGACCAACGCGAGCGCGCTGGCGACCGCGCCGGCGCTGACGAAGACGTCGGTCGGCTACATGGGCGCCAGCGACGGCTGGACCGACCTGCGCGACGACCACCGGATGGACTGGGCCTACGACGCGGCGTCCACGCCCGGCAACGTCGTCCAGACCGGCGCGACGCCGCTGACCGGTCTCCGAGGGCACCGGCACCTGACGCTGGCGCTCGGCTTCGCCGCGAAGCCGGAAGCGGCCGCGAGCGTCGCGGACGCCGCCCTCCGGAGAGGGTTCCGGGACGCCGCGCGCGCGTACGCGGCGGGCTGGCACCGGTACCTGGGCCGGCTCGACCGCCCGCGCAGCGCCGCCGGCATCAAGCGCCTCTACGACGCCTCGCTGATGGTGATGGCGGCGACCGAGGACAAGACGTTCCGCGGCGCGCTGATCGCGGCGCCGTCGATGCCGTGGGTGTGGGGCAACATCGCCGGCTACTCCGGCCCGTACCACCTCGTCTGGTCACGCGACGCCTACCAGGTCGCGACCGCGATGCTCGCCGCCGGCGATCGCGCCGCCGCCGACCGCGCCGTGTCGTACCTGTTCGCGCGCCAGCAGCAGGCCGACGGCTGCTTCCCGCAGAACTCGAATGTCGACGGCTCGCCGCACTGGCCGAACCTGCAGCTCGACGAGGTCGCCGATCCGATCATCCTCAGCTGGCAGCTGCGCCGCTTCGACGCCGGCACGTGGGCGCACGTCAAGCGCGCCGCCGACTGCATCGTCGCGAACGGCCCGGCGACGCAGGAGCGCTGGGAGAACATGACCGGCTACTCGCCGGCGAGCATCGCGGCCGAGGTCGCGGGGCTCGTGTGCGCCGCGGCGATCGCCGAGCGCAACGGCGCCGACGCGGCGGCCGCCGACTACCTCGCGGTCGCCGACGAGCGCCGGCGCCGGGTCGACGAGTGGACGCTGACCACGAACGGGCCGCTTTCGCGCAACCCCTACTACGTGCGCGTGACCGTGGACGGCAAGCCGAACGCGGGCACCAGGTACGAGACGCCCGACCACGGCCCGGTGGTCGACCAGCGCCAGGTGGTCGACCCGAGCTTCCTCGAGCTCGCCCGCCTCGGCGTCAAGCCACCGCGGGCGGACGGCATCGTCAAGACGCTGCCGGTCGTCGACCGCGAGCTGGGCGTCGACACGCGCAACGGGCGCTTCTGGCATCGCTTCAACTTCGACGGCTACGGCGAGCTGCCCGACGGCGGGCCGTTCGGGACGGCCGGCAACCGCGGCCGGCTGTGGCCGATCTTCGCCGGCGAGCGCGGCGAGTACGAGCTGCTCACCGGCGATGCCGGCGCCGCGCGCGGGCGCCTGCGCTCGATCGCCGCGACCGCGAACGATGGGCGCCTGCTGCCCGAGCAGGTGTGGGACGACCGGCCGCCGCCCGGCTACACGCCTGGCGAACCGACGTTCTCGGCCACGCCGCTGGGCTGGACGCACGCGCAGCTCGTGCGGCTCGCATGGTCGCTCGACGCCGGCCGCCCGGTCGAGCAGCCGGCCGTGGTGGCGCGCCGCTACGCGCGCTAGCCGGCGCCGGCCGAGCCGGCGGCACCGGCCAACTGCGGCATTAACGGGGCGGGATCGACCGCGGCTCGAAGTCGCTGAACATTCGACTCGACCGATCCCGCCTCCCTCAATGCCGGGGTTGGCCCGCGCCACGCCGCGGCTCGCTAGGCCGGCGGCGGCGCGTCGACGGCCTCGACCAGCAGCGTCGCGAGGTCGACGACGCGCATGTCACCGCCGCTGCCGCGCATGCCGTCGTCGAGCATCACCGTGCAGAACGGGCACGCGACGGCGAGCGTCTCGGCGCCGGTCGCGGCGGCCTCGCGCACGCGCTCCTCGTTGATCGGGCGGCCGCGTTCCTCCATCCACATGTGCGCGCCGCCCGCGCCGCAGCAGAACGTGCGCTGCTCGCGCCGCTCCATCTCGACCGGCGTGCCGACCGCGGCGGCCAGCTCGCGCGGCTGCGTGCGCACGTCGTTGTGGCGCGCGAGGTAGCAGGAGTCGTGGTACGTGATCGTCTGCTCGCTCGCGGTCGGCGCGAGCCGGCCGTCGCGAACGAGCTCGGCGAGCAGCTCGGTGTGATGGACGACCTCGTAGCGACCGCCGAAATCGCGGTACTCGCTCGCCAGCGTGTTGAAGCAGTGCGGGCAGCTGGCGACGATCTTCGTCACGCCCGCGTCGTCGAGCGTCGCGACGTTCTGCTCGGCGTAGGACTGGAACACGAACTCGTTGCCCATGCGGCGTGCCGGGTCGCCGGTGCACGCCTCGCGCGGGCCGAGGATCGCGAAGTCGACCCCCGCCGCGGCGAGCAGCTTGGCGGTCGAGCGCGCGCTCTCGCGCGCTCGGTCGTCGAACGAGGCGGCACAGCCGACCCAGTACAGGACCTCGGGCGGCGCGTCGCCGGGCTCGAGCACGCGCACGTCCAGGCCCGCGGCCCAGTCGGCGCGCTCGGCCTGCGGCTTGCCCCACGGGTTGCCCTGGCGCTCGACGTCGCGCAACATCGGCTCCGCCTCGGCCGGGAACCGCGACTCGACCATCACCAGGTGGCGGCGCAGGTCGACGATGTGGTCGATGTGCTCGATGTTCACGGGGCACGCCTGCACGCACGCGCCGCACGTCACGCAGTCCCAGACCATCTCCTCGAGGCTGTCCCGCGACACGACGGCCGAGAGGGGCGGCTCGTCTTCGCCGCGGGACAGCGCGGGCCCTTCTGCGAACAGGTGGTCCCGCACGCCCATCACGACGAGCTTCGGCGACAGCACCTTGCCGGTCGCGAACGCCGGGCAGGCGTCCTGGCAGCGCCCGCACTCGGTGCACGAGAACGCGTCCATCATCTGCTTCCACGTCAGGTCCTGCACCGTGCCGACGCCGAACCGCATCTCCTCCTCCGGCGTCTCGTCGTCGAACCGCAGCGGCTCGAGCCGGCCGCGCGAGCGCGTGCGGCCGAAGTAGACGTTGATCGCGGCGGTGGCGATGTGCAGGTGCTTGGAGTGCGGGAGGTAGGCGAGGAAGCCGAGGATCAACAGCACGTGCGCCCACGCGAAGACGCGCGCGCCGGTCGCGTGCAGTGCCAGCAGCGTGCTGACGATCGCGGCGATCCACAGCAGGATCAGGTCGGCCTCGCCGAGGTGGCTGCCCGCGAAGCGCTGCGGCCGGAGCACCTTGCGGATGAAGAACGCGACGGCAACGCCGATCAGCGCCAGCACGCAGAACGCGTCCGCCAGCGTGTCGTACCAGCCCCAGTCCGGCGCAGAATCGGGGTCGACGATCTCGATCATCGCGATGAAGATCGCCGGGAACAGCACGATGAAGGCCCAGAAGATGAACGCGTGCATCAGGCCCGGCACGAGCCGCTGCAGCAGCTTGCGCTGGCCGACCACCACGACGGCCTCGGCCCGCAGGCGCTCCGGCACGTCGCCCGAGCGGTCGATGCCCGGCGGGCGGCCCATCCGGACGAGCCGGGCGAGCAGCAGCACGCGCCGGGCGAACAGGCCGCCCGCGACGGCGACGGCGGCGGCGAGCGCGAGCGCGCTCGCGATCACGACAGGCCCCGGACCCGGCGCAGCTCGGCCGTGATCGCCGGAACGATCTCCAGCACGTCGCCGATCACCGCGTAGTCGGCGCTGGCCATGATCGGCGCCTCGGCGTCGCTGTTGATCGCCAGCAGGTGCTTGGCGCCCTTGCAGCCGGCCATGTGCTGCGTGGCGCCGCTGATGCCGCACGGGATGTAGAGGTCGGGCGCGATCTTGGTCCCGGTCTGGCCGACCTGGTCGGTGTGCGGACGCCAGCCGGCCATCGTGACCGCGCGCGAGCAGCCGATCGCGGCGCCGAGCAGGCCGGCCAGCTCCTCCAGCGGCGCGAACCCCTCGGCGGAGCCGACGCCGCGCCCACCGCTGACGACCACGGGGGCGTCGGCCAGCGAGACCCCCGCCGCCGTCTCCTCGACACGTTCGGCGACCCGCGCGATCAGATCGCCGGCTTCCAGCTCCGGCCGGAACGGCTGGACGTCAGGCTCGCCGACGCCCTGCTCGATCGCGACCGCGTGCGGAGCAACGGTCATCAGCCTCACGGCGCCGTGCAGGCGCGCCTGCTCGAGCAGGCTGCCGCCCCAGCGCTGGCGCGTGATCGTGTCGCCGTCGGCGGCGATCACGTTGGCGGCGAACACGCCGTCGAGCATCACCGCCGCGTGCGCGAGGACCTCGTTGCCGCGGTCGGTGCCGGCGGCGATCACCGCCGTCGGCCGCAGGCTCGCGATCGCGCGCGCCCACGCCTGCGGCGCGTAGCCGTCGATCTCGGCGAGATGCACCGTCGCGGCGACGCCGGGGGCCTCGCCGATCGCGACGACCTCGGCCGCCGGGTCGTACCGCCGCGCGAACGTCAGCGCCTGGAGCCCGAGATCGTCCGCCGCCTCGAGAAACACGAGCGTCGTCATGCGAGGCCCTCCGCCGGCCGCAGCGCGAACGCCGGCGCGTTCACGCGACGCCCAGCCTCTGCAGCAGCTCCACGACCGCCGGCGCGGCGCCCGGCCCCTCGCCGAGCACCTCCGCCTGCTTGCCCTTCCCCTCCGGCACCACCAGCCGGACCATCTCCAGCCGCGGCGCGCGGGCGGTCGGCGTCCGCCGGTCGACCGGCTTGCGCCGCGCGCGCAGCTTCGCCGGCACCGACGGGTAGCGCGGCAGGTTGATGCCCTCCTTGACTCCCACGACGGCGGGCAGGGGCAGGCGGTAGACGTCGCGCGCCGAGCCGACCTCCTGCTCGCAGCGCAGCGTGCCGTCCTCGACCGCGAGCGCCTTCAGGCCGGTGACGATCGGGCGCCCGAGCGCGTGCGCGACGCGGATCCCGACCTGGAAGCCGCCGGAGTCGGCCGACTCGTTGCCGAAGATCACGAGGTCCGGATTCTCGGCGGCGATCACCTCGACCAGCGCGGCGGCGGTCGCCTCCGGGTCCCATTCGCCGCCGTCGGTCTCGAGCAGGATCGCGCGGTCGGCGCCGATCGCCATCGCGTCGCGCAGCTGCTCCTCGGCCTCCGGCGGCCCGAGCGTCACGACCGTCACCTCGCCGCCGAGCGCCTCGACGATCCGCACCGCCTCCTCCACGCCGCATTCCTCGTGCGGGCTGATCGTGAAGCCGAGGTGCCGCGTCTCGATCGCGCGCTCGTCCGCGGTGAGGACCATCTTGCCGCCGGTCAACGGCACGCGCTTGACGCAGACGAGGACGTTCACGAGCGGATGCGGGTGTTCTCCGGGTCGAAGATCGGCCGCGAGCCGGCGACGGCGACGGTGACCGGGTACCGCTCGGCCATGTACTCGACGGCCAGCTCGGCGCCCTCGACGGCGTGCTCGGACGGCAGATAGGCCATCAGCAGGTACGTCCCGACCGACGGCGCCATGCCGGCCGTGGTGACGAATGAGCGACGCCCCTTGCGGTCGACCAGCGGCGCGCCGTCGCGGGTGACGATCGGCTCGCGGCCGAGCATGTAGCGCGCGATGCCGGCGGCCGACGTGTGGTCGTCGACGGTCAGCGTGCACATGATGGCCGCGGGCTCGGACCCGCGATGGCGCAGGTGCGCCTCCTTGCCGACGAAGTCCTGCTCCTTGACCTTGCCCCACGCCATGTCGGCCTCGACCACGTCGTACTCGCCGTCGAGCTCGAAGCCGAACGCGCGGTAGCCCTTCTCGATCCGCCCGGTCGTGCCGTAGACGCCGATCCCGGCGGGCACCAGCCCGTGCGGCTGCCCGGCCTCCCACACCATGTCCCACAGCTTCGCGCCCTGCTCGATCGGCACGTGCAGCTCCCAGCCGAGGTCGCCGACGTAGGAGATCCGGAGCGCGAGCACCTGTAGCGGCCCGACCTCGATCGAGCGCCAATGCGCGAACGGGAAGCCCTCGTGCGAGACGTCGTCGCTCGTGAGGCTCGCGAGGATGTCGCGCGCCCGCGGCCCCCACAGCCCGAGCGTCGTCCAGGCGCCGGTCAGGTCGGTCACCACGGCGCCGTCGGCGTGGTCGCGCACCCACTTGAGATCGGCCATCCCGTGCAGGCCGCCGGTGACGAAGCGGAACCGATCGTCGGCGAGCCGCAGGATCGTGAGGTCCGACCGGAAGCCACCGCCCGGCGTCAGCAGCGGCGTGTAGACCGCGCGGCCGATCGGCACGTCCATCTGGCGCATCGCCACGCGCTGCACCGCGTCCAGCGCGCCGGCGCCGGCGACGTCGAAGATGCAGAACGCCGACAGGTCGAACATCGCCGCCCGCTCGCGCATGGCCAGATGCTCGGCGTTGATGATCGGCGACCACCAGCGCGCGTCCCACTCGTGCTCGCGGCCGTTGAGGCCGTACTGCCCGACCAGCCCGGCGTTGGACTCGTACCAGTGCGGGCGCTCCCAGCCCGCGGTCTCGAAGAACACGGCGCCCAGGTCCTTCTCGCGCGCGTGGAACGGCGGGAGCCGCACGTCGCGGTTCGACGCCCACTGCTCGCCGGGGTGGACGATCCCGTACGTCTTGTTGAAGCCCTCGGCGGCCCGGGCGCGCACGTTCGCGCGCGTCTTCTGGCACGGATAGAAGCGCGCGATGTCCGAGGACTGGAGATCGATCTCGCTGTCGCCGTGCGTCATCCACTCGGCCATCGAGCGGCCGACGCCGGGGCCCTCCTTCACCCACACCGCGGCGGCCGACCACAGGCCGCGGACCTCGGGGGTCTCGCCCAGCAGCGGCAGCCCGTCCGGCGTGAGCGACAGCAGGCCGTTGATCGCGTACTTGATGCCCACCGACTCGTCGCCGACGATCTCCGGCATCAGCTCGAGCGCCTGCTCCATCTGGAGCGCGAAGTCGTCCTCGGTGAACGGGAACTCGGTCGGCGACAGCGCCGCCTGCTCGATCGAGGGGATCTCGGAGGGGTCGTGGAGGATCGGCCGGTGCGCGTACGAGCCGATCTCCAGGCCGGTCCCGTCCTGGCGCTCGTACATGTTCGTGTCCATGTCGCGCACGATCGGGAACTCGATGCCCTTGGTCGCGCCCGCGAACCGCGGCACGGGCCCGATGTCGATCATCTGGTGGATCGCCGGCGTGAGCGGGATCGTGGCGCCGGCCATGCGCGCGAGCAGCGGGCTCCACACCCCGCACGCGATCACGACCGTGTCGGCCTCGATGTCGCCGTCGGTCGTGCGCACGCGGCGGACGCGCCCGCCCTCGACGTCGATGCCCACGACCTCGACGTTCGCGACGGTTGTCAGCGTGCCGGCCGCCTGCTGCTCCTCGCGCATCAGCGTGCCGGCGCGCAGCGAGTCGACCACGCCGACGCCCTCGGTGTGGAAGCCGCCGACGATCACGCTCTCGTCGATGAACGGGACGAGCTCCTTGATCTCGGCGGGCGTCACGAGGCGGACACCCTCGACGCCCCATGCCTTCGCCGACGCCATCCGGCGCCGCAGCTCCTCCATCCGCTCCTCGGTGCGCGCGACCTCGATGCCGCCCGACTGCGTGAAGACGTCCAGCTCCTTGTACTGGCGGACGCTGTCCTGCGTGAGCGCCGTCATCTCGCGCGAGTGGTCGACGGGGAAGATGAAGTTCGACGCGTGGCCGGTCGAGCCGCCTGGGTTCGGGAGCGGCCCCTTGTCGATCTGCACGATGTCGGCCCAGCCCTGCCGGCCGAGGTGGCAGGCGAGCGAGTTGCCGACGATCCCCGCGCCGATCACCACCGCGCGTGCGCTGCTCGGCAAGCGGCTCATGCGCCAGATATATCAGATGCGCTGGTGTGCCGGACCTGTCGATGCGCGCGCCACGAGCACCGGCGCGACGAGCTCGCGCAACGTCGCCTGGGGGCCGTCGGCGTCGATCGCCTGGAGCAGGAAGCCCGTGCCCAGCTCGGCGACGCGGTCGATGTCCCATACGGTCGACGTCAGCGGCGGTGCGAGCAGCCGCGAGATCGGATGGTCTCCGAAGCCGGCGACCGCGACGTCGCCGGGGATCGCGAGCTCGAGCTCCGCGCACGCCGCGTACACGCCGTAGGCGATCGAGTCCGACAGGCACAGGACGGCGGTCGGCCGGTCGTCGCTGCGGAGCAGCTCGAGCGCCAGCGGCCGGGAGCCGTTGAGCGAGTACGCGCACGCCACGACGCGGCAGTCGATCCCAAGAGCGGCGGCCGAGGCGGCGACGGCGCGCTCGGCCTGGCGATCGGGCGACGTCTCGACCGCCCACGAGAGCACGGTGATGCGGCGGTGACCGAGCTCGCTGAGGTGCTCGAGGCTCTGCCGCACCGCCCGCGCGTTGTCGAACACCACTTCACCGGCCGGGGACACGCCGGGCAGGGCGTCGCCGATCGTCACGGTGGCCACCTGCCGCGCGATCGACGCCCACCCTCCGCTCGCCGGACCGATCGGCACGACGACGAGCCCGTCGACGCGGTGGTCGACGAGACGCTGCGCCAGCTCGAGCTCACGCGCGGGCTCCCCGTCGGCGTCGGCGACCAGCGTGCTGAGGTCGGCTCCGTAAAGCTCGCGTTGGACGGCGCGCACGAGCTCCTGGTTCCAGAAGTCGGCGAGGCTGCCGACGAGCAGCCCGACCACGGCCGTGGCGCCACCGGCCAGGGCGCGGGCGATCGGGTCGGCTTCATACCCGAGCTCCTCGGCGGCCTCGCGCACGCGGCGCTCGGTCTCGGCCGATACCTGCTTGCCCCGCAGCGCGTAGCTCACGGCGGCCGGCGAGAGGCCCGTGTACTCCGCCAGCTCGCGGATGGTCGTGCGATGCCTGGCGCCCTCGGGCACGTGCGGAGCGTAACCGGGTTGACACGGCGGGGCGCTTCGACGGATACTTGTGAACCGGTTCACTGAACCGATTCACCTTCCCGTGTACGAGGCGATCGACATCCATCAGCACCTCTGGCCCGAGCCCTTGCTGCGAGAGCTCTCGCGCCGTCGGTCGGCGCCGATGCTGGTACGCCGCGCCACCGGCTGGGTGCTGCGGCTGCTCGGCGAGCCGGAGGCGCCCGTCGACCTCGCCGAGCACGACCCCGACCGCCGCGCGGCGCTCGTGGACGCCGACGGCCTCGAACTGGCGCTGGTGGCGCCGTCCGTGCCGCTGGGGATCGAGGCGCTGCCGGCGGGCGAGGCCGCGCCGCTGCTCGAGGCCTATCACGACGGCGTGGCGGCGCTCGGCTCCCGGTTCGGTGCCTGGGCCGCCGTCGGGCTCGCCGAGCCCGATCCGGCGGAGCTCGCGCGGCTCCTCGACCGCGGGTTCGTCGGCGCCTGCGTCGCAGCCGAGGCGCTCGGCAGCGCCGAGGGCTTCGACCGGCTCGGGCCGGTCCTCGAGACGCTCGAGCGCCGCGCTGCGCCGCTGCTGGTCCACCCGGGACCGGCACCGCCGACCGCCACGGCCGACATGCCGGGATGGTGGCCGCCGCTCACGCACTACGTCGGCGCGATGCACGCGGCATGGCACGCCTTCGCCGTCTGGGGCCGGCCCGCGCACCCGCGGGTACGGGCCTGCTTCGCGATGCTCGGCGGTCTGGCGCCCCTGCATCGCGAACGGCTCGTCGCGCGCGGCGGGCTCGCCGCGAACGACCCCGACGTGTTCCTCGATGTCTCCTCGTACGGCACCCGCGCCGTGGACGCGGTCCTTCGCGAGGTCGGCGTCGACCGTCTCGTTCACGGCTCCGACCGCCCCGTCGGCGAGCCCGCCGACCTTCCGTTCGGTGACGCCGTCCGCAGCGCTCTGCGAAGCCGCAATCCATCCCGGCTCCTGCTCCCGACCGCCGCGCTGGTCGCCGCATGAACGCGGCGGCGCCTGCCCTCGATCTCGACCGCGACGAGCTGCGGGCGCTCGTCGCGCAGATCGCCGCCGAGCCCGAGCGGTGGCGTCCGCTTGTGCGCTACGGCACGGCGGGCCGCGCGTTCGAGCAGCTCTGGCGCGACGAGCACGTCGACGTCTGGGTGATCTCCTGGATGAACGGCAGCGACACGGGCTTCCACGACCACGACGTCTCGCGCGGCGCCGTGGCCGTCGTGGAAGGAGAGGTGATCGAGGAGCGCCTCGTCGTCGGCGGAGCGCCGCGCCGGCTCCACCATCCGGCCGGCAGCGTGTTCGACTTCGACGCCTCGCATGTCCACCGGATGCGTCAGGACTCCGACCTGCCGGCCGTGTCGATTCACGCCTACTCGCCGCCGCTGTGGCGGATGGGCTCGTACGCGGTCGCGCCCGACGGCACGCTCCGGCGCGAGTCGATCTCGTATGCCGAGGAGCTGCGTCCGGTCGAAGCGGCCGCATAGACTCGCGTTGCCCCACAAGGGGCGTGACTGGTATATCTGAGCCGGTCGTGAGCGCCGAGTCCACCGCCGCTGAGATCGTTCTCGATCATGTGACGAAGCGCTACGGGAACAGCGCGCGTCCCGCGATCGACGACCTCTCGCTGACGATTCCCGCGGGCGAGATCTGCGTCCTCATCGGCCCCTCCGGCGGCGGCAAGACGACCGCCATGAAGATGATCAACCGCCTGATCGCCATCACCGAGGGCGACATCACGATCGACGGCACGAGCGTACGGTCGCTCGAACTGACCGAGCTGCGGCGCGGCATCGGCTACGTGATCCAGCAGATCGGCCTGTTCCCGCACATGACGGTCCAGGACAACATCGGCACCGTCCCGCGGCTGCTCGGTTGGGACAAGAAGCGCATCAGCGCCCGCGCGCGCGAGCTGCTCGATCTCGTCGGGCTGGACCCCGACGAGCACGCCAAGCGCTACCCGTCGCAGCTCTCGGGCGGTCAGCGCCAGCGCGTCGGGCTGGCGCGCGCGATGGCGGCCGACCCGCCGCTGATGCTGATGGACGAGCCGTTCGGGGCGATCGACCCGATCACCCGCGAGCGGCTGCAGAACGATTTCCTGCGCCTGCACCGCGAGCTGCGCAAGACCGTCGTCTTCGTCACGCACGACATCGACGAGGCGATCAAGATGGGCGACCGCATCTGCATCCTGCGCGAGGGCGGCGTGCGTGCGCAGTACGACACGCCCGAGGCGATCCTCGCCGCGCCCGCCGACGAGTTCGTCGCGCAGTTCGTCGGCGCCGACCGTGGGCTCAAGCGCCTCTCGCTGCGCCGGCTCGACGAGGTGGAGTTGCTGCCGGTGCCGGCGGCGGACGGCGCGGCGACGCCCGCGTGCTCGTCGAAGACGACGCTGCGCGACGCGCTCTCCATCATGCTCACCGAGGGCGCTCCCGGCGTGGTCGTCGTCGGCCAGGACGGCGGCCGCACCGGCTACATGACGTTCGAGGTGGTCAGTCGCCTGCTCTCGGAAACCGAGGGCGAGCGAGTCACATGAGCGCGGCCGTCACCCTCTTCGCGCAGGAGGGGCCGGTGATCCCCGACTTCGGGCGCGGAGACGAGTGCATCAGGGAGAACGGCAAGTTCTGCCTGAACTGGTTTCTGGACGAGTTCGGCGACCGGTTCTGGCCGCGCGTCGTCGAGCACATCGAGCTGACCGCGATCGCGGTCGCCGTCGGGTTCGTGATCGCGTTCGCCGCGGCGCTGGTCGCGTACCGCTACTCGAGCTTCGAGCTGCCGTTCGCCAACCTGTCGGCACTCTTCTACACGATCCCGAGCATCGCCTTCTTCCAGATCATGGTCCCGGTCACGGGCATCGGCTGGCTCACGATCGAGATCGCGCTCGTGTCCTACACGCTGCTGATCCTGTTCCGCAACACGCTCACCGGGCTGCGGGAGGTGCCCGCCGAGGCCAAGGAGGCGGCCGAGGGCATGGGCCTCACGCGCCGGCAGTCGCTGCTGCAGATCGAGCTGCCGCTGGCGGCGCCGGCGATCGTCGCCGGCATCCGGGTCGCCACGGTCACGACGATCTCGCTCGCCACCGTCGGCGCGTTCATCACGCCGCTCGGGCTCGGCGCGCCGATCTTCAGCGCGATTCAGACCGGCGCCAACACCGAGTTCGTCGCCGCCAGCCTGCTCGCGATCGCGCTGGCGCTGATCGCCGACGCCGCGATCGTCCTCGTGCAGCACGCGCTCACTCCGTGGAGCCGCGCCCGGAGCCTCGCCACATGAGCGACCTGATCAACTTCTACACCGACAACACCGGCCTGCTCGTCGACAAGACGCTCGAGCACGTGGTGATCTCGGCGCTCGGCCTCGTCATCGCGCTGGCGATCGCGCTCCCGGTCGGCGTCCTGCTCGGCCATCGCCATACCGGCTCGTTCGTCGCGATCAGCATCTCCAATGTGATGCGCGCGCTGCCGAGCCTCGCGCTGATCGCGATCAGCCTCGCGTTCATCGGCCTCTCGCGGATCAACATCACGATCGCGCTCGTCGCGCTCGCCGTGCCGCCGGTCCTCACCAACGCCTACACGGCGGTCGCCGGCGTCGACCCGGACGCGGTCGAGGCCGCCCGCGGGATGGGGATGAGCGAAAGCCAGGTGCTGCGGGTGATCGAGCTGCCGCTGTCGTGGCCGCTGATCTTCGCCGGTATCCGCACGGCGTCGGTCTACGTGATCGCGACCGCACCGCTGGCCGCGCTGGCGGGCGGCGGCGGCCTCGGCGACATCATCGTCAACCAGGCGACCTACGGGCTGGAGGGCGTGATCGCGGCGACGATCGTGGCGGTCGCCCTCGCGTTCGCCGTCGACGGGCTCCTCGGCCTCGTACAGCGACGGATAACGCCGCGCGGTCTCGTCGTCCCGAAGGAGCTGCACACCATCGTTCCGCCCGCCGAGTCGGATCTGCCGGCCGACCGGGCGGTGGCCTGATCAAGGAACAAGGGGAGGTTCTCATGACCAAGGCACGACTACTCGCACTGCTGTTCGTGATCGCCGCGTTCGTCGTCGGCGGCTGCGGCGACGACGACAGTGGCGGCGGCGGAGGAGGCGGAGGGACCGGCACGTCCTCGAGCAGCGACCAGCCCGGCGAGGGCAAGCCCGCCGTGACGATCGGGACCAAGGACTTCACCGAGGAGTTCGTCCTCGGCAACCTCTACGCGCAGGCGCTGGAGGCGAAGGGCTACAAGGTCAACCTGAAGGAGAACATCGGGGCGACCGAGATCATCGACAAGGCGCTGACGTCGGGGGAGATCGACGGCTACCCGGAGTACACGGGCGTCTCGCTCTCGGTCGTGGCGAAGAACGACATCCTCGCCGAGAGCCCCGAGCAGACCAAGCAGCTCGTCAAGGAGTTCTACGAGGGCCGCGGCCAGCAGGTGAGCGAGGCGACGCCGTTCCAGGACACCGACGCGATCGCGACCACGAAGGAGTTCGCCGAGAAGAACAACCTCAGCTCGGTGGGCGATCTGAAGAACCTGCCGAGCTTCACGATCGGCGCGCGCCCGGAGTTCAAGAGCCGCTTCAACGGCCTCAAGGGCATGGAGAAGGTCTACGGGATCAAGAACGCCAAGTTCAAGCAGCTCGCGCTCGGCCTGCAGTACCCGTCGCTCGACAAGGGCGACGTCGACACCGCGAACGTGTTCTCCACGGACGCCCAGCTCGCGTCGGGCAAGTACACGGTCCTGGAGGACCCGGAGGGCGTGTTCGGCTTCCAGAACGTCTACTTCGTCATCAACAAGGACAAGTACGACGCGCTCGGCGGTCAGGAGTTCATGGACGTGATCAACTCCGTGAACGCGCTGCTGACCGAAGAGGCCATGACGTCCATGAACGCAGCCGTCGACCTCGACAAGAAGAAGCCGGCCGATGTGGCGCAGGCGTTCCTGGAGGCCAACGGGTTGCTCTGACGCGGGCGCGACTCTGTGCGTTTCTAGGGCGCCGGCGAACGGCGGCTGGGTGGGGTGGGTGAGGGGTCGGCCTGGTTGGTTCGCCGTGGGGGGCGAGTTTGGTCGTTTGGGGCTCTATACGCACCAAAGTGACCAAACTGGCCCTCCAACGTGTGGCGTCCGAGCAGCACGGGATCCTGACTCGCTCCCAGCTCCTGCAAGCGGGGGTTGGCGCGACACCGTCAAGCGCTGGATCACCAGCGGCCGGCTGATCAAGCTGCACCTCGCCCCGGGCGCTGGGCCCGGCCGCCCTGACCCGCGCCGTCAACGACGGGCGGCTCGCCAGGCTCATGAGCCTCGATGACCTGCCGCCGCAGCTGAGACGCGGCCAGACCCCACGCCCGACGCGGTCGGCGTTCGAGGACGCGTTCCCGAGGTTCTGCGCGCGCCATCGCCTGCCGCGGCCGGAGATCAACGCGTTCGTGGCGGGCTATGAGGTCGACGCGTTCTGGCGTGCGCAGGGGCTGGTGGCCGAGCTCGACGGTGAGGACTACCACCAGGATTTCGAGGCCGACCGCGCCAAGGACGCCGACCTGGTCGAGGCCGGGCTCCGGGTCGTGCGCGTGACCTGGGCGCGGCTGACGACGCAGCCCAAGCGCGAGGCGGCGCGGTTCCGCACGCTGCTCGGCTAAGGGGCGGAGAGGCGCACGACTTCGGCGAGCGCCGGCAGCGCGGCCTCGGCGAGCGCGACGTCGGCGCCGAGCGGGCGGTCCTCGAGCCGGGGGTCGAAGTCGCGGGCGAGCGCGCGGGCGTCGGCGAGCACGCCGGTCGCGGGCACCGCGCGCATGCGCAGAGCGCGCTCGGCGGCGACCCATTCGAGCGCCAGCACCGTCCGCAGCAGGCCGACGGCGCGGCGCGCGTGGCCGGCCGACTGCCAGGCGAAGCTGGCGTGCTCCTCCAGGCCGCGCGAGATCGAGACGGAGCCGAGGACGGCCGGGGTGGCGCCGGTGCGCAGCCGCGCGAGGGCATCGCCGGCCAGGTACTCGGCGATCATCAGCCCGGAGCTGCCCGAGTCGTCGGCGGCCAGGAACGGCGGGAGTCCGGTGAGGTCGGGCGCCATCAGGTGCGAGAGCCGGGCGCCGGCCAGGCTGCCGAACGGGACCAGCGCCAGGCGCAGGCCGTCGAGCGCCAGCGCGCAGCTGGCGGCGTGGAAGCCGCCGTTGTGCAGCGCCTCGCCGCCGGCGAACAGCGGGTTCTCGGCGGCCGCGTTGATCTCGACCGCGAGCACCTCGTCGAGCCCGTACAGCGCCCACGCCAGCGCGCCCGCCACCGGCGGGAGGCAGCGCAGCCCGAACGGGTCCTGGCGGCGAGCGGGCGGCTCGGCGCCCGCGGTGAGCGCGCGCAGCCGCGCCGACACGAGCGTGATGCCGGGCAGCGGGCGCGCCTCGGTCACGGCGTCGGCGAAGGCCTCGCGGTTGCCGCGCAGCGCCTGGAAGCTGAGCGCGGCGACGCCGAGCCCCGCCTCCAGCAGTTCCCACAGGTCGGCCAGCACCAGGGCGGCGGTCGCGAACGTCGCCGCGTTTGAGCTCATCAAGGGCAGCGCGTCGCCGGCGCCGACCTCCAGGCGTGCCGGCCCGCCGTCCTCGCCCTCGCCCGCGAGCGCCAGCCCGAGCTGTGCGAGCACGGTGAGGTCTCCCGTTCCGAGCCCGCCGAGGTCGCGAACGGCCGGCATGCGGTCCTGCGCGACCAGCGTCGCCAGCGCGTCGGCCACCTCTGGGCGGCTGCCGCCGCCCGCCGCCATCTGCGCGAGCCGCACGAGCACCGTCGCGCGCACGACGTCGTCGGGCAGCGCCTCGCCGAGCCCGCCGGCGTGGCTGCGCAGCAGCCGCAGCGCGTGGCCCTCGAGGTCGTCGTCGTGGACGTCGACGTGCCGGTTGGCGCCCACGCCGGTCGTGCGGCCGTAGACCGGCCCGTGCGCGGCGGCCCGCTCGGCCGCCTCGTGGCCTCGCACCATCCGGGCGCGCGCGGCGGCCGAC